>NZ_JBYTBO010000012.1:0-189519 GCF_058789255.1 Pseudomonas sp. FW215-R2
GGTTGGGGGCGTTTCTGGGGATTGGGGTGTTGATGGTTGGGGCTGTGCTCTTGGCTGCGGTGAGTCATCTTACGCCAAGCCCTCACCCCAGCCCTCTCCCAGGGGGAGAGGGAGCCGACCGAGGTGTCTGACGTTATCCATCGACCTGACATACCGAGTCGATTATGGATTCAGGTGAAAACGTTCACGTCGGCGTAGTTCTGAAGCATCCCGCGGTCGGTTCCCTCTCCCTCCGGGAGAGGGCTAGGGTGAGGGCAAGCGATCCGCTGAGGGCAGGCAATCAAAAAGACACCGCCGCCGGCTGCGACAAACGAAGCACCGACAAATCCCCCGTAATCCGCTTATAAGCCAAACGAATCGCCTCAATGTCACTTTCACGTTTCGGCCCGCTTTCGTGCAGGATCACAATCACCTTGGTCGCCAGCCGCTCAGGCACTTTTGCGTCATGGTCCTTCCACTGCCCATAGGCATCGAACACGCTGAAACCGTCCGGAAAACGCGTCGTCACTTCCTGATCGAGAAACTCGCGCCAGCGCGCCGGGCTCACCACACCTTCCTTGCCTTCAATCGGCCCCACCGAGAAGTACAACTCGGTGCGCACCCACTGCGCCTGCGCCGGGCGCGTGGCATCGCCTTGCAGAGTTGAGCTGGCGGGGTCTTTGGTATGTACGGAAACAGGAGGAGGGCTGGCACAACCGGCGACCGCCAAGAACAGTGCTGCCATCAGGAAACGTTGCGGCATGGAACTTCCTTATTGTTAAGAACTGTCTCGAATTATAGGAGGAGGTGGTAATAGCAATAAAAGATTAAAAAGTGGATCGGTCGTTAACTAATGGAATAAGCAGATGGCGTGAAAAAAATTCCCGCTGGTTAGAACGATTATTTCTTTAAGTTATTTGCTTGGTTTTGGATCGCATATCCAGGACGTTGAAAAACCTGTTTTTGCATTTGATAGATCTGTCATTGCGTCTACTCTGCTGCTGCAACGGATCAAGGCGCACGGAATGCTGCACTTGAAGCGTTTCAACAGCACTTTTTGCTGCTCGATGGGCAGCTTGTTCCGGTTTATCCAATCCTTAGAATCAGCCCCATCAACTTCTCATCCAGTTCTTAATCCTCAGGGAGCTTCACCATGATGAACGCCATGCAGATGCAAATGCCGATGAACGCCAACATGCCGATGATGCCGATGACAGGCATGCCGATGATGATGGCGACCATGTCCTGTGAAATGATGGACGACGGCATGATGTGCAAGATGATGCCGGCCGCCGGCATGGACATGGCGATGTTCAAGAACAGCTGCGAAATGATGCAGATGATGATGGACTGCGGCATGCCGATGATGATGCATTGCGGCAACATGAGCATGATGTGCATGTCCCAGGCGGCCATGGCCATGCCGATGATGAACATGATGATGCCGATGCCGATGATGGGCATGCCGATGCCATCGATGAAGTGCGTGATGGAATGCACCATGATGGCCGACTGCATGATGTGCAAAATCATGCCGATGCCGGGCATGAACATGGACATGATGAAAAACTGCTGCGCCCTGATGATGAAGATGATGAACGACTGCAGCATGCCGATGATGATGAGCTGCAACGGCATGCCGATGATGTGCTGCACCTGCTGATTTCTGACAGCGCATGAAAAAGCCCCCGCAGCTTGATGCTGCAGGGGCTTTTGCATTTCTGGAATTCGGTGAAGGCGTTTGTCAGTCCAGACGTTCGGGGTAGGTGACAACCAGATAGGCCACCGCCTCACTGTCAGCCGGATTGCGATAGCGGTGGGGCTGGTCGGCGTAGAACAGGATCGAGTCGCCGGTCGACAGCAGATAACGCTCGTCGTTGACGCTGATCTCCAGCACGCCCTGGGACACCACCAGATTTTCCTGCACACCGGGGCCGTGGCCCTCGGAGTGATCCTCACCCAGGGGGCTCAGGCGTAATTCGTAGAATTCCGATTGGCGCGCCACATCGAACGGAAACAGCGCCCGACTGACAAATGCGCCGCTGGCACTCACCAGCCGTTTGCTCTGACTGGCCGACAACACGGCCACACCTTCGAACGCACGGTGCTCCAGAAACGCCGCCACCGACACTTTCAAACCCTTGGCAATTTTGCACAGCACCTTGATCGACGGCACGCTGCGGCCGGACTCGATCTGCGCCAGCATCGCCCGGCTCACGCCGCACTGGCGGGCGAGGGCATCCAGCGACAGATGCCGCTTGCCACGCAGGCGTTGCAGGTTCTGCGCGACGCGCTCGCAGATCGGGTCTTCTTCCAGTGATTCGAGGTTGTTCAGATCCAGCACGGGTTCGTCGGCGCTCGCCAGAAAGCGCGAGGGTTCACGTGCGTTCACGCTTGACGCGGCTCGTCGGAACGAGCGGCCTGCACCCACTGAAAAGCCTGGTAGCCGGCGTTGCGCGCATACATTTCCCACATGGCCCGGGCCCGTTGCTGAGCTTGGCGGCGTTTGCGGTAGGCGGCGAAGTCGATCAGGTTGTCGGTTGGATTCATGGCGCACTTCACTGTGATCAATGACGGGATGAGCTGAGAGTACGCCGATATTTTTATAACGATAAATACTGATTTTGTATTTATTAATTCTTTTAGGTTATTAATTCAGCGCCCCTCATGCTGCTTGCGATAAGCCCCCGGTTGCACCCCCACCGACTTGGCAAACGCCCGTGTGAACGCGGCAATCGACTGATAGCCCACGGCAGCGCAAACCTGCTCGACCGTGTGATTGTTCTTCAGCAACTGGCAGGCATGGCGGATGCGCAGCGCCAGCAGTACCTGCCCTGGCGACTGCCCTGCGAGTTCGTTGAAGCGCTTGAAGAACGCCGAGCGCGAGAGTCCGATGCAGGCCGCCATGCTTTCCAGTGACCACGGCAGTTGGGGTTGCTCGATCAGTCGGTCCAGCAGCGGCGCGAATTGCGGATTGCGCGCCAGCGCTACCAGACCGCCGAGTGACGGGTTGTCGGCCATCTGTTGGCGCAGTACATACAGAAACAGCAGGTGACTCAGCCGCTCCAGCAGCGCCGAAGAGGGCGTCGGCTGGCGTTCGCATTCTTCCAGGATCAACTCGAACAAGGCCCGCGCCGCACTCGAGGAAGGATCCCCCGCTCGCAGGACGATCCAGTGCGGCAAGCCTTCGATGATCAGCGACGACAACCCTGACTTGAAGTGGAAGAACCCGCAGACCAGTCCGACGCCATCCTCTGCCTGACTGTCCAGAGCCGTCATGGCCTGGCGCGGCAAGGTTTGCGCAGTGCCTGAATCCTCGGCGCTGGACAGCCGATAGTTGAGGTCGCGCAGCAGGAACACCGCATCGCCGGCATTCAGGCGTAAGGCCTGAGCCTCGCCCTCGATGTGCAGCCAGCAATGGCCCTGAACGATGAGGTGAAAACTGGCCCGCGCCAGGCCATGCGTGCTGGCGTGCCAGCCGCCGCAATAGCGGCCGACATGGAACAGGCTGGCGTCGAGTTCGAGGCTCTCTAATAACCAATCAACCAGTGGGCTGGACGAAATCATCTAATGGAAACACTCAGGAGCAAGTAATCGCTACTTTAGAATATGGATCGGAATTCTTATAACCAACAGACTGGCCAGACACCCCGACTACAGGAGTCCAGCCCATGTCACGCGTCACACTACACACCTTGCAAAGCGCGCCCGAAGCGGCCCGGCCGTTTCTTGAGAATGCACAGAAGAATTCCGGTTTCATTCCGAACCTGCTGGCCGTTCTGGCCAACGCGCCGGCCGCGCTGGAAACCTACGTTACGGTATCGGCGCTCAATGGCAAAGCCGAGTTGAGTCTGGCCGAGCGCGAAGTGGTGCAGTTGATCGCAGCGACTAACCATGGATGCGATTTCTGTGTCGCAGGTCATACCGCCGTCGCGCTGAACAAGGCAAAACTGCCGCAGGAAGTGGTCAGCGCATTGCGTGAGCGGGCGACCGTTCCCGAGCAAAAGCTTGAGACGCTGGCGGCGTTCACCCGTGAAGTGATCGCCACCCGTGGCAACGTCAGTGAGCAGACCTACAACCAGTTCAAGGCCGCCGGTTACACCGAAGGCAACGCGCTGGAAGTGATTCTCGGCGTGAGCCTGGCGACCCTGTGCAACTTCGCCAACGTGTTCGCCGATACGCCGCTCAACCCGGAGCTGGCGCCGTACCGCGCGTGACCGGCGGATCGATTCAGGCAGCGTGGTCTATGGTTGACGCTGCGTACAAGGAGAGAAACGACATGCTCGATCCGGCATTGAGTCAATGGCTGGACAACCACGCCCAGGCCCTGGACCTGGGCGACAGCGATCCGCAGCAAGTGCTGACGCAACTGGCGGCGGCCGATGTCCTGCGGGTCGGTATCAGCCCGTCATTGGGCGGCAGCGGCGGCGACATCAGCGACGCCGTGGAAGTGTTGGCCGAAGTGGCCAGTCATTCGCTGGCAGCGGCTTTCGTGTTCTGGGGCCAGCGGGCGTTTATCGAATACCTGCTGCAGAGCCCGAACGTGGCACTGCGCGAGCGGCTGTTGCCCTCGTTGATCAGCGGCGAGCTCGCCGGCGCGACTGGGCTGTCGAATGCGATGAAATTCCTCTCGGGTATCGAAGCCCTGCAAGTGCGCGCCCGCACCGAGGGCAGCGGCTGGAGCCTCGGTGGCCGGTTGCATTGGGTGACCAATCTGCGCAAAAGCGGCTTCGTCGTCGCCGCTGCGATTGAGCACGAAGAGGGCGGCTCACCGTTTGTGCTGGCGATTCCCGGCGAGGCCACTGGTGTGTCGCGTTCGGCGGATCTGCAACTGATGGGCTTGCAGTCGAGCAACACGGCGGCCATCGATTTTGCCCAGGTGCAGGTCGGTCGCGAGTGGTTGCTGCATGACGATGCGCGGGCGTTTTTGCCGGCGGTGCGTCCGGCGTTTCTCGGCTTGCAATGTGGTCTGGCCATCGGTCTGGCGCGGCGCGCCTTGAGCGAAGTGCAAAGCCATTTACAGGACGGTCGCTCGATCCTGCTGGAGCCGCTGCACGAACAGCGCGAACAGTTGCAACAAACGGTGGAGCAACTCAAACAGGGCCTGCTCGATGGCCGCTTCCTGGCAAGGCCCGCTGCGTTGTTCCAGCTGCGCATCGCCCTTGCCGAATCGGCGGCCAGCGCGGTGCAACTGGAGTTGCAGGCCAGTGGCGGCAAAGCCTATCTGACCGAACATGGCAGCGGGTTCGCCCGGCGCTGGCGCGAGTCGGCGTTCGTGCCGATCGTCACGCCGAGCCTGGTGCAATTGCGCGCCGAACTGCAACGGCAGAAGCGGGAAGCGGCGGTATGACTCAGCCGTTGCTGCATGCCCGCGATATCAGTCTCGGCTATCCGCGCGCCGAAGGCTGGCACATGGTGCTGGAGGCGTTTGACTTGCAGTTGCAGCCGGGTGAAGTGGTGTCGATCCTCGGCCCCAGCGGCGTCGGCAAATCCAGTCTGTTGCGGGTGCTGGCGGGGTTGCAACCGGCGCAGCGCGGCAGCGTCAGCCTGCTCGGTGAACCGCTGAGCGGTCCTCATCCACGGGTGGCGGTGGCGTTTCAGGATCCGAGCCTGTTGCCCTGGCTGACGCTGGAAAAGAACGTGGCGTTCGGCCTCGACTTCGCCCGTCAACCGCACCTGAGTGCCGAGCAACGCAAGGCGCGGGTCGACCACGCCATCGCCGCTGTCGGCCTGGAACATGCCCGGCAGTTTCACCCGGCGCAGTTGTCCGGCGGCATGGCCCAGCGCACCGCACTGGCCCGGTGCCTGGCACGGCAGCCGCAAGTTCTGTTGCTCGACGAACCGTTCGGTGCGCTGGATGAAATCACCCGCGCCGACATGCAACAGCTGTTGCTGCAACTGATCGCCGAGCACAACACTGCAGCGCTGCTGATCACTCACGACATTGACGAAGCCCTGCTGCTTTCCGAGCGGATTCTGCTACTGGGTAACAGCCCGGCGCGGATCCTCGGCGAATGGCGCGTCGACCTGCCTCAGCCCCGCGCCGAGCTGGTGGACGAACTGGGTGCGCTGCGTATCGATATCCTCAAAACCCTTCGGCGGGCGAGCCGCAATCCACTTACCCAACCTTTGCCCGAACCGTCGGAGATTGATCATGTGCCTGGACGACTTCACTCACACACGTCGTGACTTCCTTAAGCTCAGCGCCTTGCTGACCGCAGGTGGCGCACTGCCGCTGCTCAACAGCCTCAATGCCCGGGCTGCGTCGGAGCCGAACGCGCCGGTGCGCATCGGCTACCTGCCGATCACCGACGCCACGCCATTGCTGGTGGCGCACAACAACGGGCTGTTCGAAGCCGAAGGCATCCAGGCCGAGCGCCCGGTGCTGTTGCGCAGTTGGGCGCAGGTGATCGAGGCGTTCCTGTCGGGGCAGGTCAACGTGATTCACCTGCTGTCGCCAATGACCGTCTGGGCCCGTTACGGCGGTAAGGTGCCGGCCAAGGTCGTGGCCTGGAACCATGTCGGCGGCTCCGGCCTGACCGTGGCCCCGGGGATCACCGAGGTCAAACAACTGGCCGGGCAAACGGTGGCGATTCCGTTCTGGTATTCGATCCACAACGTGGTGGTGCAGCAGTTGTTTCGCGATCACGGACTGCTGCCGGTGAGCAAACCGGCAAGCGCCGTGCTGGCCGCCAACGAGGTCAACCTGGTGGTATTGCCGCCCTCGGACATGCCGCCGGCACTGGCCGGCAAACGCATCGCCGGTTACATCGTTGCCGAGCCGTTCAATGCGTTGGCAGAAGAACTCAAGGTCGGGCGGGTGCAGCGTTTTACCGGCGACGTCTGGCGCAATCACGCCTGCTGCGTGGTGTTCATGCACGAGCAGGATCTGAACAACCGCCCCGAGTGGTCGCAGAAAGTGGTCAATGCCATCGTCAAGGCGCAACTCTGGACCCGCGACAACCGCGTCGAAGCCGCGAAGCTGTTATCCAGGGACGGCGACAACCGCTACACACCCCATGCCCAGACCGTGTTGAACCGCGTACTGGCGCCGGCCGCCGCAGATCGCGAGCAATACCTGGCCAGCGGCGCGATCCAGCACAGCCATTGGGACGAGCAGCGCATCGACTTCCAGCCGTACCCGTTCCCCAGCTACACCGAAGAACTGGTCAAACGCCTCAAGGACACGCTGATCGAGGGCGACAAGGGCTTCCTCGCCAGCCTCGACCCGCAGCACACGGCCAAGGATCTGGTGGACGACCGCTTCGTGCGCAACGCCATTGCAACGGTCGGCGGGATGAAGGCGTTCGGCTTGCCCGAAGGCTTTGAGCGCAGCGAGGAGTTCAGTCTCTGATGAGCAAGTCGAGTTCACCCATCGTCCACGGGTTGTTGGGCGCGGCAGGATTGCTGGGGTTGTTACTGCTGTGGTGGCTGGGGGTACATCTGGCCGGTGGAGGCGATGGTCTGGCGGCGCGGTTTTCGCCGCAGGCGACTCTGGCCAGCCTTGTTGAGTTATTAGGGCGGGCCGAGCTCTACGAACATGTGCTGGTCAGCCTGAAACGGATCGTGGTCGGCTTGCTGCTGGCCTTGCTGATTGGCGTGCCGCTGGGGCTGATGATCGGCAGTTATCGCCATCTCGAATCGGCGACCACACCTGCCTTTCAGTTCCTGCGAATGATCTCGCCGCTGTCGTGGATGCCGGTGGTGGTCATGCTGATGGGCGTGGGCGATCAGCCGATCTATTTCCTGCTGACCTTCGCCGCGATCTGGCCGATCCTGCTGAACACCGCCGCCGGGGTACGCCAGCTCGATCCACGCTGGCTGCAATTGAGCCGCAGCCTCAGTGCCACGCGCTGGGAAACCTTGCGCAAAGTCATCCTGCCCGGCGTGCTCGGTCACGTGTTGACCGGGGTTCGGCTGTCGATCGGGATTCTCTGGATCGTGCTGGTGCCGTGCGAAATGCTCGGTGTCAGCGCAGGGCTGGGCTACTTCATCCTCGACACACGGGATCGGCTGGCGTACTCGGAATTGATGGCGATGGTGCTGTTGATCGGTGTACTCGGATTTGCCCTTGATGCGCTGGCTCGAGGACTGCACCGGCGCTGGGCACCGGCCTGAACATCGAATGGCTGCTCAGGCCGGGACCGATCACTCAAAGACCTTGAGGGACCATTTTTTCTCCCAGCCTTTTCCGGAGAAGTGAAGGGGTACAAACAGTCCGTAAGTCTGCAGATACGCGTAGGTGATCGTGCCGTCACCGATGATGTCGTTTGCGCCAGTGCAACCGATGATTTTGGCAGTACCGGTCCAGGACGGATAAAGCTCGTTGGCAGCCTTTTGTTCCTTGACGTCGCAGTTGAACTGTTTTTCGATCAGCGGCTTGGGCTCCTCGTACCACTTGTGAGGCCTTTGAATCGTGTAACTCAGATGCGCGCCGAGCGGCATGGTCGCCCAGTCGCCGGTGAACCTGAGATCGGTGAGGCCTTCTTCCTCTGTTTCCAGAGGTCTTTTATAAGCAAACGTGGATTTGGCGAGGGGGATCAATCCGCGAAAACTCAATTCGACCGACTGATGCAGATCGAAGCCTGAACGTTCGGTCAGTTGGCTGCCCGCCCTGGCCGGAAGGAATTTATTCATCGGCCCCATGCGTGGCGGCTCGCTTGGCTGGCCTTGGGAAGTAATGACCGTTGACTGGCGCAGACGAACGACGCTTTTTTCCGGCTCGGGCATCTTCAAGGCTTCGATGGCCTGCTTGACGGTTGGCGCCAGCTCGGGCTCCGGCAACACAAAGGGCTTCAGCTCACGGCCGGTGAAAAGTCTGAGCTGATCCAGCGCCAGCGGCCTGGTACAGACTTGTTGAAAGATCCGGCGCTGATCATCGTCGAGATTTTTCAGGTCAACCGGTTCGATCGTGGTTTTCAACTCCCCACCCAGCAATTGGCCATATCTGTTGAGCTGGAACATGCTGAGTGGAGTCAGTCGCTGCGAGACGCAGTCGGCTGTCCAGCGTTGCCGGACCTGTGAATACAAGGAAGACGAGCCTGGCGTCCGTATCTCGGCAGGTAGCACCCGGGCTGACCAGAACGTCACGGAATTACCGTCTGCTTTCAGGTTGGCCTGGTCGATCATTTGCCAGACTTGATCTTCGGCTGTCGAAAACACTCGCCATTGTGGTGTTGCGGTCTGGGCGCATGCGTCTTTGAATTGATTGCTGTGCAGGTATTGGCTCTTTTGCTTGTCTGGCAATTGTCTACGATCGCTGGCGCCCCGGCGTTCAGTCGTGAGTACCACGAGCCCGGATTTGGTCGCGTAGCCCATTTGTGCATCCGGTCGATGGCAGTCCGCATCAAATCGCGCGATGTAATTCAGCTTTCCGTTCGCGGGAGATGTCACAAAATAAGTGACGATGTCGGCCTCGCGCACGATCGAGTTGGGGGTGGGGAGCCCCTTCAGGGCGTCATCAAAGATCTCGAATGCAATCGGAGGCGGCTTGGGGGTTGTGTCTATGCCATAGAGCGACTGGCAACCGGACAGTGCTACAACCAGAAAAATCGGGGATAAACGTTTGAGATGATAAATCGTGGCGTCCATGCGGAGTCTGCTGAGGATTAAAATGGTGGCATATTAGCATTATCCCTTGCCATCACTGACGCCTGCCAGCGATCACCTGTTCCAGTCAGCAGGTCTGGAACAGGTGAGAGGGCAAGTTTGCTGCCTGTCTCTTACTGGCTGGCGTTCAACACAATCCGATACCGTGCCTTGCCACTGCGCAAATGATCGATGGCTTCGTTGACCCGGCTCATCGGAAATTCCTCAACCTGCGGCAGGATCTGATGCCGCGCGCAGAACTCCAGCATGGTCGCCGCCGTGGCAGGCGAGCCCACCGGTGAGGCGGACAAGGATTTTTGCTGGGGAATCAGGTTGAACACGTGCACCGGAATTGCGTCGGGCACGATACCGACGAAGTGCAGCCGGCCTTTGCCGCGCAGGGTGGCGAGCATTGCCGTCCAGTCGAGGTTGGCGTTGGCGGTGATCAGCAGGAAATCCAGAGTACCGGCAATCGCTTTCAAGGCATTGCTGTCGGTGGAGGCGACGACCTTGTGGGCGCCGAGGCGCTTGGCTTCGTCCTGTTTGCTCAGTGACGAGGTGAATGCCGTGACGTCGCAGCCCCAGGCATTGAGGAAACGCAGCGCCAGGTGACCGAGACCGCCGATCCCGACGACACCGACCCGGTCAGTGGGTTTGATGCCAAATTCCACCAGTGGGTTGAACACCGTGGAGCCTGCGCAGAACAGCGGGCCGGCGAGGGCAGGGTCGATGTTGTCCGGGAGCTTCAGCGCCCAGGCCCAGTGAGTACGCAGTCGATCGGCGAAACCGCCGTGGCTGCCGATGATCGTGGGTTTGGCGGTCGCGCAAAGGTGATGAGAGCCGCCGATGCAGGACGAGCAATGCATGCAGCTGCTCTTGTACCAGCCGATGCCGACCCGTTGGCCGACTTCGAGGCCGCGGACCTGCGGGCCTGCACGCACGATGCGGCCAACCACTTCGTGACCGGGAATGAACGGGTACTGGCTGATGCCCCAGTCGTTGTCGATCAGCGACTGGTCGGAGTGACAGACGCCGCAATATTCCACGGCGACTTCGACTTCTTCATCCCCGAGCGGACCGGGATCGTAACTGTAGCGCTCCAGTGGTGCGCCGGCCGATGTGGCGGCCCAACCGGTAAACGTCGTCGGTTCGGTGTTATTGCTCATTGGACACCTCCAGGTCTGGCGACAGGGCCATGGCGGCCCGGTGCTGCGGGCGCAGCCTGAAGAGTCTAGCGGGTCATCGGGCGATCGCTAGAGCCAGGTGGCGAGCACGCGTCGGTCCAGTTCTTCCCAGTCCGCCATGCCCAGCACTCGTGTGGTATTGAGCCCGCGCAGATAGCCGCGCAATTGATTGGCGACGGCCCGCACCGACTCCGAATCGTCCGCTGACTGGCACAGCACGGTTTCGTATTCGACGAGGTATTCGGCCACCCGGTCGCGGAATTCGGGCAGCACGGCATCGCGGATCAAATCAAAGGTTCGCACGGATAATCCTCATTTGTTTTCGTTGTGATCGAGTGTGCAGCAGTCTGCACGCTGCGCAACTATTGGTTCAAGTAATAGTGACCATCAAGAAACGCAAGTTCTGCTTTGCGGCCGACAGGCGGAAAATCGCCTCCATCGAAGACGCTGCTGAAGGAATTTGCGCGATGAAGACATTGACCCGACTGGCTGTAGTCGCCCTGCTGATGGGCGGGGTGGCCGTGACCGCACCGACTTACGCAAGCGACGCCGGTACGTGCCATTTTCTGCCCATCGCCGGTGCCAGCAGCGGGCTGCAGCATTCGCAAACCGTGGGTGTGCTGTACAGCGAAAACACGCTGGAGAACCAGCAATACCTGGAGCGTTATCACGACGTGGCGGTGAATGGTGCCAAGGATGCGCTCGATGCGCGGATCCGCGACGCCTTCGTCAACAGCTCCGATCCGGAACTGGCCATCGACTGGTTGATGAGTTCGCTGCAACAGCAATTTCTCTCGGTGACCGTCTACGACAATCTCGATTCATTGGTGCAAGCCCATCCGGATGTGGTGGTGATGCTCGACACCCACAACCGTTTGCTGACGCAACGCAACAGCCAGGTCGAAGCACGGTTCGCCGCACGCTTCTACGACGCCAACCTGCAATACATCGGCAAGGCGGAAGGCGCAGTGCAAAAGCAGATGCCTTCGGTGTGGGTCCACAACAAGGCAGCGCCCGAGATCGCAGCGCAGATTGAACAGCAACGGGATCTGCAATTCAGTGCCCTGAAGCAGTTCGATGACTCGCTCAAAGCCCTGGTGACTGCTGGCTGAACACCCAAATCAAAAATCGCAACGGCAGCGCCCGTGACGCTGAACGTTGCTTGAGAACCGAACCGTTTATTTTCAGGATTTTATCCATGCGTGCTTTTTTTATCCCTGCCATGGCGTCTGCCACTTTGTTGCTGACTGCTTGCGCCTCCGCACCGAACGACCCGACGCTGACCTTGCAGACCCACAAGACACCCGCCCAGTACGCCGAATGCGTTGTGCCGAAGTTGCAGCATGGTGCAATGAACCCGACGGTCTCGCAGACCCAGCGCAGCTACCGGATCGTGGTGCCGAGCAAAGTGTCGGCGGACAACGTGCTGGAAGCCTACAAGGCGCAGGACGGCGGCAAGGTGTTTTTGTACGAGCGCCACTTGCTGGCTTCAAGTTTCACACCGTCGAGTTTTGAACGGGCTGCCCAGGAGTGCCTGTAACGCCTGACGGTTAACGCTTTTGACGATGCTCCTTTGGTTGGCCGCAACCAACCAATTCCTTTGCCCCGCATTTTGCGGGGCTTTTTTTTGCCCGGCGTTTGGCGCAGTCGGCGCTACGCTGGAGAGCGGATAAGGTTTTTCGGGAGAGTAAGGAGATGAAGAAAGACAGCAGCGACTCGGCGGCTGAACAGCCTTCTGCACTGATCGACGCAAGAATCCAGGAACTGAACGACTGGCGCGGCCAGAAACTGGCCGAGATCCGCGCGATCATTCACGAGGCCGACCCGCAGGTCGTCGAGGAGTGGAAGTGGCGGGGCGTTCCGGTCTGGTCACACAACGGCATCATTTGCACCGGGGAAACCTACAAGGCCGTGGTGAAAATGACGTTTGCCAAAGGCGCGGTGCTGGAGGATCCCTCGGGACTGTTCAATGCCAGTCTGGAGGGCAATACCCGGCGGGCGATTGATGTTCACGAGGACGACAAAATAGATGCAAAGGCACTGAAAGCGCTGGTGCGTTCGGCGATTACGTTGAATACAAGGAAATGATTTGCCGTTGAGGCAGAGGTGAAGCGGGGGAGGGTGAAACGAGGAAAAAATGGCAGGGGCGGCTGGATTCGAACCAACGCATGGCAGGATCAAAACCTGCTGCCTTACCGCTTGGCGACGCCCCTGTAGCTATTGGTTTCAGTCCCGAGAGGACCTCTGCAACAGTGGGCGGCACTTTACCAGCGCTCTTGCGTTCTGGGAACCCCTGAAGCAAATAAATTTCATGGAAAACAGCTACTTATTTCCCGGAGCGGTTGAAACGGCCGGATTTTCAAGACGCCTGAGGGGGCCAAGCGCCCGAATCCTGCGGGCGCTTGAACCCGATTTCATATCAAAGTACTCGGCGCCACCCCCAGCAAACCCGTCAACGTGTTCATGATCGCCTGCTGACGGGCGCGGTCCGTCTGGTGCCTGGCTTCGGCGGCGGCGACGTCGGCGTGGCAATGCGGGCAGATCGATTCATGGGGGTGGATGTATTGCAGGCAGCTGCGGCACAGCGCCAGTTGCACGGGGATGCGTCCTTCCTCAGGGGATTTCTGGCCCTGATTGATCCAGGCGAGTTTGATCACCTGGCCGCTGTCACTGACGCTGCTGACGTGCTCGCCGGTGTCGATGCGTTCGGTGATCAGGTCAAAGCGTCCGACGGCGAAGGAACGCTGCGCCGCATCTTCAATCTTGACGATACGCTCGCGCAGTCCGCGTTTTTGCAGTTCCAGGGTACGGTAATGGCAGTACGGGTTGTTGCCGGGTTTGCCCAGCAATGAGTGCGAAGTCCAGGTGCAGCCGCCCCGGCAGACATCGTTGTAATAGCAACTGCGGCAGTAGCCCCACAGGTCGTCGACCGAGCGCAGGCGACCGAAGTGGATGCCTTCGCTGTAATGCCAGATATCGTGCAGGCTCATGTTGCGCACGTTGCCGCCGGAGAAACCGACGGTCGCCAGTGACGGGCAGCCTTTCACCGTGCCGTCGGCTTCGAGCGCCAGTACGGTCTGACCCGCCGCGCAGCCGCTCCAGTGCACGCGCTCGTCACCGAAGCCACGCCACAAATGTTCGTAAGGGCCGTAATAACCGATGTTGTTGCCGACGTTCATCAGCAGGCCGCGATCCACGCCTTCGCGGTACAACCGCGCGAGCAGCGGCATCACTTCAAGCAACTGGTAGGGTTGCAGCAACAGTTCCGGGTGATCCACCGCATTGCCCATGGCCACGGTGATCTGGATCTGCCAGTGGGTGGCGCCGAGTTCAATGATCGTGTCCATCAGCTCCGGCAAATCAGGCAACGTAGCCGCACCGATCTGGGTGTTGACGCTGACGGCCAGCCCGGACGCCTTGGCCCGGCGCAGAGTGTCGACCGCCTTGTCGAAGGAGCCGGGGACGTTGCGCACCTGGTCGTGCAACGGCGCGAGTCCATCCAGAGAAATTCCGACCCCGTTGAGGCCCGCATCAACCGCCGCTTGCATCTTCGCCGGTGTCAGGTTGCGTCCGCCGGTCTGGATCGCGCAGTACATGCCGTGGTCGTGGATGGCCTGGATCAGTTGCGTCCAGTCCTTGCGCAAATAGGCTTCGCCGCCGATCAAAGTGATTTCGCGGGTGCCGAGTGCGGCGAGGGAATCGATCACATCAAGGCATTCACGGGTGTTCAGTTCATCGGGGCGTCGATGCCCTGCGCGCGAGCCGCAATGCAGGCATTTGAGGTCGCAGGCCAGGGTGATTTCCCAGACCACGTGCACCGGCACGTAGCGTTTGAGATCGGTGTCATTGAGGTAGCGGGCAGGGCGGATGTCTGTCATGGGAGATCCTTGCGCACGGTCCTGTGCGCGGCACAATTGGACTGATCTCGATTCGCCGCAAGACCGGGCGAGGCCAGCAGTGACCTCGCCCGGGGCGTGCGGTTTAGCGTGCTTCCAGACGCGCGATTTCTGCGTTCAGATGCTCAAGGGCACTGCGTAACGCGCCTTGGTGGGCCAGTTGCTGCTCACCCTGTTGCACCACGGTTTTCAGCTGCGCCAGATCGCCACTGGTTTGCGCTTGCTGCACGGCCACGGCATACAGCGGCTGGAAGTGACGCTCGTGCGGTTGCGGCTCGATGGTCGGCGCCTGATGCACGGCGACGTGTTTCACCTGATGCCCGTCGTAGCTGTAATCGACAAATCCGCTCTCCCAGGTGCCATCAAGGATGCCTTTGAGATGAAAAGTCTCGGCGATCTGGCTGTACGGGCCGCTCGGGCTGCCGTCGAGGACGAGGACGATGTGATTCTCGACCGCCGAGGTCAGTTTGGCCTCGCTGTAGTCGCCCCAGACTCGCGCCCGGAAATTGACCGGCGGCCAGGTGCTTTGGAAGACACTGGCAACTCCGCTGACCTTTTTGCTGACGGTATTGACCAGCAGGTCGAGGGTCAGAACCGGCGCGCCGAGCAATGAATTGCTGGCGATGAGGCGGGTATGGAAAAGTCCGATCGACATGGTGTTACTCCCTAAAGTGAATGATGGATTCAGTGGTCGGCTCAGCGTGCCTGCAACCGGCTGATTTCCTTCTTCGCGGCTTCCAGTGCGCTCTGCAATTGTGGTTGCTGGTCCAGTTGCTGCTTGGCCAGCTTCGCCAGATTCTTCATCTGGGCCAGGTCGCCGCTGGCGATGGCGCTCTGGATAGGAGCGGCATACAGGGGCAGAATCGGCGGGTAATGCTGAATGATGACCGGGCCTGGCTCAAACGGTGGGAAGACCTTCGACTGCACTTCCGCCAGGTGCACAGGGACATTGTTGACCTCGACCCAGTGCGTGCCATTGAGGTATTGGTAATTGGCGATACCTTCTTTCCAGTCAGTACCGACCACCAGACGAATCTTGAAGTTGATGATGGAGTTGGAGCCGTGGCCGCCATGATTGCCTTCGGCGGTTATCAGGATTTTGCTGACGCCCGGCTTCATGACGGTCAGGTAGGTGTACTCGCCCCACACATCAGAGTGGATATCGAGCGGCGGGTTGGTCGCTTGAGTGACGGTGGCGCCGCCGCTGACCTCATGCTGCGGCGTGGACACCAACAGGTTGAGCAACAGACTTTGCGCGCCGGGCAGCCCCGTACCAATGCGGTAACTCAACGGGAACAAGCCGACATTTTGCTGAGTAGCTGACATAGTGATTGCCTCCATTGCAATGTGGGAAATGGCCTTAGTGTTTTTCCAGACGGGAAACTTCTTTGGCCAGTTTTTCGTACGCGGTTTGCAGCTCTTTCGCTTCCGGCTTCGTCGAATCGCGCTGTTTCAACAAAGTCTTCATCTGTTGCAGATCGCCTCCCGTGATAGCGCTCTGGATGGCGACGCCGTAAGGCGGCATGTTGTGTTTTGAGCCAGTCATATCGAGGGTTTCCTCGTGGTGGTTGCCAAACGTCCCCTTCAGGCGAGGGGAGCCTTCCCTGACAGGCAGGCGACAGCCAACGGCAAGAACGACTGGCGACAGTGGTTCCCGGCTACGTGAACGCCTGATCCGTCTGGATCCGATGGAGCGGGTCAGTTGATTCGCGCGGGTTCGAGGTCTTTGTCTCGACTCACGCGCAGGCGTCGTCAGCCAAAACCGTCAGGCCTCGCGGCGGGCGTCAGTAATGAGGTTTGCCGGAACGGCAAAGGGGGGGAGCTCACCTGTACGTTGGTCATCTTTCTGTCCTTGATAGAAAGCAACGAAACACAGGGATAGGTCGTAATAACCCGCAACCACAAAAACCATCCCTGATTTTTCTTCCAGTGCGGCTGATGGCGCCCATCGAGAGATGTTTGCCAAATGGCCAGCATATCGCCAGCCACGCAACCCTAGCCCCGTTTGTACGGGGCTGCCAGAAAAAGCGCCGAACGGTCATGGCCGCTGCTATCCTTCACCGATTGCGAGATAAATAGTGAAAAAATTCGGCCTATGAACACGAATCGTGACCAATTTCCCTTGCCCGAAGACCTCAAGGTTTTCCTCACCGTCATCCGCAAGAACAGCTTCGCCAGCGCCGCCGATGAGTTGGGTTATTCACCGGCCTACGTCAGCAAGCGCATCGCGGTGCTTGAAACCACGCTCTCGACAAAGCTGTTGCACCGCACGACACGGCGTATTGCATTGACCGACGATGGTGAACGAGTGCGGATCTGGGCGGAAAAACTGCTGGGTGATTTCGATGACTTTCTCGGCGAGATTGCCCAGGCCCGGCACCAGCCGGCGGGTTCGCTGCACATTTGCAGCAGCTTCGGGTTCGGCCGCAATCACGTCGCGCCAGCGATCAGTGAGCTGTCCCGAACGTGCCCGAAGCTCGACATTCGCTTGGACGTATTTGATCGCGTGGTCGATCTGGTGGGCGAGGGCTTCGATCTGGAAATCCTTGTCGGCGATGATCTGCCGGGCCAGCACCTGGCGCGCAAACTGGTCAGCAATCGGCGAGTGCTGTGCGCCACGCCGGAGTACCTCGAACGCCGGGGTACGCCGCAATCGCTCGAGGACCTGAAGGATCACGATTGCCTGGTGCTCAAGGAGCGCAACAATTCATTCGGCATCTGGAACCTGACCCGCGATGGGCAAGAAGAATCGGTGCGGGTCAGCGGCCCGTTGTCCTCCAACAGTGGCGAAATCGTGATGGAGTGGGCCTTGAGCGGCGGCGGGATTCTGTTGCGCTCGATGTGGGACGTCAAACCGATGCTCGAACAGCGGCGGCTGGTACAGGTGCTGGAGGATTACACCCAGAGTGCCAACGTCTGGGCGGTGTACCCGACACGGCTCAGCGAGTCGGCCAAATTGCGGGTGTGTGTGGAATTTCTCGAAGAGTATTTTCGCGACTTGTCGGTTGAATGAAGCCGGGTGGTTCAGTGAACCGCCCGGTTTTTTGTTTTCAGCCCAACCAGGGATTTTCCGCGAGATGCCGCGCTTCAAAAGCGCGAATCTGCTCGGCCCGTTGCAGCGTCGTGCCGATGGCGTCCAGCCCCAGCAACAGTGACTGTTTGCGCAGCTCATCAATCTCGAAAGCGATCAGTTTTCCGTCCGCCAGTTCGATGGTTTGCTGGGGCAGGTTCACGCGGATGTGCGCGGTCGCCGGAACGCTGATGACGTCGGCGATCTGTTTGAACTGCTCTACATCAAGTTGAATCGCCAGCACGCCGTTGCGCTGACAGTTGTCATAGAAAATCCCGGCAAACGTGGTGCCGATCAGTGCCCGGATCCCGACCTGCTTCAAGCCCCATACCGCGTGTTCCCGGCTGGAACCGCAGCCGAAATTGGGGCCGGTCACCAGAAACGCGGCGTCCTGCCAGGCCGGTTGATTGAGCACGAAGTCAGGGGCGGGTTCGCCGGAGGCGAGAAAGCGCAGATCGAAAAACAGCCCTCGATCCAGGCCCTGACGATCAATGCCCTTGAGGAACTGCTTGGGCATGATCACATCAGTGTCGATGTTGGCAGCCAGGAACGGCGCGGCACTGCCGCTGATGATGGTGAAAGGTTGCATGGCTCAAACTCCCGGCGCGAAGGCGCGAACGTCAGTCAAATGTCCGGTGATGGCGGCTGCCGCGACCATTGCCGGGCTCATCAAGTGCGTGCGCGCACCCGCGCCCTGGCGGCCTTCGAAGTTGCGATTGGTGCTGGAGGCGCAGCGATCACCGGTTGCCAGTACGTCGTCGTTCATCGCCAGGCACATCGAGCAGCCTGATTGCCGCCACTCGAAACCGGCATCGAGAAAGATCTGCGCCAGCCCTTCGTCTTCGGCCTGATCGCGTACCCGCGTCGAGCCGGGCACGATCATCGCCCGCACGTGAGCCGCGACTCGCTTGCCGTGCACCACGCGGGCCACGTCACGCAAATCTTCGATCCGCGCATTGGTGCAGGAGCCAATGAAGGCGTGGCTGATCACCACTTCGTTCAGTGGCGTGCCGGGTGTCAGGCCCATGTAATCGAGGGCGCGTTGCAGACCCTGACGCAGAATCGGGTCGGGCTGGCCGGCCGGGTCCGGCACTCGTCCGCCGATCGGGGCGGCCTGATCCGGGCTGGTGCCCCAGGTGACCATCGGTTCCAGCGCGGTGACATCTAGGCTGACTTCACGATCGAACACCGCGCCATGATCGCTGTGCAGGGTTTTCCAGCGCTCGACGGCCTGTTCCCAGATTTCCCCTTTGGGCGTGCGCGGCTTGAGTTGCAGATAGGCGAAGACCTTGTCGTCCGGCGCCATGAACGCACCACGGGCGCCAGCCTCCACGGCCATGTTGCAGATGGTCATGCGCGCTTCGACGCTGAGGTCGCTGATCGCCGGGCCAGTGAATTCGATCGCATAACCGGTGGCTCCCGAAGCGCCGATCTTTTCGATCAGGGCCATGATGATGTCTTTCGACGTGACGCCCGCACCGAGCTCGCCATTGACCGTTACGCGCAAGGTTTTCAGGCGTTTGTAGACCAGGGTTTGCGTCGCCAGCAGGTGCTCGATTTCCGAGGTGCCGATGCCAAAGCCGAACGCGCCCAGTGCACCGTAGGTGGTGGTGTGGCTGTCACCGGCCGCGACCACCATGCCCGGCAGAATGAAACCCTGTTCCGGCGCCACGACGTGTTCGATGCCCTGGCGCTTGTCCAGCACATCGAACAGCTCGATGCCGAAGTCACGGCAGTTCTCTTCGAAATACGACACCTGCCGCGCACCGCCCGCGTCGGGCATGGTCGCAGTGCGGGTCGGCGCTGTAGGGTTCACATGATCGACCACCGCCAGCGTGGCAGCCGGGCGCCAGACCTTGCGTCCGGCGTCGCGCAAACCGCTGAAAGCTTGCGGGCTGGTGTATTCGTTGGCGACCTGGCGGTCGATGTAAAGCAGCACGTGGCCCTGATCGTCGAGGGTGCAGACCGTGTGACTGTCGATGTGTTTCTGGTACAGGGTTCTCGGGCTGGGCATGGCGTGGGCTCTTTTCTGTCAGGTGCAAAAACGGCTACTGACAGAATATTGATCGCCGAAACGGCATCAAGAGCGCTTTGGTGAAGCCGTTGAACACGGATTGTGAGCAATTCGAGTTGCTCGCTGCCGCTTTGAACGACAGCGAACGGTTACTCGGTGGCGTCAAAAGCCTTGTGGTAGCTGACGACACCGATCGGCAACTCACCGCCAAACGCCAACGCCTGAAAATACTCCGCCGGAATCCCCGGCAACTCCAGACCTGCATGGGCCTTGTAGCCGAAGCGGCCGTAGTAGCCCGGATCGCCAAGCACCACGCAGCCAACCCCGCCAATGCGCTGCAACTCCGCCAGCGAGGCTTTCATCAGCGCCGAGCCGATGCCTTGCTGCTGGCGGGTCGGGCACACGGAGATCGGGCCGAGGCCATACCAGTCCTGTGTTCCGGAGGAAATCGTCACGGGTGAAATGGCGACATGGCCGACCACCGTGTCGTTCTCGACGGCCACCAGCGAAACGCTGAGCTGACCGGCGCGGCGCAAGGCGTTGACGATGAATTGTTCGGTGTGGCTGGAGTGTTCTTCGTGCTGGAACGCGGCCTCGGTGATTCGGGCGATGGCGTCGATGTCTTCGGGGCGTTCGTTGCGGAGGGTGATATTTGTATTCATGCGTTCTCGGGTATCCCGGTCGATCAGGGCTCGAAGGGTTTCGAACAGCGGATCGGCGTTGGTGTATTGCTTGCCGTAGGCCAGGTTGAAGCCATAGTCGAAGTCTGGCGGATTCTTGCCTTGAGTGTGTTGTAAAAGTGTTTCCAGCTTGTCCAGCGCCTTCACCGCTTTGGCTTCGGGAGAACGGGCGTTTTCGTAGTCGTCCCAGAGCGCGAGGATTTCGTTTCTCAGTGCGTCGTCCAGGGAGCGGGTGAGCAGCAGCAAGTCGTTGCGCTCCTGTTCGCCCTTGTCGGGAAAATCGGCTTGATCGACCGCCGGGATGTCACCGTTGATGGCTTCGCCGAGGTCGTGGATGACGCACATTTTCAGGACTTTCAGCAGGTCGAGCCCGGACAGGTCGTCGGCGAACACGATCACCATCAGGCACAGACGCCAGCTGTGTTCGGCGGTGCTTTCGTTGCGACCGAAAGAGGTGTGAGCGCTTCTGAGGACGTCCTTGAGCCGTTCTGCTTCGCGCAGAAAGTCGAGGCGTCCCTTGATTTTTTCGAGGTTCATACGGTGGCCGGGATAAAGAGAGCAGGGCTCAAAGCCTAGGCCCGGCCTCGATCATCGTCCACGCATAAAATATGCGGCACTCGGCCTACAGCGTTTCTACCAGTCGTGCGGCGGTGCCGTCTGAAAGCGCAATTCGCGTCCAGCGGCAAAGGCTTTCGCGGATGGGAACGAGGGTTGAATCATTGTGGCCGGTGACGAATTCCAGTGCCGGTGGCGCCTGGACTTCTCGCCAGCCAGCGTCATCCAGCAAGGACTCCTTGTGCTGGATTTCCGCCGTCGCAAAGCGCCACAGCGATTGCCCCAGCACATCGCTCAGCGGACTGCTGAACTGCGCGGCGCGGGCCGGGGAGCAGGCCAGCAAGCGATGGGTAAGGTCGCAGACCAGGTGAACCGGGCGCGCACTGTCCGTAACCAGTCGTGCGAGGGCCTGATCGGCCGCGCTGTCGAGTCGCGCCGCGAGCAAAGTCTCGAGTTGCCGATGCGCCTCCGGGTCCATTGCCAGCACGCCGCTTTCCCAACGGGAAATCGTCGACTGGGTGACCTTGAACAACTCGGCGGCATGGCTCTGCTTGACGCGGTGCAGCACGCGCCAGCGGCGCAGGGCGATGCCGGGCAGACTGGGCTTCAACAAGGTGTCGGGCATGGCGATGGATCGCAAAAGGAAGGCGGGCCGACAGTCTGAAGACTGTCGGCCCGTGCTGCAAATCGACGCGATATCAGGTCATTCCGACAGCCTGGCGATCACCTTGATCTCGAACTGAAAGCCATACAGCCACGTCACACCGACCGCCGTAATGGTCGGATGCGGCGCCTCGCCCCAGAACTCCGGCACCACTTCCCAGATGGTTTCGAAGGTCGATTGTGGATCGACCATGAACACGGTCACGTCCACCACGTCATCAAAGCTGCCGCCGGCTGCGCCGAGAATCGCATTCAGGTTGGTGAAGGCCAGGCGCACCTGTTGTTTCAGATCTGGCTCGGGCGAGCCGTCCTCAAGACTGCCGACCTGGCCGGAGACAAACAGAAAACCGTTGGAGCGTACGGCCGGCGAATAGCGGTTGCGCTCGTAAAGGGCATGGCGTCCGGGCGGGAAAACCACGTCACGTTTTGGCTGAGCGTTGGTCATGGAGTGTCTCCTTCAATGGGTTGAAAACCTGCGATGGAGAAACTCTAGGGACTTGCCTCGTCGCGATAAACGCGCAACCTTGGTGATCACTGTTTGTAAATCCCAAACAATCGAGCCGCTATTAGAGGTTGGATATGGACCGTTTTGACGCGATGCAAGCCTTCGCCCGGGTGGTGGAGGCGGGGAGTTTCACCAAAGCCGCCGAAACCCTGCACATGAGCAAGACCACCGTGACCCATCTGGTGCAGCAGCTGGAGGCACGCCTGCGGGTCAAGTTGCTCAACCGCACCACGCGTAAGGTCAACGCCACGGCGGACGGCGCGGCTTACTACGAGCGGGTGATCAAGCTGCTGGCCGACATGGACGATGCCGAAACCAGCCTTCCCGGCGCGTCAGCCCAGCCCAAGGGTCGCTTGCGGGTCGATGTGCCGAGCCCCTTGGCCAATCTGATTCTGGTGCCGGCGCTGCCCGAGTTTTGCGCGCGCTATCCGGAGATCCAGATCGACATGGGCGTCAGCGACCGGATCGTCGACATCATCGATGAGAACGTCGATTGCGTGGTGCGCGGCGGGGAGCTGCGGGATCAGTCACTGATGGCCCGGAAGGTGGCGGATCTTCAACTTGGCGTGTATGCCGCGCCGAGCTATCTGGCCCGTGCCGGCACCCCGGCGCATCCCCGAGAGCTGGAAGACAGCCATCACCGGGTGGTCGGTTTCCTCTGGGCGCGCACCGGCAAACCCGTGCCTTACGCCCTGCACAACGAACACGAAGATCTGCAGATCAAGGGCCGGCACGTGCTGGCCGTCGATGACGGCAATGCCTACCTGTCGGCGGGCCTCGCGGGGCTGGGCGTGTTGTGGCTGCCCAAGTACATGTCCAAGGCTCACGAGGCGAGCGGTAATCTGGTGCCGCTGTTCGAAGACTGGCGCCTCGATCCGATGCCGCTCTATGTCGCCTACCCGCCGAACCGCCACATCAGCCGCAAGCTGCGGGTGTTCATCGACTGGATCGCCGAGGTAATGGCCCGCCACGCACCGGTCATGGGTCGCTCAGGTTCGCCAGCAACCACTCGGTAAAACTGCGGGCCATCGGATCGCTTTCGCTGTCGCGGTGGGTCAGCAGCGCCCAGTTCGGGCCGCGAATGGTGTCGTCCACCAAGGGCTGCAACAGCCCTTCGGCCCGGGCCTTGCGGCTGAGCAACTGGCTGACCAGCGCGATGCCGAGCCCGCCGCACGCTGCGTCCAGCAACAGACCCGGATCGGAGAAGTTCAGGCCCTGATCCTGCTGGCCGACGTCGATCCCGGACTCCACTGCCCAATGGCTCCAGTCCATTTCCCGCTCGCCGTGCAGGGTGGTGCGCTGTGCAGGCGGAACCGCCAGCAGACTTGGATGACACGCCGGATACAGTCGATCAGCGTGCAGCACTTTGAAGCTGCATTCGGCCTGGGAGCTGATGTCGTCGCGCACCGCCAGATCGATGGTCTGGGTCGCCATCTCCGGCACTTCGTCGGTGCTGAAAATCCACAGGTCCACATTCGGGTGCTGGCGGCGGAAATCCCCCAGCCGTGGCAGCAACCAGTGCCTGGCAAACGCCGGCGTGGTGTTGAGCACCAGTTGATTGGGTTTCTGGTATTGCCCCAGCCGCCGAATCCCGACCGACAGTTGCTGCAGCATCGCCTGAGTGGTGCTGAGCAGGTCGTGGCCGGCGTCGGTCAGGCTGACGCTGCGTCCGCTGCGGAAAAACAGCGGCTGCTCCAGGTACGCCTCAAGGCTGCGAATCTGCTGGCTGATGGCCGATTGCGTGAGGCTCAGTTCCTCGGCGGCTTTGTGAAAACTGCCCAGCCGCGCGGCCGCTTCGAAGCCGCGCAACGAACTGAGGGGTGGCCAGTGTTTCAGCATGATCGATAAGTTCCTCTAATCAGTTTTCCGCTAAATCCATCGTTTGTTTGCCCGTAAGGCCGCCATTAGCATGCACGTCAACGCCGCCAAGGCTGTTTTCATTGAACACAATGGCTTAACTCAAAGGGCTTTTTACCATGCAGCAGAACAAAAACAACAACAGCGGTTGGATGATGCCGGCAGAGTGGGTAACGCACGCCGCGACCTGGATGGTCTGGCCACACAATCAGGCCCTGTGGGAGTCGGGCTGGCGCGTCACCTTGCCGTTGGTGCAGGAAGATTTCGCTCGCGTCGCCAACGCCATCGCCCGGTTCGAACCGGTGAAAATGGTCGTCGATCCATCGGCAATCGCCCGTGCCAAAGCCTTGTGCGGACCGAACATCGAACTGATTCCGCTGGCAGTCAACGACAGCTGGTGCCGCGACTCCGGCCCAAGTTTCGTGGTTCATCCGGAGCAAGGTCTGGCCGGGGTGAGCTGGCGCTTCAACGCGTGGGGCGGCAAGTCGGCTCACGACCTGGACGAAAGCCTGGCCCGTCGCGTGCTCAATCACCTGGGCGGCGAGTGCTTCGGCACGGCGCTGAGCAACGAGGGCGGCGCGATCCACGTGGACGGCGAGGGCACGTTGATCACCACCGAATCGGTGCTGCTCAACCCCAACCGCAACCTCGGCGTGAGCAAAGCCGAGATGGAAGAGATCTTCAGTCGCCTGCTCGGCGTGAAGAAAACCATCTGGCTGCCGGGCGATCCGGATTACGTCACCGGCGACATGACTGACGGCCACGTCGATGGCGTCTGCGCTTTTGCTCGTCCCGGCGTGTTGCTGGTGGACGCCACCCATGATCGCAGCTCGGTGTACGCCGAAGTGGTGCGGGAAAACCGCCGCGCACTGGAACTGGCCACCGACGCCCAGGGCCGCAAATTCGAGCTGATCGAGTTGTATGAAGCCACCGATGCGGTGGACACCGAAGCTGAAGTCTTCTGCGCCTCGTACACCAATTTCTACATCGCCAACGGCGCAATCATCATGCCGGCGTACGGCATCGAGGCCGACCATGTCGCGGCAGAAACGCTGGCCAAGGCGTTCCCGGGACGTGAAGTGGTGCCGGTGCAGATCAATCATCTGGCCCATGGCGGCGGCGGTGTGCACTGCATCACCCAGCAACAGCCAGCCTGGCCGGTGGAGGGTTGATCGATGACGTTGCTGAAAGTCGCTACTACCCAGATGCCGTGCACCTGGGATCTGAAAAGTAACCTCGATCGCGCCGAGCAGTTGGTGCGTGAAGCGGCCGCACAGGGCGCACAAGTGATCCTGTTGCAGGAGTTGTTCGCCACGCCGTATTTCTGCATCGAACAGAGCCACCATCACATGGCGCTGGCCGAGGAGTTTCGTGACAGTCAGGTGCTGTCGCGTTTCGCCGCGCTTGCCCGTGAACTTGGCGTGGTGCTGCCGCTGAGCTGGTACGAGAAGGCCGGCAATGCCTACTTCAACTCCCTGAGCGTGGCCGATGCCGACGGGCGTTTGCTGGGTGTGTACCGCAAGACCCACATCCCCAACGCCATCGGCTATCAGGAGAAGGAATATTTCAGCCCCGGCGACACCGGTTTCAAAGTCTGGGACACCGCGTTCGGTCGTCTGGGCGTGGGTATCTGCTGGGATCAGTGGTTCCCGGAGACCGCCCGTTGCCTGGCCTTGATGGGCGCCGAAGTGTTGCTATTCCCGACGGCCATCGGCTCGGAACCGGGCTGCGCGGATCTGGATTCGCGGGACCACTGGCAGATGACCATGCGTGGCCACGCCGCTGCCAACCTGCTGCCGGTGATCGCGTCCAACCGCGTTGGCCGTGAAGTGGCGGGCACCGATGCGGCGCTGCAAATGAATTTCTACGGCTCGTCGTTCATCTGCAACCACAAGGGAAAAATGCTCGCCGAAGCCGACCGCGCCAGCACTGGTGTGCTGGTGCAAAGCCTCGATCTGGCAGCCATGCGTGAAGATCGCTTGAGCTGGGGCATTTACCGCGACCGTCGCCCGGAAATGTACGGCGCCTTGTTGAGCCAGGACGGCCGTCACCTTCACGCCCGCTGGAATCCTCAAGGAGTCTGATATGCCTACTTCACACAAGTGGTTGCTGGGCGCTCTGGGCCTGGCGCTGGCCGGTTTGATGCCGGCCGTGCACGCCGAAGACAAGACATTGCGGCTGTACAACTGGGCGGATTATTTCGCCGAAGACACGCTGACAAAGTTCACCGCCGAAACCGGGATCAAGGTGATCTACGACGTGATGGACGGCAGTGAAACCCTGGAGGCCAAGATGCTCTCCGGTGGCAGCGGCTACGACCTGATCTTCCCCGGCGACACGGTGGCCGAGCGGCTGATGCGTGCCGGCAGCCTGTTGCCGCTGGATCCTTCGAAGGTCACGGCGATGAACGACATCGAGCCGGGCCTGCAAAAGCTGCGCAGTCATTACGAGCATTCGAACAAGGCCACGGTGCCGTACACCTGGGGCACCATCGGCCTGACCTACAACGCCGAGCAGATCAAGCAGCGCATGGCCGACGCCCCGGTCAACAGCCTCGACATGCTGTTCAAACCGGAACTGGCCGCCAAGTTTGCCGATTGCGGGATTTCGATGATCGACTCGCCGGACGAAGTGCTGGCCGTGGTGCTCAATTATCTGGGCCGCGACCCGCGCAGCGCCAAGCCTGCGGATCTGGCGGCGGCCAGTGACTTGTTGATGAAGCTGCGGCCGCACATCCGCAAGTTTCAGTCGCAACCGGTCACCGATCTGGTCAACGGCAACCTGTGCCTGTCCCTTGGCTACAGCGGTGACATGACCCAGGCCCAGCGCACCTCGGACAGTGCCGGCAAACAGACCCGCTTCCAGTACCGCGTGCCTCGCGAGGGCACCACGGTGTGGATGGACACCATGGCCATTCCGGTCGATGCCAAACACCCGGAATACGCTTATGCCTTCATCAACTTCGTGATGCGCCCGGAGAACATGGCCGCGATCAGCAATTTCACCGGTTACCCGACCTCCAACGCCAAGGCCCGGCCAAACGTGGATGAGGCCATGCGCAACAACCCGGACATCTACCTCGACGAAGCGACCTATGCTCGTCTGATACCGGGCAAGGACATTCCCCAGGCTGACATGCGTGCCCGCATGCGCACCTGGACCAAGTTCAAGACCGCCACTGCAAAGTGATTTTTCCGGGCCGCCCCGGCGGCCCCCTTACACATCAGGAACGTACACATGCCGACTCGTCGCGAGTTCATCAAACAGGTTTCAGTCGCCGCCGGAGTAGGCGCTGCCGTCATGGGCCTCGGCCTGTCCCCGGCGCGGGTGCTGGCGGCCAGCGAAGGTCGCTGGTTCATGCCCGACGAGGGCGACAAACACGAACGCGCCTACATGGCCTTCGGCGCGCAGGACGCGATCTGGGAAGATTTCACCGAAGACGTCCAGGAAGCGCTGGGCCGGATCGCCCGCGCCATCGCCCGTTATGAGCCGCTGACCATTTACTGCCGCAGCGGCGAACGCAGCCTGGCCGAAGAGATTTGCGGCACCTCCAACATCACCTACCAGATCGCCAACCTCGACGACATCTGGATGCGTGACATCAGCGCCAACTTCGTCATCGATGACAAAAGCGGCCTCGGCGCGGTGGACTTCAATTTCAGCGGCTGGGGCAACAAGCAGCAGCACTCCAAAGACGCGAAAATCGCCCAACGAGTGGCGCAAGACGCACAAGCGACCTACATCCGCAGCGAACTGGTGGGCGAGGGCGGCGGCATTGAGGTCGATGGCCACGGCACCGGGATCATGACCGAAAGCTGCTGGGTCAACAGCAACCGCAACCCCGGCTGGAGCAAGGCTGACGTCGAGGCGGAACTGAAGGCACGCCTGGGCCTGCGCAAAATCATCTGGCTGCCGGGCATCAAGGACAAGGACATCACTGACGCTCACGTCGATTTCTACGCACGTTTCGTCAAGCCTGGCGTGGTCATCGCCAACCTCGACACCGACCCGAAATCCTACGACAACAAGGTCACGCTGGCGCACCTGGAGATCCTGAAAAAGGCCACCGACGCCGACGGTCGCCCGCTGCAGATCCACACCGTTTCGCCACCGCTGAAACCACGCAAGACCAAGTTCAACAAGAACAACGACGACTTCGCGGCCGGTTACATCAACTACTTCGTCATCAACGGCGCGGTCATCGCCCCGGAGTTCGGCGACAAGGACGCCGACAAGAAGGCCTTCGACCTGCTCAAGCAGCTCTACCCGAACCGCGACGTGGTGCAGATCAACATCGACGCCATCGCGGCCGGTGGTGGCGGGATTCACTGCGTGACCAGTCACCAGCCGGCGTAAGGGTCGCGTTCAGCGAAACCGTGGGGGAATCGCCTCGGCAAAGGGATAGAAGTCAAACCACGGTTTGGCTTCTTCAAGGACCTGTTTGAAAGCGGGGCGCTGAACCAGCCGCTCGAAATAGGCATTCAAGTGGCCATGGTCGCCGGGGAACGGCACCAGCGTGCTGGCGTAAAACAGGGCCGGGCTCGCGGAGCAATCGGCCATGCTGAAGTCCGGGCTGGCGATCCACTGACGGGTCGCCAACTGACGTTCGAGCATGCCGTACGCGGTGTTTAGCAGGGTGCGCTGGCTGGTCAGGTCGTCGTGTCGGTCGTGGATGCGGTCGGCGACAATCTGCGACATCGGCGTCATCACGTAGTTGTCGAAAAATCGGTCCCAGAGTCGAACTTGCAGGGCGGTGTCCCAATCGTCGGGGATCAGCCGGCCAGCGCCGGCATGGTAGTGATCCAGATACTCGATGATCACGCTCGACTCAGGCACGCTGCGCTGGCGGGCACGATCATGCAGCACCGGGAATTTGACCAGCGGCCACAGGGCCCGCAGCTCGGCTCGTTCGGCTTCGCTGGACAGGTCGATGACGCGCTTGTCGAATGCGGTGCCGTGTTCGTAAAGGGCGATCAGTACCTTGTGGCAGTAGGACGACAACGGGTGGTAATAGAGGGTCAAGTCCATGGTTCAACGCCTCGCGTTGGTGGTGAAAAGCACTACACAGGTATAGCGCGCCTGCGCACGGCCATGCATTTGATTTCCACCAGCAGCCCCGAACGCTGAATCGGGTCACTTCGCGCGAAAGTACCGGATCAGGTTGACCGATTTTGTGAACACCGCGTAAGCCACCGCTGCGATCATGAGTCCGGCGATGGCCGGGCCGACCGCATTGAGGCCGGTAATGAGCAGCATGTAGAGCGACAGCATCAGTATCAGCACGACATAACTGGCGAGTGTCTGTCTAAAGAACGCCAACAGCAGCGGGATGAATGCCACTGCCACCGAGTGGATGGCCACCGCCTGCAAAATCTCGATTATCAGATACGAGAAAGCATCTTCGCCGCTTGCTTGCGTGGCGATCAGCCAGGATTCGTTCATCAGCCAATTCAGGCCGCCAACCACCATCAGGCTGATGACGACAATCAGCGCCATGTTTTTTGCTCGGCTACTCATTGGTCTTCATTGCGCCCATGAGCGGCCGCCGCCAGTTGTTCGGTATCCACCCGAACAAACACCGAATCACCCACCGCCGTCAGCACCTCCCCGGCATACACCTCGCAGATCACCCGGCTCTTGCGTCCGACTTCACCTTCGACTCGGGCCTTCAACGTCAGCGGCACGCCCATCGGTGTCGGCTTGATGAACTTGATGCCGAGGTTGCCGGTGACGCAGTTGATGCGCGGCAGGCTTTCGGCTTCACGCCCTTCAGCGCGGTAGTGATAAGCCATCGCCGTCCAGTTGGAATGGCAGTCCACCAGCATCGCGATCAGGCCGCCGTAGACCAGCTCCGGCCAGCCGCAGTATTTGGCTTCGGGGATGTGCTCGGCCATGACGTGCACGCCGTCCTCGTGCCAGAAACTCTTGATGTGCAAGCCGTGCGGGTTGCTGCTGCCGCAGCCGAAGCAGACGCCGTCGGGGGCGGCGGTGTCTTGCAGGGAGGTGTCGAGGGTGGACATGCCGGGGTCATCCTTAAACTGTTAGCCGAACCGGGCGGATTCTAACCCCGAATAAAGGATGAAGCGTGATTTAGTCCGGCGCCAGATCCCCATACCAGTAGGCCGCCGTGACACCGCCATCCATGAGGAAGTCGCTGCCGGTGATGAACGTGCCCTCGGGTCCCATGAGCAATGCGCCGACGGCCGCCACTTCATCCGGTGTGCCGCCACGCCCGGCGGCGCTGCGTTCGATCATGCGCCGGTAGCCTTCACCGCGCGGGCCGCTCAACTCATCCCGGGCCAGTGGCGTGAAGATGATGCCCGGGCTGATCGTATTGACCCGTGCACCCCGTTTACCCCACCGCACGGCCTCTGCCATGACCCGCAGCGAATTGCCGCGTTTGGAGACTTGATAGGCGTGCAACGGGTCGCTGATGCGCTCGGCCGACAGCATCGGCAACGCCAGCAGTTCCTCGGTCGGTGTCGTGGCCAGCGCCTTGTTCTGTTCAGCGCTCAGTGCCGGCAAGCGGTGACCGGATTGCGAGGCAATCACGATGGCCGAACCGCCGGCGGCGATAACCTGGCCAAACTCTTCCAGTACGACGGCCGTGCCGTACAGGTCGACGCGCAAAATGGTTGCGGCTGACGCTTGCGAGGGCGAAACCCCGGCCGCGTGGATCACCCCGTTGATGTCACCGAGGGCGGTAGCGGTCCGGACCAGCGTTTGCACTGAAGCGCGAGAGGCGACGTCCACCACGGTGGTGGTCACGTCGAAACCTGCATCGAGCAAGACCTTTGCTGCTGCGTCGGCGTTTTCCTGCTTGAGATCGGCCAGCACTACATGCTTGCCGGCACTGACGCGCCGGGCAATTGCCTGGCCGATGGCACCCGCACCGATCACCACGATCACTTTCGCTGAATTGTTCATGGGTTCATCTCACGTGAGAGCCGGATTCCCGACGAGGTGAACGACTCTATATTGCTGCTGATTGCTCAACAATATAGGGTTGACTGCATGCCTTAGTGAGGGATTTTCATCAATGTTGCGCGCAGATCTGCCGGGCCTTACCGCCTTCATCGCCATTGCCGAACAGCGCAGTTTCAGTGGCGCCGCGCGGGTGTTGGGAGTGTCTTCGTCGGCGCTCAGCCATTCGATGCGCAATCTGGAGGCGCGCCTGGAAATGCGCCTGTTCAACCGCACGACGCGCTCGGTGTCGCTGACCGAGGCGGGGGAGCAGTTGCTCAACGGGGTTCGACCGTTGATGAATGATCTGGCGAACGTGGTCAACGAGGTTACATCTGCCCGGATCAGCCCTTCAGGGTCGATCCGCATCAGCGCCTCAGAGTCATCGATCCGGCCGCTGATTCGCCACGTGGTTCCCGAGTTCATTGCCCGCTATCCGAACATCCACATCGAGTTCGTGGCCGACGCTGCGCTGCAAGACATTGTCGGCGACGGTTTTGATGCCGGCATCCGGCTGATCGATGACGTGCCACGCGACATGATCGCCATCCGCTTCGGGCCGGACGTGTGTTTCGCTGCCGTGGCTTCGCCGGACTACCTTCAACAGCATCCGGCGCCACAAGCGCCGCAGGATCTCAAGGCCCATCGCTGCATTCGCTTTCGCTTCACCGGTGGTGGTCTGTTTCGCTGGGAATTCAAACAGGGCGAACAAAGCGTCAGCCTGGATGTGGAAGGTCAGTTGACGATGGACAACCTCAACCTGATGGTCGAGGCCGCGCTGGCCGGTGCGGGAATCGCCTGGGTGCCGCAGTCACTGGTGGCGGAGGCAATGCAGGCCGGGCGGTTGGTTCGTTTGCTGGAGCAATGGAGCCCGAATTATTCCGGGCTTTGTCTGTATTACCCGGCCAACCGTCATCCGCCCACCGCGCTGCGGTTGTTCGCTCAGGCCGTGCGGGACTGGGCGAGCCAGGGTGTGTCGTAGCTTTGCGTCAGATCAACAACCCCGGCGTATCGCGGCGCATCAGTTGCGCTGCGCCAGGTTGCGTTGAAACTCTTCGAAGCTGCACGGCAGCGTCGTGGCCTTGCGCTTTTTCGACTTGTCGCGCTCGTCCGGCAGTTGATCGCTGAGCTCCCAGACCTCGAGCATCTTCGCGTATTCGAAGGCGTGGCGCGGGTCGGTCTGAATCCATTGCTGGAATTCCAGGCGCTCGTCAGGCGTGCAGGTATCGTCTTGCAAACGCAGGCACCAGTGCGCCGCTTGCGTCAGGATTTCTTCGTCTGCGTCGTTCATTGACGGTTCCCAGGATGGCCGAAGCGAGCAATTTACGTGGCGTCTTGCAAAAAAAACGTCAAAGCACGGTGAGGATTTAGTCCGCGTCGCGGACAGAACGCGCACCCGCCGGACAGATCGCGCCGCCATTTACGCTTTTCGAAGATTTGCCATATTCAGTCATATTGCGGTGTAGATAGTGGGCAGCCCAACCGGTTTCCAATGAGGCTGCATCGTGTTTCCACGTCTTCTGTGTTCGCTGTCCGTGTTGAGTCTGTCCATCGCCGCCGCCCACGCGGCCGACCTTGATACCCCGCGCCTGAAGGGCATCGACAACTTCCGCGATATCGCCGGTATCACCACGGCCTACTCAACGACCCACGACGGCACGATGCGCGCCGGTGTGTTCTACCGCTCCAACGCGCTGACGCCGACGGCGTCGGACCTGGCGACCCTCAACGGTCTGGGCATCAAGGCCGTTTACGACTTGCGCACCCCCAGCGAAATCGCCGGCACGCCGGACACGATGATCAGCGGCGCGACCTACCAGAACATCGACATCATCGGCGCCACCACCTCGGGTGCGAACATCACCACCGTCTCGTTCAAAAGCGCGGCCGATGCGGTTGCGATGATGCAGGAGACCAACCGTGCGTTTGTCAGCGACGCCGGCATGCGTGGTCAGCTCAATGTGTTGTTCAACGAACTGGCCGGCGTCGACGGTGCCGCGCTGTTCCATTGCACCGCCGGCAAGGACCGCACCGGCTGGACGGCCGCTGTGCTGCAAAGCATCGCCGGGGTCGACAACGCCACGATCATGAGCAACTACCTGGCGACCAACGATTACACCGCCGCCCGCGTGGCGAAAACCCTGGCGATGATGCCGCCGAGCATGGCCGCGATCTACGCGCCGCTGCTGGGCGTGGAGGCCAGTTACCTGCAAGCCGGCCTGGATCAGGTGACCGCGCAATACGGCAGCATGGACAACTACCTCAAACAGGGGTTGGGTCTGTCTCAGGAAACCATCTACGTACTGCGCGGCAAAATGGTCGAGTACAACAGTCTGCCCGGTCAGGCAGGGCTGATCGGCAACGCCGCGGCTGGCGCGCAACTGTTGCAGGAGTTGCAGAACAGCAAGCTGTCGGGCACCTACAGCGCCTACAACTACTACCTGCAATCGGCCATCGACGCCGGCACCCTCGGCGGCGTCGAATCCACCGTCGGCGGTCAAGTACACGCCGATGCGGCGAGTTATCTGCTGCGTCAGAACGCGATGATCGAGCAAGCCGCCGCGCCGTTCGCCAGCGGTTCCGATCTCAAAGTCGGCCAGTACCGGTTGTGGAGCACCGCGCTCGCCGGCTACCTGGGCACCGACGGTTCGGCCCATGCGCAAAGCAGCAATGAACACAGTCAGGGCCTGATGGTCGGCGTCACCCAACGCTTCTCCGAGCAACTCAGCGCGCGCGGCGGCATCGGTTACAGCAAAGGCACTGTCGGCGGGGCGGGTGGCGAGGTCGATACCGATTTCACCTTCTTCGACCTTGGCGCGCGTTATGGCTTCGCCAGCCTTGAACGTGGCCTGTTTGTCGATGCCAACATCAGCGCCGGTTACGTCGATTACGACAGCAAACGCGACCTCGGCGGTGGCCTCGGCTCGGCGAAGGGCGACACCCACGGCAACCTCAGCGGCGCGACGCTGGCCCTGGGTTATCGCATGCCAGTGAACGATTTGGTTCTGGAGCCAAGCCTCGGCCTGCGCGTCAGTCGTCTGGATCTGTCGGGCTTCCAGGAGAAGGGCAGCGAACTGGCCCTCGACGTCGACGACATCCAGCAAACCCGGCGCAGCGCCGTGGCCAATCTCGACGTCTCGTTTGCCCCGATACCCATGGGCGCGTGGCAACTGGTGCCGGGTGTGCGGGTCGGTTATGAGCGTGTGCTCGGCGATCATCAGGTCGACAGCGAAGGGCACCTGCTGGGGCTGGATATCGAACAACGCGCGGCGTTCGACAACCGCGATCAGTTCAGCGGCGGCGTCAACCTGATGGCCAACCTCGGCGCGCTGAGCCTGGGCGCCGAAGTCGGTGCCAGCGGCGGGGGCGACAGCCACGGCTTCAGCGGCGGGCTCAAGGCCAGTTATCAGTTCTGATCAACCTGAAGGTGAAGAAAAAGGACTGCCTCAGCGCAGTCCTTTTCGCATTTCTGCGGGGCTCACGCCGTAGGCATCCTGAAAATACTGGCAGAACCGGCCGACGTTGCTGAATCCGTATTGCAGGGCCACATCGGTCACCGAAGACGATTGGCCGTGCTTCAGCGCTTCGCAGGCCCGCTCCAGCCTGACCTGGCGCTGATACGCGACAATCGACGTCCCGACGAACCGCCGGAAGCCTTCCTGCAAGGCCCGCAGGCTGACGTTCACCAGTCCTGCCAGATCCGTCCCGCTGACCAGTTGCTCGGGATGCGCCTGAATGTATTCGATGGCCTGCTTCACATGTCGAGGTGCAATCGATGCCTCGGGGCGGCGCAAGGCTTCGCTGAAGTTGTGCGGCCAGGCTTCCAGCACCGCGTCCACCAGCATTTCCCGCAGGCGAGACGGCATCAAGGAACCGGCGTTCAACAACAGATCGAACTCGGTGCCGGTGGCCAGATCGATCAACGCGCGAATGCCCTGAAATGCCGGGCTGTTCAGATCCACCCTCGGCTCGAAATGCAGCTTGTGCACGATCGGTCGTCCCAGCAGTGACGACAGCCGTTCGGTGAGCGCCGCGCGGCTGATCGACATGCCGTGCTGGGCGTGATTGTCGACGAAACGCATCGAGCGCAGGTCCGCCTTGTCGATCGCCAGCCCGATATGGGGCAAACCCAGGGATTCGGCGGAGTCGTTGAAGATGATCCTGCCAGCGGTGGGAATCACAAAGGTGATTTCATCGTAGGGCTCGGGGAACGCTACGGTGAAATCACCCCGATAATGCATGCGCCGGAAACTGACCCCGTCGTGCCGCCCGTAGACGCCGCCGATGATGATGTCCTTGGGCGGTGGCGGTGTGTCGCCATAACGATTGCCGAACATGCGGGAAAACAACGCGCCGAAGTCGTCGCAGGACATATCGGCGGATCTGAGGATGATGGTCTGGCGCGTCGGGCTTGAGTACACCGGGAGGGTCACCTTGGCAGTCGGGGCAAAGAGGCGCGAGGACGTTAGCAACCGAGAATGACAGCGACATGACACAAACGGATTACGGCGTTTGCCAGTGCGCCTTCAGGAAGTCGATAAACACCTTCACCTTGCGCGTATTGCGCCGATGGGCCTGATACAGCACGTAGATCCACGGGCCGAAAGCGCTGGGTTCACGCCAGTATTCAGGCATCAATTCCACCAGTTCGCCCCGGGCGAGATACGGCGCGGCGCTCCACTGCGGGAGAAATTGCAGGCCCTGGCCGTCGAGCAGGCAGGCCAGCAGGAAATCGTAATTGTCGCTGGCGATGCGCGGCGTCGGCTGGGTCATGCGCAGGCGTCGCTCGCCCTGTTTGACCCACCAGAAATGCCGGTTGAGCAACGGATGACGGAAGATCAGCCAGTCGTGCTGGTGATAGTTGTCCAGTGACACATCGCTGCCCTTGCGCGCCAGATAGGCCGGGCTGGCGCAGAGCTGTACGCGGTTTTCCACCAGCGGTTGAGCGATCACCCCCGGCAGGTCGATCGGCCCGTCACGCAGCGCCAGGTCGTAGCTGCCATCGACCGGGTCGTCGTAGTTGTCGCTCAGATCCACTTCGAGATTCACCTGCGGGTGCTCGTTCAGGAAGCGACAGCACACCTGATTGAGAAAGGCCGGGGCGAAGGAGGGCGGGGCGATGATGCGCAACTCGCCGCGCAATTCGTGCTTGAGCTGTTCGACGCCTTCGCTGGCCAGTTGCAGTTGCAACAGCGCCTGACGCGCCCCTTCCAGATAGATCCGCCCGGCCTCGGTCAGCGCCATGCGTCGTGTCGTGCGGTCGAACAAGCGGCTGCCGAGTTCCTCTTCCAGTTGCGCCACGGCCTTGGTCAGGGCCGACGGCGTGTTGCCGAGCACCTCGGCGGCACGGCTGAAATTACCGTGTTCGGCGGTGGCGACGAACATGGTCAGGGCGCTCATTTTGTCCATTGATCTATTCCTGGCGGGCACAGAAGTTGTGCGTGAGACGGCATTCAGTTATCCGGTGGGCTTGGCTAATCTGGCCTCAGCCTAACAAAAATAACGAGAACGCTCATGAAGCAGCTTCTGACCCTGATGGTGTCGTCCGCACTGGCTTGTGCCTCGCTGGAAAGTCTGGCGGCCACCGACCTGATCCTGCACAACGCGAAGATCTACACCGCCGAACCCGGCCAGCCGTTGCAGCAGGCTGTTGCCATCGAGGGCGACAAGGTGGTGTCGGTCGGTTCGGATGCGCAGGTGCTGCGCCTCAAGACCGCCGACACCCGCCTGATCGATCTGGGCGGCAAAGTGGTGATGCCCGGTTTCATCGACTCCCATTCCCACACGATCAAGGGCGGTTTGCAGCTGCTTCAGGCCAATCTCGATGGGCAGATGCTGCCGCTCGATGAGCTGGAATCGCGGTTGCGCCAATGGCGCGAAGACGGCAAGGCCCGGCGCGGCGAGTTCCTCAGCGTCGGCGGATTGCCCTCGACCTACTGGAGCCAGACCGACGCGCTGGAACAGCGTTTCAATCAGGGCGAGTGGGCTGATCAGCCGCTGTTGCTGCTGGGCTGGGACCTGCACACCGGTTGGGCGAATCGGGCGATGCTCAAACGTGCCGGCATCGATGCGGCGCGCATTCAGGCGCTCAAGCCCGAAGAGAAAGACACCCTCGGTCATCACCCAAACGGACAGCCGAACGGTTTTATGGTGGATGCCGGGCTCTACCCGGTGCAGGCCCTGTTGCCGCCGCCGACCGATGAAGCGCTGCTGGCGGGTGGTCGTGCGGCGCTGGATTACTACAAGAGTCTGGGCATCACCGGGTGGATGGACCCGCTGGCCAACGAACTGCCCGGCGCCGATGTGAAAAACGACTCGCTGGGCGTCTTGCCAACCTATAAGACGCTTTCGGAAAACGGCGAACTCACCGCCCACGTCGCCGCGTTGCTGATGGCCGATTCGAAGGCCACACCTGCCGACCTCGATGAGCTGGACAAGGTCCGCCAGCAATTCCTCGGCGTGCACAACCTGACGCTGCCGGGCATCAAGGTGTTCGCCGACGGAGTGGCTGAATCCCCCGCGCAAAGCGCAGCCATGCTTGAGCCTTACAAGAACTCGAAGAAGTCCGGCGAGTTGCTGATCGATCCGGCGCACTTTGGCGAACTGGTCAGCGCCGCCGACGCCCGTGGCTGGCTGGTGCATATCCACGCCATCGGCGACCGTGCGGTGCGCGAATCACTCAATGGCATCGAGCAGGCGCGCAAGGATCGTCAGAGCGGCATCGCTCATTCGATCACCCATTTGCAGATGGTCAACCCGAAAGAATTCGCCCGGTTCAAGGCGCTGAACGTCATCGCCTCGATGCAGATGTACTGGGCCAGCGCCGATGAATCGAGCATGGATCTGGTCAAGCCATACGTCAGCGCCATGGCCTTCATGTACACCTATCCGGCGCGCTCGCTGCTCAAGCAGGGCGCGACCATTGCCGGTGCCAGCGACTGGCCGATCACCACGCCCGAACCGTGGAAAGCCATTTACCAGGCCGTCAGCCGCAAGGGCCCGAAAGGCGTGCTCAACGCCGCCGAAGACATCGACCGCCAGACCATGTTCCAGGCCTACACCCTGAATGCGGCCAAGGTTCTGCGCCTTGAAGACAGCATCGGCTCGCTCAAACCCGGCAAGCAGGCCGACCTGATCGTGCTCGACCGCGATGTGTTCACGGTCGCCCCCGAAGCCCTGCGCGACACCCAGGTGCTCAACACTTTCTTCGCCGGCCGCGAAATCTATCGCCGCCAGCCGTAAGCCGCACTCCGATTACAACGCTAAAAAAGGAAACCCTTTCGTGAACCTTCATTGCTTCGTCACAGACACCCATAACCCGCAAACCCGTGGGCACCAGATCGGTGACGCCTTCAGCGCGCAGATTCGCCAGACCGTTGCGCTGTATCTCGACTTTTTCGATCAACTCGATATTCCGTCGCAGCAAGTACGCGACATCGGCGACGCCAGCCTGAAAGCCCTGGAAGACTGGAGCCCGGCACTGGCCGAGGAAATCGTCGCCATGGCCGAAGGCGCCGACTTGCCGCTGTGGCAACTCGCGGCCTTGAACGCCCGCACCGAAATCCTCGCGGTGATGCCGTCCACCGAGGGCGAATGCTCGACCGCAGTGTTCGCCCCCCATGGCCCGCAAACACCGAAAACCATCCAGACCTGGGACTGGCACGACACGCTGGTACCCAACGGCCTGATCCTGCAACTCACCACCGACGCCGGGATGACCGTCAAGCTGTTCACCGAATTCGGCATGCTCGGCAAGATCGGCGTGAACAGTGCCGGGCTCGGGCTGCACTTCAACATTCTTCACCATGCCAGCGACAACGGCGCCGCCGGTGTACCGGTGCATGCGATTGCGCGACGGATTCTGGAACAGGCGCGCAGCGTCGATGAGGCCATCGAACTGGCGCGTTCGGCGCGGGTCAGCGCGTCCACGGTGTTGACGGTGTTCTCCCGCGCCGACTCGACCCTTCGTGCCGCCAGCATCGAGCTGTCGCCAGCCGCCACAGCCGTGGTGTTGCCGAACGCCGAAGGCTGGATCACCCACACCAACCATTTCCTCGATCCGAGCCTGAGCGCTGGCGAACGCACGCCGGACGCCTCGACCACCTACGCCCGCATCGACCATGTGGACGCCTTGCTGAGCGGCATGACCGAGGGCGACCTGATACTTCGGGCCGATGCCATGTGCGGCGCGGCCGGCGAGGAAGCACCGATCTGCTTCCGCCCCGATCTGAGCATGCCGGCCACCGAGCGTTGGGAAACCTTGCTGACCATTGGCATCGACACCGAACTGGGCGTCCTCGAATACGCCGCCGGCAACCCGAAACAGTTGGCCAGAAACGGTTACCAGCGTTTCTGAAACCCTGAAGCAACGCCCCGAAAAACAACAACAAGAGGAGCACCCCACATGGCCAGTCACCCTGAACGCACGGCGGGTTCACCGTCGGCGCTGAGAACCTTCTTCGTCTCCGGCATGGGCACCGCCCTGGAGTTCTATGACTTCGTGATCTACGGAACCGCCGCCGCGCTGGTGTTTCCGAAGGTGTTTTTCCCGCAGATGGATCCGCTCACGGCGACGCTCGTTGCCTTTGGCGCGTTCGGCGCGGGGTTCTTCGCCCGGCCGTTGGGCGGCATGGTGTTCGGGCATTACGGCGACAAGCTCGGCCGCCAGAAAATGCTGGTCATCACCTTGTTGTTGATGGGGCTCAGTACGTTTCTGATCGGGTGCCTGCCGGGCTACGCGTCGATCGGTTTGGGCGCGCCGGCGTTGCTGGTGCTGCTGCGACTGGTGCAGGGCTTTGCGGCGGGAGGCGAGTGGGGCGGGGCGGCGCTGTTCGGCATCGAGTCGGCACCCGTGGGGCGTCGAGGGTTGTGGGGCAGTTTCACCAGCATGGGCATCGGCATCGGCGGGATTCTCGGCTCGGCGGTGTTCGCTGTGGTCAGTGTGGCGGCGAACGATGACCTCGCCGGTTTTGCCTGGCGCATTCCGTTCTGGCTGGGCGGTGTGCTGGTGCTGGTCGGGCTGTATGCGCGGTTACAGAAACCGGCGCAGTCACTCAACGAACCGAACGTCCACGGGCGCATGCCGTTGATTGAAGCGTTGCGTGCGCGACCTCGGGCCATGTTGCTGTGCACTGGCATCGCGTTTGGCTACGTGACCATCGCGTATATCGGCAGCACGTTCTTCCTGTCCTACGCCACGCAGTTGGGCTATGGCAGCACCGACGCACTGATTTTCGACATCGCGCTGTCGGTCGCCATTGTCATCACCGCGCCGCTGTTTGCCTTGCTTTCCGACCGCATCGGCCGGCGCAAGGTGATGATCCTGGGGGCATTCATCATGGCGGCCGGGTTCTTCATGTTCTTCCCGTTGGTGGGTTTGAAAAGCCTGTTGATCTCCACGCTCGCCTACATCGTGATCGGTGCCTTCATGGGCGCAACGCAAGGGCCGATCCCGGCGTTTCTGGCCGAGCAATTTCCACGGGACATGCGTTATTCAGGGATGTCGGCGGCGTACCAGATCGGTGCCGCGCTGGGAGGCGGGACGGCATCGAGTGTGGCCACCGCCATTCTGATCGCCAACAACCACGACGCGTTTGGCGTTGCAGTTTACGGCGCGGTGGCGTTGGGGATCGTGGCGGTCTGCTCGTTCTTCCTCAAGGAGACTGCGCACTTGAGCCTGGAAGAAATCGATGCGCCAGTGACGGCTGCTTCGACAATCCTGCCTGCCGTGCAACGCTGGGAAACACGGTGAGGCTGGCGCCGCCCCTTCTTTGCAGAAGCGGGCGGCGCTCTATCCTCAGGTGTGATGGATGTCCCGATCCTTGGTTTCCGGCATGAAGAAAATGCCGAGAATCGCCGTCATCACTGCGATGACAATCGGGTACCACAGGCCGTAATAGATATCCCCGGTGGCCGCGACCATGGCGAACGCCACGGTCGGCAGGAACCCGCCGAACCAACCGTTGCCGATGTGATAGGGCAGCGACATCGAGGTGTAGCGGATGCGCGCCGGGAACAGCTCAACCAGCCATGCCGCAATCGGGCCGTAAACCATGGTCACGTAGATCACCAGCACGGTCAGCAGGAGCAAGACCATCGGGTAATTGGTCTTGGCCGGGTCGGCTTTTTCCGGGTAACCGGCTTCTTTCAACGCGGTACCGAGGCTGGCGGTGAAGGCGTCGTTGCGGGTCTTGAAGTCGGCGGCTGGCATGGCGGTGCCTTCGAAACTTTCTATGACTTTGTCGCCGATACGCACCTGAGCCACGGTGCCCGGTTCCGCCACCACGTTTTCGTAGGGGATCGCCCGTTTGGCCAGAATGGTTTTCGCCAGATCGCAGGAACTGGTGAATTTGGCCTTGCCCACCGGATCGAACTGGAACGAGCACTGGTCAGGGTTGGCGACCACTTTGACCGGGTTCTTCTCTTGGGCGATGAACACGTCGGGGTTACCGTACTGGGTCAGCGCGTGGAAGATCGGGAAGTAGGTCACCGCCGCCAGAATGCACCCGGCCATGATGATGCCTTTGCGCCCGATTCGGTCGGACAGGCTGCCGAAAATTACGAAGAACGGCGTGCCGATCAGCAGCGAACCGGCAATCAGCAGGTTGGCGGTCTGCGGGTCGATCTTCAGGGTTTGCAGCAGGAAAAACAGCGCGTAGAACTGCCCGGTGTACCAGACCACCGCTTGACCAGCGGTGCCGCCGAGCAGGGCCATGATCACGATTTTCAGGTTGTCCCAACGGGCGAAGGATTCGGTCAGCGGCGCTTTCGAGGATTTGCCTTCGGCCTTCATCTTCATGAACACCGGTGACTCGTTCAGTTGCAGACGGATGTACACCGACACGGCCAGCAAGAAGATCGACAGCAGGAATGGAATCCGCCAGCCCCAGGCCTCGAACGCCTCGGTGCCCAGAGCGGTGCGGCAGGCCAGAATCACCAGCAGCGACAGAAACAGCCCCAGCGTCGCCGTCGTCTGAATCCAAGACGTGAAATACCCGCGCTTGCCCTTCGGCGCATGCTCTGCGACATAGGTCGCCGCGCCACCGTATTCACCGCCCAGCGCCAGACCTTGCAACAATCGCAGGGTGATCAGAATGATCGGCGCCGCGACCCCGATGGTCGCGTAACCGGGCAGGAACCCCACAATCGCCGTCGACACCCCCATGATCACTATCGTGATCAGAAACGTGTGCTTGCGCCCGATCATGTCACCCAACCGCCCGAACACCACCGCACCAAACGGCCGCACCGCAAAACCGGCGGCGAAGGCGAGCAGGGCGAAAATGAAGGCCGTGGTCTCGTTGACCCCGGCGAAGAAGTGCTTGGCGATGATCGCGGCGAGCGAGCCGTAGAGGTAGAAGTCGTACCACTCGAACACCGTGCCGAGGGAGGAGGCGAAGATGACCTTGCGCTCCTCTCGGCTGACGCTGTGGTGCGGGGCACTGCCGGTGGACATGCTGTCGAGTACTGCCATGGGTGTTCTCCGTCGTGCTTGTTGTTGTAGGCCGGAGCACCTAACAGTGTTGCTGTACCCGTGGCCTGGGGGTGTTGCGCTTCACCGGGTGGGTGGAGCGCGGACAGACTGACGGCCTCGCAGATTGGGCGAGGTTCTATTGAGCATAATTGGGTTTGGGGGGATATCCAGTTGCGAAGAGCTATCAAACAACTCGGTAACGGCGGGGGGATACCCCGCCGCTGGGTATTACTCGGTCGGTACGACCTTATCCAGAACCTGATTCACTGCCAGTTCCGCCAACATCACGACCTGCGCAATACCCTGCGCGGTCTTGCGGTGGGGGCCCTGGAGGAGGTCGGCGAAGTTGTTGAGCATGACGTTGGCCGAGCCGAGGGTTTCGACGGCGTCGACCAGCAGGGATTCGTTGTTGCTGGCCGGGTTGGCCTGGTAGAGGCGGTTGGGGGAGTAGGGCGCGGCCATCATGTGGGCTGATATCGGGCCGAGGTGGTAGTCGAGGGCGCGGTTGGCGGCTTCGTTGAATTTCTTCGAGTCAGGGCATTCGTAGGGGGAAGTTGGGTCGGTGATGCTGGCCGGTTCGGTGACCGGGGGATTTGGAGTTGCTTTGAACATGCGATCTTCCTTTTACAGTAGAGCCGCAACCTGTTCGCTGCTAAACGAAGGGGGGTGGCAGCTGTGCGCAAGTTAGCAGACCGGAAGGAAGACCAAACCCGGCGCACCCGAAGATGCCATGCACACAGCTACCATCAAGCGCAGGTGAGTACCTGACTGATGATGCCAATGCAACCGTAAGTCCATCCTGTCCGGGCTGCTAAACCCGATCACTGCGAATCAGTGACCCGATCCAAGTTACCGGCCGACCCCAAGGCGCACAAGCCGGCGGATTCTGGCGTAGCCGTAGGCTCTGGCGCAAGGATTTGTGGGCAATTGCGCGTAACTCCAGGTGTCTTTAAACATACGCATCGAAACCTGTTTATCGGCCCCCAAAACACGCTGAAACATCCGTCAGAAATCACCCCGAAAACCACCATGGCTTCAAACCCGCCGCCGTGTCTGTAAACTGGCCGCCCGAAACGGCGCGCGATGGCGCCGTCCTCACTGCCAGCGAAGGACTTTCCCATGGCCAACCAAGACATCACCTACACCCCGGATCCGGATGCAGACTCGATCTCTTCGGACGTGACCGAATTCAACGGCATCCTGATGTCGACTCAGATCCCGACCCGCGCCGACGGCAGCCTGGAACTGGGCGACGTCACTGCGCAAAGCGAATGCACGTTGCAGGCGCTGAAAGTCGCACTGGAAAAGGCCGGCAGCTCGATGGACCGCGTGCTGCACCTGACCATTTATCTGACCGACATGGCTGATCGCGCTGCGTTCAACGAGGTGTACAAGCGCTACTTCGCCAAGCCTTGGCCGGTGCGCGCAGCGGTTGGCGTGGCGGCGCTGGCGGTTGAAGGGATGAAGGTGGAAGTGACTGCGATGGCCGCGAAGGCCTGATTCAGCCCCGGATGATCGTTCCCACGCGGAGCGTGGGAACGATCTACGACCGTCCGCGCGGGAACGATCTGAACGATCTGCGTCCGGGCGGGTTTAAAACAGCCACCCGGCAGCACAGGCGTGCCGGCCACGCGTTTCGCGGCTACAATGCGCGCCTCGACCGTGACAGCCTGACTAAAAAAATATATGTCCTTGCCCAAACATCACCTGGAACTGCTCAGCCCCGCCCGTGACGTGGCCATCGCCCGCGAGGCCATCCTGCATGGCGCCGACGCGGTGTACATCGGCGGCCCGAGCTTCGGTGCGCGCCACAACGCGTGCAACGAGGTGAGCGAAATCGCCGAACTGGTGGAATTTGCCCGTCGCTATCACGCGCGCATCTTCACCACCATCAACACCATCCTGCACGACAACGAACTGGAGCCGGCGCGCAAGCTGATCCATCAGTTGTACGACGCCGGCGTCGACGCGCTGATCGTCCAGGACCTGGGCGTGATGGAGCTGGACATTCCACCCATCGAGCTGCACGCCAGCACCCAGACCGACATCCGCACCCTTGAGCGGGCCAAGTTCCTCGATCAGGCCGGTTTCTCGCAACTGGTACTGGCCCGTGAACTGAACCTCAAGGAAATCCGCGCGATCGCCGATGAAACCGATGCCGCCATCGAGTTCTTCATTCACGGCGCGTTGTGCGTGGCGTTTTCCGGCCAGTGCAACATTTCCCACGCGCAGACCGGGCGCAGTGCCAACCGTGGCGACTGCTCCCAGGCCTGCCGTCTGCCGTACACCCTGAAAGACGAAAAGGGTGGCGTGATCGCCTACGAAAAACACCTGCTGTCGATGAAGGACAACAACCAGAGCGCCAACATCCGCGCGCTGGTCGAGGCCGGTGTGCGCTCGTTCAAGATCGAAGGTCGCTACAAGGACATGGGCTATGTGAAGAACATCACCGCCTATTACCGTCAGCGCCTCGACGACGTGCTCAACGACCGTCCGGATCTGGCCCGCGCCTCTAGCGGCCGTACCGCGCATTTCTTCATGCCGGACCCGGAAAAGACCTTCCACCGTGGCAGCACCGATTACTTCGTCAGCGAGCGCAAGATCGACATCGGCGCGTTCGATTCGCCGACCTTCACCGGTCTGGCGGTGGGCGTGGTCGAGAAAGTCGGCAAGCGTGACATGCAGGTGATCACCCACGAGCCGCTGTCGAACGGCGACGGCCTCAATGTGCTGGTCAAGCGCGAAGTGGTGGGTTTCCGCGCCAACATCGCCGAAGCCAAGGGCGAGTTCGAGGAAGAAGGCGAGAAGCGCTACCGCTACCGCGTCGAGCCGAACGAAATGCCGGAAGGCCTGTACAAACTGCGCCCGAACCATCCGCTGAACCGCAACCTCGACCACAACTGGCAGCAGGCCTTGCTCAAGACTTCTGCCGAGCGTCGTATCGGTGTGAGCTGGCTGGCGAAGCTGCGTGAAGAGCGTCTGGAACTGACCGTGACCAGCGAAGAGGGCATCAGCGCCAGCGTTGCGCTGGAAGGCCCGTTCGGCGTCGCCAACAAACCGGAGCAGGCGCTGGACACCTTGCACGACCTGCTCGGTCAACTCGGCACCACCGAGTACCACGCGACCTCGATCAAACTGGATGCGCCGCAAGCGTTCTTCATCCCGAACTCGCAGCTCAAGTCGTTGCGCCGCGAGGTGATCGAAGCGCTGACCGCCGCCCGTGTTGCCGCCCATCCGCGTGGCGGGCGCAAGGCCGAGACCATGCCACCGCCGGTGTATCCGGAAGCGCACCTGTCGTTCCTGGCCAACGTCTACAACCAGAAGGCCCGCGACTTCTACCACCGTCACGGCGTGAAGCTGATCGACGCGGCGTACGAGGCCCACGAAGAAGCGGGCGAAGTGCCGGTGATGATCACCAAGCACTGCCTGCGGTTCTCCTTCAATCTGTGCCCGAAACAGGCCAAAGGCGTGACCGGCGTGAAAACCAAAGTCGCGCCGATGCAGCTGATTCACGGCGACGAAGTGCTGACCCTGAAGTTCGACTGCAAACCGTGCGAGATGCACGTGATCGGCAAGATGAAGGGCCACATCCTGAATCTGCCGCAGCCGGGCAGTGTGGTGGGGCATATCAGCCCTGAAGACCTGATGAAGACCATTCCTCGGGCACCGCACTGATGTAACAGGCAAAAAAACCGGTGACGAAAGTCACCGGTTTTTTTATGCCTGCCAGAAACTCAACTGGCTTCGTAGCGTGATCCCGTTGTCGGCGCCGCTTCGCCACTCAACGCATCGACCATCGGCGGATGCTCCTGCGCGGCCTGACGCAGATCCTCGGTCACCCGCAGCTCGGCGCCAGTTGGCGAGAAGGTTGCCGCTGCTGCAAACGGAGCAGGATTGGCCGGCACCGGACGCTTGCCACGGCGCCAGAAGAAGAACGTCACCATGCTCAGGTTGACCAGCGCGAAGGCCCAGAACAGGCCGCTTCCGCCATGGGCGTTCATCGCCGGCGAAATCAGCAGCGGGCTCATCGCCGAGCCCAGTGAGTTGATCAACAACATGCCTTGAATCATCGGCACCAACGTTTCGACCGGTGCACGGTCGGCAGCGTGGCTGACGGCGACCGGGTACAGCGCGAATACACCGCCGCCCAACAGGAACAGAGCCGCCGCGAGCATGGCCGAGGACAGCGGTACCAGCACGATCACCAGCGACAGCACGGTGCACGCGGCGCACAGCACGGTCAGCACTTGCAGGCGATCCTTGCGGTCGGACCAGCGCCCGACCGGGTATTGCAGGAGCATCGCGCCGAGAATCGTCCAGGCCATCATGCTGCCGACTTCTCCGACGTTCAGGCCGATGCGTTGCAGGTACAGCGGCAACAGGGTGTAAATCGCGGCGATGGTCACGCCGGAGCCGAAGCAGCCGACAAGCCCGGTGGGCGACACGCCGAGCAAAGCCCGTGGCTTGAGCGGTTCGACCTGTTCCAGCAGCGGCGAAACGCGCGGCAGAATCACGATCGGCAGCACCGACAACGTCGCGAGCATGCCGGCGACCATGAACGGCGCGGTGTCGCCCAGCCCGGTGATTTTCCCCAGCGTGGCCTGGCCGAGCACGCCGGCGCCGTAGAGGACGATCATGTACAGCGCCAGCAGACGGCCGCGAATCTTCGCGTCGCCGGCCAGCAGCAGCCAGCTCTCGATCACCAGAAACACACCGACCGTGGCCCAACCGTTGATCAGGCGCAGGACGACCCAGCCCCAGGTGTCATAAAACAGCCCTTGCAGCAGGATGGTCGCGGCGATCAGCGAGGCGAAGCTGCTGTAGGCGCGGATGTGGCCGATGCGCAGGATCAGCCGGTCGTTGAAGATCGCCCCCAACGTCAGACCGATGAAATAGGCCGAGGAGACGATGCCGATCATCGTCGCCGATTCGCCGGCAGCGCCCAGGCGCAAGGTGGTCAAAGAAGACAGAAAGCCGTTGCCCAGCGCAACAATGAACAGCCCGAGCAGGGGCGCCAGCGCCATGGCCAGCAAACGCGGTGTCATAAAAACCTCAAGTGATCGAACAGCGGAACGTGCGCCTCTGCGCATGCGAGTGCCAAGCCGAAGTGTGTTGAAGACAAGCGACCGCCGAACGGGCAGGACGATTGAGCCTGGCGCACTGTGTGAAAGTGGCCAGCTGTTCAAACCTGAGGGTTGTCATGGCTGCGGGCAGGCGCCGGTCGGGCGACTGCAAGAGGAGGCGCGATTTTAAGCCTTGTGTGGCGTTTGCCAAGGTACCGGGCCTGCGACGCTGGGACGCAGGCCGGCCGATGTTGCCCCGAATGCCCGTCAGCCCACGGACTTCAACGGAATCGGCCCCTTGAGCCGGTCCGTCATCGTGGCGCAGTACCAGTCATCGAACTGGCAGACGCCGGTCTCCGCTGTTTCCGAGTACGGCCCCGGTTCATAGGACGGAGAGGTCACGCCACGCTGGGTACCTTCGACCAGCGTGCGGTCCTGATCGTTGGTGGCGACCCAGACTCGGGTCAGGCGTTCGAGGTCGTAATCCACACCTTCCACCGCCGTGTCCGGCACCAGCCATTTGGTGGTGACCATGGTTTGCGTGGCGCTGATCGGGAGCACCCGGAAGCTCAGGGCGTGGTCGCCGAGGAAGTGGTTCCAGGTGGACGGGTAGTGGAAGTACAGCAGCGCACCGATGTCCGGTTCGGCGGTCTTGTCCAGACGCCCTGCGACTGCAGGCTTGCCGTCCATGGTGTAGCTGACGGCTCCGGAGGACAGCGGGATGCGGGTCATGCGGTACTGGCCGTTGATGTCCATCACCAGTCGGCTCGGCAGCCCGGCTTTCTCGCAGGTGTTCCAGTAGGCCGTCAGGTGCGGATCATCTTCGCCGCCGGCGCCACCCACGGACGGGTTGTCGACGTAGGATTTCAGCAGTTCGGGGTGGGAGCCGTCGCAGTGGTAGCACTCGCGGTTGTTCTCGAACACCAGTTTCCAGTTGCCGTTCTCGATGATGGTCGACTCGAAAGCCACTTTGCAGTTGTCCAGATAATGCGGGGCAATGAACGGGCTGACGGCCTTGCGAAAGCCTTCGAAGTCCGGCGCCCTGGTGGCGACGCAGACATAGATGTAGCTGTGCACGATTTCGCAGTGCACGGATTTGAGGTTGTACTGCGCCTTGTCGAAATCCGGGCCCATGTTGCCGGCGTACAGCAGGTTGCCGTCCAGCTCGTAAGTCCACTTGTGGTAGGGACAGACCATCTTCGCGACTTTGCCGTGCTCGTGTTCGCAGATCTTGGCGCCGCGATGGCGGCAGGCGTTGTGAAACGCGCGGACTGCGCCGTCCTTGCCGCGCACCACGGCGACCGGGTAATCGCCGATCTGCAGGGTGAAGTACTGGCCGGGCTTGGAAATTTCGAAGGTGTGCCCGGCGAAAATCCAGTCTTTGTGCCAGATCTGTTCGAGGTCCTGGCGGTAGACGTTTTCATCCTGGTAGAGGGCGCCCGGCAGCGAGTGCCAGGGTTTGCGCTGTGCGATCAGGTCAGCCACGGTGTCTTTATTGTTCATTGTTATCCTCGTCATGCGCGTAGGGCCGGAACGGGTTCCAGCCTATCTGTGCCAGGAAAGCCGTCACAAACGACATTTCCGGTGGGCAATCGATGCGTTGAGGTTATGGGTGAGCGCGCGCGAAAACCGGCTCGAGCGCGGCGATGGCCGACGCAGACTGATCCAGATTGCGAATGGCCTGTTTCACCGCGAGGCTGCGTTCGCGGCCGAGGCTTGAGGCGAACAGGTCAAACTTCTGCTCCAGTTCTTCGCGGCTCAGGGCCGTTTCGGGATCGCCGCGTGCGGCGGTGATCGGGCTGACGAGCACGCTGCCGTTTTTCAGCGTGACGGTCAGGCGCGACAGAATTTCATTGGGGAACCGCGCGGAAATATCGGCCGCCTCGACGATCTCGATGCGTGCGCTCAGGGCGCGAATGTCGGCGGCGTGGATGGATTCGCCGGTGACTTCGTCCGGCCCGAGTTTGCCCCTGACGATCAGCGCCGCCAGCGGAAAGGCCAGGGCGTATTGCGCCTGATCGGCATCCGCCGGGGTGTGACCTTGCAGGCACATCGACTCGTAGAAGGTCTCGACGCGGATCGTTTCGATCACCTCGGCATTGAGCGCTGGATTCTCCTTTTGCAGTTGCAGCATCGCGGTCAGCGCCGGTTGCGCCCAGCGGCACACTGGCCAGGGTTTGAAATACTGGCTGTCGATTTCCCAGCGCTCACCAAGGTCGCGCCAGTGCTCGGCCACCGAGGCGTCCTCGACGGTTTCTGCCGGCGCGCCGGTCACCCCTTCCTTGGCCATCAGCAGGGCATTCAATCCGACAAAGGCGCCGCTGCCGTGGGCATCGCGCAACATGGTCGGAAACGCGATCAGGCGCATCATCGGGCAACGGGCGCTGAAGTACTCGGCGATGCCGAGTGCATGGCGGAACGTCGGCTCGTCAAAACCCAGCAACCGGGCGCCGGCGCAGATCACACCAATCGCCGAAAAACCGCCGGATGCGTGATAAGTCGGGGAGGTCGCCATCAGGGCTGTTCCGGCGCGCAGTCCGGTTTCATAACCGAGGCACAACGCGCTCAACAGTTCATGCCCGCTAATGTCCTTGCCTTGGTGATGCAGGGCATCGGCGAGGGCAAGGAGAGCCGGTACCACGGTCGCGCCGGCGTGCCCCTTGGATCGGAAGTGGCCTTCGTGGGCATCGAGGCTGTCGGCGGAAAAGCCACCGGCCCAACCCGCGCCCAGCAGATTGACGCGCTGACCGTCGAACAGCAGGCGGCTGCCGTACTCGCCGGCGGGGTAGTGTGAAACGGCAAAACGGCGCAGCGCCACACTGGTGTCGTTGGACGCAGCACCGGCCATGACGCCGACGATATCCAGCAAACTGTTCTGCAGGATCTCCCGGGTCTTGGCCGGCGCCTGGAGGAAATCAAAGTCGCGGCAGAATTCGTAGAGTGACATTCAACAGTTCCTTCCTGTGAGGGGAACCGGCCAGATCCCGGCCGGCGCCGCTCCACAATGAGTCAGGAAGGTGATGCCGCTCCAACGACATTTTCATCGGGCAATTGATAACTAAACCGATGGCTAGCGGCGCGGAAACTTCGACAGGATCCAGTCGCGAAACCGGCGCAGGGCGTCTTCGTTGTCCGCCGTCTCTCGGCAGCTCAGGTAGTGCCAGCTGTTGCGCAACTGCACTTCCTGTTCAATCGGGCGCACCAGCAAGCCGCGCTGCAACAGCGGCGCAACCAGGTGATTCCAGCCCAGTGCGATGCCCTGATGGGTCAGCACCATGCTGATCAGCAGGTTGTAGTCGTTGGCATTGAAAATCTGTGGGCTGGTCGCCGGGCGGTCGTCGATGTCGATGGACTGAAACGCCAGCCACACGCCCCAATCGACATGCTCGGCGACTTGCGAGCGACCATAAGGGCTCAGGTTCAGCAGGGCCGAATCGCGCACGCCTTCGATGGTCGAGATTTCCGGGTGCTGCTCCAGGTACTGCGGCGTGCACACCGGGTAGATCAGGTCGTGGCACAGCGGGTAGCTGCGATAGCCTTCGCGGATGCGCGAAATCTTGGTGATGAACACGTCGGGTTGCACGCCCGGTTCCATGGTCAGGAAATTCTGGGTGGTGATCAGGTTCAGTTCGATGCCTTCGCTCTGGGCGAAGAATTCCGGCAGGTGATTCGACAGCCACAGCGCAGAGAACGCCGGGGAACAGCAGATGGTCAGCACTTTCTTGCCGGACTGGCTGCTGCGGATGCGCTCGGCGGCCTGGGCGATGTTCACGAATGACAGCTGCGCGGCGTCGAAAAACAGCGCACCCGCCGAAGTGAGCTCGACGGCCCGCCCGACACGGGTGAACAACTGCGCCCCCAGGTAGCTTTCCAGTTCGCGGATCTGCCGGCTGATGGCGGCTTGCGAAACGCACAATGCTTCGGCGGCACGGGTGAAACTCTGATACTTGGCGGCAGCGACAAATGCCTTTACGGCCCTCAAGGACGGCATCTTCAGCAAGATGGTGTCAGGGTCGACATGCTTGGTCATTCGTACGGCCTCCTCACGATACGGCTCCCCGGCGAAGCGCGACGAGGGTAGCCCAAGCCTGCGCGCAGGGATATGCCGGCGTCGCAGCAAGGATAGTCGCAGTCGCTGGTGGGCGATGCCCGCTGCAAGGGGCGGATGCCGGCGTGATCGATAACCCGACGTTATCAACTTGCCCCTGTAAATGTCGTTGGATTAAGCGCGGGGATGCTAATAAATTTGAAACGTCCCTCGTTCCTGGGGTCCCAAAAATAATAAAAGGAAACCCGTCGTGACGACATATGACTATTACCGCTGCCGCTTAAAACCAGTTTCGCTCGATTGCATGTTGCTTGAACCCGAATATGCACAACGCGATGGAGGCAAGGTATGACTCGCTCCGACGAAATAATCTGCGTCAAGAATGTATATAAAGTCTTCGGCTCACAGCCAGCACTGGCCATGAAGTTGATAAAAGAAGGTGCATCGAAAGCCGAAGTATTCAAAAAGACCGGGCAGGCCATTGGTGTGTTCGATGCCAACTTCTCGGTCAAGCGAGGCGAGATCTTTGTCATCATGGGTTTGTCCGGTTCCGGCAAATCGACCATGGTCCGACTGTTCAATCGCCTGATTGAACCCACCGCCGGCAGCATCTTTCTGAATGGTCGGGAAATCACCGGTCTGGGCGACAAGGACCTGTTGCAGGTGCGCCGCAAAGACATGGGCATGGTCTTCCAGTCGTTTGCCCTGATGCCGCACATGAGCGTCATCGACAACGTCAGCTTCGGCCTGGAAATCAGCGGAGTCGGCGAAAAGGAACGTTACTGCCGGGCCATGGACGCCCTTGAACAGGTCGGGCTTTCCGGGCAGGAAATGTGCTTCCCCCATCAGCTCTCCGGCGGCATGCAACAGCGGGTCGGCCTGGCCCGGGCGCTGGCTAACGATCCGGCCATCCTGCTGATGGACGAAGCGTTCTCCGCGCTCGATCCGATGATCCGCAGCGAGATGCAGGGCGAGCTGATCAAGCTTCAGGCTGAGCAGGATCGCACCATCATTTTCATTTCCCACGACATTGAAGAAGCCGTGCGCATCGGCCATCGCATCGCGATCATGGAGGGCGGGCGCGTGGTGCAGATCGGCACGCCCCGTGAATTGCTGTGCAACCCGGTGAACCAGTATGTCCGGGATTTCTTCAACGGTTTCGACACCAGCCGGATATTGCGGGCAGGCGATATCGCGCAAACCGATTCGGGCATTACGTATGACCCGGCCCGTCAAACCCCGATCAAGGCCGACGCTTCCTTGCGCGAGATCTTTCATATAGTCGCCGCTTCTTCAACACCGATGCCGGTGGTCGATGAAGTTGGACTTTATAAAGGGTCGATCTCGCAGGGGCATCTTTTAAGTTGTCTCGGTAATAACTGAACGCTTGTTTAACAGCGCTTCTGTTTAAAAAGAATGATCACGCAGTACGCAAGTGCGAGGTAGCGTCATGTCCGACTTTAACTTTCTGGATCCCTTCCAGAGTTTGAATATTCCTCTGGGGTCGTGGGTTGAAACCGCCCTTAAATATCTGGTGCATAACTTCCGGGATGTCTTTCGATCGATTCGCTGGCCGGTCGATCAGGTGCTCGATGGCGTCCAGTGGGGACTGCTTTCGTTGCCGCCGACGGTCTTCATCATCATCGCCGGGCTTATCAGCTGGCAGATCGGCGGCAAACGCATCGCGATCTTCAGTGTGGCGACGTTGACCGGGCTCGGACTGATCGGCGTGTGGAGCGACGCGATGGTCACCCTGGCGCTGGTGCTGACCTCGCTGTTGTTCTGCGCGGTGATCGGGATTCCGCTGGGCATCCTCTGTGCCCGCAGCGACCGCACGGAAATGATCATCCGCCCGGTGCTCGACGCCATGCAGACCCTGCCGGCGTTCGTGTACCTGGTGCCGGTGGTGATGCTGTTCGGCATCGGCAACGTGCCCGGTGTGATTGTCACGATCATCTTCTCTGTCGCGCCGCTGGTACGGCTGACCAATCTCGGCATCCGTCAGGTGCCGGCGGACAAGGTCGAGGCGGCGCGGGCCTTTGGCTGCACACCTATGCAGATGCTGATGAAGGTTCAACTGCCGCTGGCCGCGCCGACCATGATGGCCGGGTTGAACCAGACCTTGATGCTGTCGCTGTCGATGGTGGTGGTCGCCTCGATGATTTCGGTCGGCGGGCTGGGGCTGATGGTGCTCAGCGGCATCGGTCGCCTCGACATGGGCCTGGCCAGTGTCGGCGGGGCAGGGCTGGTGTTGCTTGCGGTGTTCCTCGATCGCCTGACCCAGGCCATGGGTGAACGCAGCAGCGATCTGGCCACCGGGCAGCGCTGGTATGAGAGCGGGCCGGTCGGCCTGGTCATGAAGTTGAAGAAAAAGAAGAACGTTGCTCGTGCGGTCATTAACTGAACCTTTCTGCTCACCGATCAAAACTCCAAAGCGTGGTGAAACATGAAACTGGCAAATCTCAAGAAAAGCGTCGTGGCGGGTGTGGTTGCTTCAGTCATGGGCACGATTCTGTGTTCAGCAGCGTACGCGGCTGACGCCAACAAGCCCGGCGCCGGTGTGTCGATCACGCCGATATTCCCGACCATCGCTGAAGAGCGCTTTCGCGGTGAAGTGGTCATGGCCGGGCTCAAGGAACTGGGCTACGACGTCAAGCAGCCTAAGGAGACCGACTACCCGGCGATGTTCCTGGCGCTGTCCTACGGCGACGCGGATTTCACCGTGCATGAATGGGAAAACCTGCACGAAGCCTTTTATGAAAAGGCCGGCGGCGATGACGTGATGGTCAAGGTCGGGCAGATCATGAAAGGCGTACTGCAGGGGTACCTGATCGACAAGAAAACCGCAGACGCCTATCACATCAAGGATCTGTCGGATCTGAAGAAGCCCGAGATCGCCAAACTGTTCGACAGCAACGGTGACGGCAAGGCCGATCTGACCGGTTGCAACCCGGGCTGGGGCTGCGAAGTCATGGTCGAGCACCACATGAAGGCCTATGGCCTGGAGCCCACCGTCGTCGACAACCGCGGCTCGTACTTCGCGTTGATGGCCGACACCATCGCCCGCTACCAGCAAGGCAAGCCCGTGTTGTTCTTCACCTGGGTGCCGCAGTGGATTTCCAGCGTGCTGGTCGAAGGGCGTGACGTGGTCTGGCTGCCGGTGCCGTACACCGATCTGCCTGACGGCAAGGAAAGCAAGGACACCTTCTACGAAGGCAAAAACCTCGGCTTCCCGGTGGACACGATCAATGCCGTCATGAACAAGGAATTCGCCGAGAAGAACCCGGTGGCCCGCAAGTTCCTCTCCGAAGTCAGCATCAGCACCGCCGACGAAAGTGCGCAGAACCTGAAGATGCAGCAGGGCGAGAAGTCCCTCGCCGACATCAAGCGCCACGCCGCCGAATGGATCAAGGCCCACCAGCAAAGCTACGACGGCTGGCTGAGCGATGCGCGCGCGGCGGCCAAGTAAGCCGGTTCGATTTGTCCTCCCTACGATAGACGGTTCAACACTATGAAAGTCAGTTCGCTACCTGCCGATGATGACAGTTGTGGCTGGTTCCACCTGAGCCGCCCACGCAGCCCCGAGCCCGGTCATCGGGGACATCGCTCGGCCCGTTGGGTGATTGTCGGTGCCGGTTTCACCGGGCTGGCCGCTGCACGGCAACTGGCGCTGAGTTTTCCTGATGACGAAGTGGTGCTGGTCGAGGCGCAGGAAGTGGGGTTGGGGCCGTCCGGTCGCAATGCCGGTTTTGCCATCGATCTGCCCCACGACATCGGGGCCGAGGACTACATCGGCGATATCGACCTGGCCCGGACGAGTCTGAAACTCAATCTGGCCGGCCAGTCGATCCTGCGTTGCCTGGTCGACCGGTTCAACATCGAGTGCCAGATGAAAGCTTGCGGCAAGTATCAGGCCGCCGTCGAAGAGCGTGGCATTGCGGTGCTGGAGGCTTATCGCCGGGGGCTCGACAAACTCGGTCAGCCATATCAGATGATCGATGCGGACGAGTTGCCCTCGCACCTGGGGACGCACTTTTATCGCAAGGCCTTGTACACGCCCGGCGCGGTGCTGGTTCAGCCTTCGGCGCTGGTGAAAGGGCTGGCGGACAGTCTGCCGGCGAACGTCACCTTGTACGAACGCACGCCGATTCTGGAAGTGGAGTACGGCCGCCAGACGGTTCTCAAGCACGCTTACGGCAGCATCACCGCCGACAAACTGATCCTCGCCAACAACTCGTTCGGCATGCGTTTCGGCTTTCTGCAGGGGCGAATGCTGCCCATCTACACCTACGCCAGCATCACTCGGCCGCTGACTGAAGAAGAGCAGGCGCGCCTGGGTGGCAAACCGTTCTGGGGCGCGATTCCGGCCGATCCGTTCGGCACCACGGTGCGCCGCACGCCGGACAACCGCTTGCTGATCCGCAACAGCTTCAGCTTCAACCCCGACGGGCGCAGCAACAGCAAATACAACGAGCGGTTCGTGCACCGTCACCGAGCCTCGTTCGATCAGCGCTTTCCGATGCTGCCGGGCGTGCCGTTCGAATACACCTGGGGCGGGGCGCTGGCCATGTCGAGGAACCACAACGGCTTCTTCGGCGAACTGGCACCGAACGTTTACGGCGCGCTGGGTTGCAATGGCCTGGGCGTCACCCGGGGCACGGTCACCGGCAAGTTGCTGGCCGACTGGCTGGCCGGGCAGCGTGACGAACTGATCGATTTCCTGCTGCAAGCGCCGGGGCCCAACGGCAATCCACCGCAACCGTTTCTTTCCCTCGGGGTGAACATGAACCTCAAGTGGGGGCAGTACCGCGCCGGTCGAGAAAGTTGAATGAGGTCTTCGAGTCATCGAGGGCTTAGCGATTGAACACTGCAAACACTGGAGAAAACCCTATGAACTTTGACGGCATCTTTACCCCCGCCATTACGCCTTTGTCCGCCGATGGCCAGATCGATTACTCGGCCTTCGCCGAGGTGCTCGAGTACCTGATCGAGTCGCGGGTTCACGGCATCGTTATCGGTGGTTCGACCGGCGAGTACTACGCCCACACCACCGCCGAGCGGTTGAAAGTGGCCGAGCGCGCCAGGGAAGTGATCAACGGCCGCATTCCGCTGGTGATCGGCACGGGCGGGATTCGCACCGAGGATGCGGTGTCTTTCGCCGAGCATGCGAAGTCGATCGAGGCCGACGCCATTCTGGTGGGCTCGCCGCCGTATGCCTTGCCGACGCAAAAGGAAATCGCCGCGCACGTGCTGGCCGTGGACAAGGCTGCCGGTCTGCCGATCATGCTCTACAACTATCCGGCGCGGATGGGCGTAGCGATGGGCCCTGAGTTCTTCGATGCGATTGCCGGTTGCAAGAACATCGTCGCGATCAAGGAAAGCTCCGGCGACACCGCCCAGTTGCATCGTCTGGCGCATTCGCATCCCTCGATCCAGCTGTCCTGCGGCTGGGACGACATGGCCCTGGAGTTCTTTGCCTGGGGCGCGCGCAGTTGGGTTTGCGCCGGTTCGAACTTCATTCCGGCCGAACACATCGCGCTGTACGAAGCCTGCGTTCTGGAGAAGAACTTCGACAAAGGGCGGCGGATCATGTCGGCGCTGTTGCCGCTGATGGATGTGCTGGAAAGCGGCAAGTTCGTCCAGTCGATCAAGCACGGCAGCGAGCTGGTCGGCCTGCGTGCCGGTGGCGTGCGCAAGCCGATGCAGCCGCTGGAAGCGTCCGAGAAGGAAGTGCTGGAAAGCGTGATCAAAACCCTCAAACAGAATGTCGCGCGCATCGTCGCGGAGGTTTGAAATGGCCGGACTTCTGAGTCAAGCGCAATACCGCGAACTGGCTGCGAAGCTTGAGTTTCGCAATCAGGCGTTCATCAACGGCACGTTTCGCAGCGCGCTGTCCGGCAAGACCTTCACCACGACCAACCCGGCCACGGAAGCGGTGTTGACCGAGATTACCGCTTGCGGTGCCCAGGACGTGGACGTTGCTGTCGCCGCCGCCAAGGCCGCGTTCGAAGACGGGCGCTGGCAAGGGCTGGCGCCTTCGGCGCGCAAATCGGTGTTGCTGCGGTTCGCCCAATTGCTGGAAGACCACTCTCATGAACTGGCGGTGCTGGAAAGCCTCGACAGCGGAAAACCGATCCGCGAATGCCAGAACATCGACGTGCCCGAAACGATTCATACCCTGCGCTGGCACGCCGAGCTGATCGACAAGATCTACGACTCGACTGCGCCGACCGGTAACGGCGCGGTGACCATGGTGGTACGCGAACCGATCGGCGTGGTCGGCCTGGTGTTGCCGTGGAATTTCCCGCTGCTGATGCTCGCGTGGAAGATCGGCCCGTCGCTGGCCGCCGGTTGCTCCATCGTGGTCAAACCGGCCAAGGAAACCACCCTGAGCACCCTTCGCGTGGCCGAGCTGGCGCATCAGGCGGGGCTTCCAGCCGGTGTGTTCAACGTGGTGCCCGGCGGCGGCAAGGAGGCGGGCGAACCGCTGGGCCGTCATCCGGATGTCGCGATGGTCAGCTTCACCGGATCCACCGAAACCGGGCGCTTGTTCCTCAAGTATTCCAGCGAATCCAACCTGAAACGCATCGTGCTGGAGTGCGGAGGCAAGAACCCGGCGGTGGTGATGAACGATGTCGAAGACGTCGATCTGGTCGCCCAGCACGTGGTCAACGGTGCGTTCTGGAACATGGGCGAGAACTGCTCGGCTTCGTCGCGGCTGATCGTGCACACGGACATCAAGGAACAACTGCTCCAGCGCGTTAAGGTGCATCTGGCCGACTGGAAAATGGGCGATCCACTGGACCCGGAAAACCGTCTGGGCTCGATGATCAGCAAGGCGCATTTCGAGAAGGTCCGCTCGTACCTCGACCATGCCCGGGACGAGAATCTTTCGGTGCTGGCGGGGGGCAATACGGCCGACAACATTTTCGTCGAACCGACCATCGTGGATGGCGTCGGCCGTGACAGTCGTCTGTTCCAGGAAGAAATCTTCGGCCCGGTGCTGAGCGTGACCACGTTCACCTCCGTTGACGAAGCGATCAACCTGGCTAACGACACGGCTTATGGCCTGGCAGCCTCGGCCTACACCGGCAGCCTGCGCCATGCGCTGAAACTCTCGCGGGGTATCCGCGCCGGCATCGTCACCGTGAACTGCTTCGGCGAGGGCGACGCTTCGACGCCTTTCGGCGGGTACAAGGAGTCGGGTTTCGGCGGGCGCGACAAGTCGATCTGGGCCCATGACCAATACACCGAGTTGAAAACCATCTGGATCGACGCGTCCTGATCCATCGCGGTTCGCCGCAGGTCACTTTCGCCCCGATCGGCACGCGCGTGCCGGTTGGGGCGAATTGCGTTCATTCCCGAGTATTTTGCCGCCCCGGCGGTTAGCATGGCGCTACAACAATGAAACCGATGGACCACACCTTGATCGAACGACGCCAATTCAGCGGTGGCATGAAGGGCAAGAACCTTCGCTACCTGAACGAGCCTTCCTCCGGGGCGGGGCGCATGACCCGCACGGGTTTTGTGCTGCTGGAGCATTTTTCCCTGCCAGCGTTTACCCAGGCGCTGGACACCATCATTACTTCGAATCTGCTGCGCCCCGGTCTGTTTTCCACACGAACCTTCGGCCTGAGCGATGGCGAGGTGATCAGCGATCTGGGTCTGGTCATTCGCCCGGATGCGCGACTCGATGCGGGTGCGATACAGGAACTGGATCTGCTGGTGATCTGCGGCGGTTACCGCACGGAATTGAAGGCCAGTGACGAGTTCATCGGTCTGCTGAAAATGGCCGCCGATGCGGGAGTGATACTCGCCGGGTTGTGGAACGGCTCATGGTTTTTGGGGCGGGCAGGGGTGCTGGAAGGTTATCGCTGTGCGATCCACCCGGAGCATCGACCGGCGCTGGCTGAGATTTCCAAGGCGACCCAGGTCAGCAGCGAACCCTATGTGATCGATCGCGACCGGCTGACCGCGTCGAGTCCCTCCGGCGCGTTCCACATGGCGCTGGACTGGATCAAGAGCCTGCACGACAAAGCGCTGGTCGAAGGGGTCGAAGACATTCTGGCGTTCGAGGAATCGCGCTACCGGCGGATCAAACCGACCGAGAACATCTGCGTCAGCGCACCGTTGCGCGAAGTGGTGAAGCTGATGGATGCCAACCTCGAAGAGCCGCTGGAACTGGAGCAACTGGCGGTGTACGCCGGGCGTTCCCGGCGTCAACTGGAGCGACTGTTCAAGGAACAACTGGGCACCACGCCGCAGCGTTATTACATGGAGCTGCGCATCACCGAAGCCCGGCGTCTGCTGCAACACACCGAACTGTCCCAGGTGGATGTGCTGGTGGCTTGCGGGTTCGTGTCGCCCAGCCATTTCAGCAAGTGCTACAGCGCCTATTTCGGTTATCGGCCGTCCAAGGAAAAACGGCTCGTCAAGTAACGAGCCGTTTTTTGTGCGCCGCTTCAGAGGTGGTCGGCGTCGATGATCGCCTTGGCAAAGGTCTGCGGACTTTCCTGCGGCAGGTTGTGGCCGATGCCGCCGTTGATCAGACGGAACTCGTACTTGCCGGTAAACCGCTTGGCGTAATCCTCGGGCGCCGGGTGTGGCGCGCCGTTGGCATCGCCTTCCAGAGTGATGGTCGGCACGCTGATCGATGGCGCGGTGGCGAGTTTCTGTTCCAGCGCTTCGTACTGGCTTTCACCCTGCACCAGGCCCAGACGCCAGCGGTAGTTGAACACGGTAATGGCGACGTGATCGGGGTTTTCCAGGGCCTTGGCGCTGCGGTCGAACGTAGCGTCGTCGAGCGCCCATTTCGGTGAGGCGGTCTGCCAGATCAGCTTGGCGAAATCGTGGGTGTTCTTGGCGTAGCCTGCGGCACCACGGTCGGTGGCGAAGTAGAACTGATACCACCATTGCAGCTCGGCCTTGGGCGGCAGCGGGTTCTTGCCGGCGGCCTGATTGCCGATCAGATAACCGCTGACCGACACCAGCGCCTTCACTCGTTCAGGCCACAGCGCCGAGACGATGTCCGCCGAACGCGCGCCCCAGTCGTAGCCGCCGAGCACGGCTTGTTTGATTTTCAGTGCATCCATGAAGTCGATGACGTCACTGGCGAGCGCCGCCGGCTGACCGTTGCGCACGGTCTTGTCGGAAAGGAAGTGCGTATCGCCATAACCCCGGGCGTACGGCATCAATACCCGATAACCCTTGGCCGCCAGCAGCGGCGCGACGTCGTCGTAGCTGTGAATGTCGTAGGGCCAGCCGTGCAGCAGAATCACCACCGGGCCATCGGCCGGGCCGGTTTCGGCGTAGGCCACGTCCAGTACACCGGCCTTCACATGCTTCAACGCGCCGAAGGGCAGGTCGGCTTTCACGCTGGCGACTTCAGCCTTGACCGATTGCGGCGCCGTCGATTCTGCGTTGGCGAACGTGCCGAATTGCATCAGGGCGGTGGCGAGAATCGACAGGCCCAGCAGGCGACGACGGGTGTTGCCGGTAGCGGTGGTGTGCAGTGCATGCTTCATGGGAAGACTCCTTTGCAATCGACGGGGTCGGGTTCGGGGTGAACCCTTCTGAACTGGAGTCCAGTAAAGCCTGTCGATGTATCCGCGCTGTTTCCGGTTTGCGCGCCAGATGCAGGCGGGTGTATCCGGGAGGCGGTCGTACACACTGAGATACAAACCCGTTGCAATGCGCCGGTAGCTGCACAAATCTTCTAAACGCGCTGGCATGAAGCGCGGTAATTTAGCCGTTGAACCCATTTCTCTGGAGCCTTGCGTGGACAAACGCAACTGGATCGACCTGTCCCAGGATGCCGACACCGGGATCGAGTCGATTCGTGCCCACTTCCAGGGCCATGCCTATGACCCGCACTGGCATGACAGTTTTCTGGTGGGCGTCACCGAGCAAGGGGTTCAGCAGTTCGATTGCCGGCGCGTGCGGCATTTCAGTACGCCGGGCAAGGTGATCATGCTGGAGCCGGGGGAAATCCACGATGGGCATGCGCCGACCGAGGAGGGTTTTACTTACTCCATGCTCTATTTCGATCCGCACTGGCTGGAGCGCGAGTTGCTTGCGCTGTTCGAACACGTGCCGGACAACAGTCAGCTCGGGTTCGCCGACACCCTGAGCCAGGATCCACGCCTGGCCACTTCCATCAATCAGGCCTTTCACGCCCTGCATCACGGCGATTTGCGCATCGTCCGGCAGAGCGCGATTGACACCTTGCTCGGATCGCTGACCGCTCATCTCGACTGGCGCAAGCGTCAGGCGTTCGATCCACGCTTGCCGCGAGTGGCGCAAGTCGCGCGGGACTATCTGCATGCCCATGCCTTCGAAGATATCGGGCTCGATGATCTGGCCCGGGCCTGCGGGGTTGACCGTTTTCGCCTGACCCGGGCGTTCAAGTCGGCCTTCGGTCTGGCGCCCCATGGCTACTTGATCCAGCTACGACTGGCTCGGGCCCGACAAATGCTGGCGCGAGGCGAAACGCCCGCCAACGTCGCCAGCGCGCTCGGGTTTGCCGATCAAAGCCATCTGGGCCGCTGGTTTCGCCGCGCCTATCACCTGACCCCTGCCGACTACCGCAAACGCTGCTCAAACCTTCCAGACTGAACGTCTCGCAACCGCGACCATGGCCTCCTGTTCTGATCCGGAGTTCCTGTCATGGAATCGTTGTTACCCTTTCTGCTGTTTTCCTTCGTTGCCTCGATCACCCCAGGGCCGACCAATATTCTGGTGATGAGCCACAGTTCGCGGCGCGGGATGCTGGCCACGCTGCCGATCATCTTCGGCGCCTGTGTGTCGGCTGCACTGGTGGTGCTGGTTGTCGGGCTCGGCGTGGGTGAAACGCTGCTGCGCTATCCCCGCGTGCAGCAGGCAATGGCCTGGGCCGGGGTGCTGTGGTTGAGCTGGCTGGCGTGGCAGATCTTTCGCAGTACGCCGCCATCGCTGGACTCCTCAACATCGGGTGACGACAGTTTCAGCGTTTTCGGTGCCGCCGGCCTGCAATTGATCAACCCCAAGGTCTGGATGATGGCCGTGGCGGTGGTGAGTGTGTTCGGCGGGAACGGTGACGAACAGGCGCGGATGGTGCTGTTGGCCTTTGTGTTTCTGCTGGTCTGCTTGCCGTGCATGACGGCGTGGGCGTTGTTGGGCGTAGGCAGTGCGCGGTTCTTTGGTTCGCCACAGGCATTCAGACGTATGAATGCCGGGCTGGCGCTTTTGCTGTTGTTGTCGGCTTGGTTGACGGTGTTGGTGTAGCCCCCCAGAATCGCGCCCCGTTCCGGCCACTGGTGCCGGACGCTCAAGGTGAAAAGGGGTAGCGGTTGAACGAACAGACATTGTCCATGCGCCTGGAGCGTGTAGCTGCGCACGTACCGGCCGGTGCGCGCCTGGCCGATATCGGCTCGGATCATGGCTACCTGCCGGTGGCGTTGATGCGTCGCGGCGCCATCGAGGCTGCGGTGGCGGGGGAGATGGCGTTGACGCCGTTCCGCTCGGCCGAACGCACAGTGCGTGAAAACGATCTGGGTCAACAGATCACCGTGCGCCTGGCCAATGGCTTGATGGCGATCGAGCCGCAAGACGGAATCACCGCGATCAGCGTCTGCGGCATGGGCGGCGAGACCATCCGCGACATTCTCGAGGCAGGCAAGGCACGTTTGAGCGGCCGCGAACGCCTGATCCTGCAACCCAACGGCGGCGAGCAACCGTTGCGCCAATGGCTGATGGACAACGACTACCGGATCCTTTGCGAGGAACTCTTGCGGGAAAACCGCTTCGACTACGAAATCATCGTTGCCGAACGCGATGGGCCGGTGGCCTACACCCCTGAGGAACTGTACTTCGGACCGTTGCAGATGCAGGCGCGCAGCCCGGCGTTTGTCAGCAAGTGGCAGCACCGGTTGCGACACAAGCAGCAGACCCTGAGCCACTTCGGGCGTGCGCGGCATGCCGTGTGCGAAGAGAAGGTGCAGGATCTGGCCCGGCAGGTGCGGTGGATCACCGAAGTGCTCGCTTGAACCCGGCTCAGGGCTGATATCATTCCACAACTTTCAAGCAGGGCAGAAAACGATGAACCGTCAGAAGAAACTGCAACAGCTCTTCAAGGAAAAATCCAGAAAGGCCAACGCCAAACTGGCGCCGAAAAGCAACAAGCCGAAGTACATCAGCAAGGCTGATCGGTTGAAACTGGCGGCTGAAGCGACTCCCGAGGAAAGCGTTTCCGTAGAGGAGTGATCGCAAGTTGCTTTGGCACAAGACCTTGCGAAAAGGGGACAGATTTATTTTCAGAAAATAAATCTGTCCCCTTTTGTCTTTTGGCCACAGCTCAGGCCAGCCTTGTTCAGGGCTGGTTCATGGGACGCCATGGGTTGAAGGGGGCGGGCTATTGGCCTTTTTGCCGACAAAGCCCATTTCAATCGGCGTCCTTATGTAAAACACAGAGAAATCTTCCGCTTCCAGGCGCTTGAACAGTCTGTCGCATTCTTCTTCGGTGATCGCCATTCGGATTTCCGTCGGCTGATCCGCGAGTTCAAAAAAGTGCGAGGAATGCAGTCGCCCGGTATGGCCAAAACCTTCAATGGCAGTGGAGAGGGTCGCACCGCGCAGGCCCAGTTCCTTTGCCAGATCGACAATCCAGTCGCCGAGCATCTTTCCTTGATGACGACGGTTTTGTTGAGTGAAGAAAATCACCAGAAAACCTTTCATTTCGGTCTCCTTAACGCGTGCCTATCAATTGATAGGACAACAGTCCCGCCGCAGTCATTGCCAGCGAACCGACGACGTGCAATGAAATCGAGCCGAGCGCCCAGAGCAGTCTGCCTTCCTGAATCAGGGCAACGGTTTCAGCCGAGAATGTAGAAAAGGTCGTCAGGCCACCGCAGAAGCCCGTGATGATCAGCAGCCGCCATTCGGGGCTCAGCGAAGGGGAGGCGGCAAGGAATGCGATAGCCAGGCCGATGATGTAGCCACCGACCATATTGGCAACCACGGTGCCCGGTGGAATCGCGGGGAACAAGGCGTTTAGTTTGATGCCCAGGATCCAGCGCAACCAGGCGCCCAGTGACGCACCCACGGCAATGACCAGAAGTGATTTCAGCATACCGGGCTTACCTCTTCAGACCGTTGCGGCCAAACAGGTAGCGGAGGGGAAAAGCAAAAAACAGCGGGTTGAATAAAGGGAATCATGATCCTGTCCTGTGGTTGGGGGACAGGGGAGCAGACACGCCTACGCACCCTGTCCAGGGTTCACGTAGGCATCATCAGCACGAGGCGGTTTGAGGAGGAATGCCATCTCCTGCAAAGATCCTAAAGCAATCAGACACGGCACTTCAACGACCAAAGGGGGACAGATCTATTTTCCAGAAAATAAATTCAGAAAATAAATCTGTCCCCTTTAAAGAAGAGATTTTTCTGCAAAGTATCGACTGGGCACTTCTCCCAGCAAGTGCTTGAAAGCCGTCGTGAATGCACTCGAGCTGCTATAGCCCAACATCATCGCGACCTGTGTGACCGACTGGCCTTTTCCCAACTGCACAACCGCAGAGAGCAGGCAGGCCTGCTGTCGCCATTCGATGTAACTGATGCCCGTGTGCACGCGAAACTGTCGGGTAAAGGTTCGGCGGCTCATGCCTGCACGTTGGGCCATTTCGTCGATACCCACCTCCAGCGAGGGCTGGGCCAGAAATTCGCGGCATACCCGCGCAAGACGCGGTTCTGTCGGCAACGGGGCGTTGAGTGACAGCGCGGGCATCCCGGCAATTTCGTGCAGCAACAACCCCATCAGATGACCGTCGCGCCCCTGAGTGGAATAGCGCGCAGGTACATCGATTGCCTTCAGCAACAACTGGCGCAACAACGGCGATACGTCCAACACCTGACACTGATCCGCCAGCCCGAGACGCTGCGCCGCATGTTTGCGGATATAGGTGTTGTGGAGCGTGACAGGGCCGCGCATCTGCATGGAATGAGGCAGTTGCGCCGGGACCCATATGCCGCGCTGAGGCGGGACGACCCAGTTGCCGTGATCGGTAAAGACGGTGATGACGCCACTGGCAGCATACGCAAACTGTCCACGCGGGTGGTCATGCAACGGGAACAGCGTTCCATCCGCGTAGTCACGTGCGGTCACGACGGCATCGCGGGGTGTGTTCTGGTAGGTCGGTACGGTTTTTTCGCGCATGGCCCGATATTAATGAAAGTTGGCCTGTGACTGAAAGCAGGCCAGGTCGATTGCTTGCATATTTCTCCTGGCACGAGCATTTCCGCTATGCGCTGGGGAAACACTGAATATGCAAAAGAAGCACTTTTTACTCGCCGTCCTGATAACGGCTGTCTGGGGATTGAACTTCCCCGTCACCAAGCTCGGGCTGGCCGGTATCGACCCTCTGCTGTTGACGGCGTTGCGTTTCGCACTGGCAGCGTTGCCCTGGGTGTTTTTCGTCAAGCGTCCGCAGGTTGCCTTCGGATGGATCGCGGCCTATGGGTTGATCTTCGGTGTCGCGATGTGGGCGTTGATCAATCAGGGGATCGCATGGGGCGTACCGCCGGGTAGCGCGTCGTTGCTGATCCAGTTCAGCGCGTTCTTCACGCTGGGCTGGGGCGTGCTCTTCTTTGGAGAACGCTTGCGACGGCTTCAGTTGATTGGCAGTGTGTTGGCTGCTGCAGGATTGGTGGGGATCGTCTTGTGCAGTCCCGGCGATGTACCGAGGGCTGGTTTTGCCCTGGTGATTGGCAGCGCAGTGGCCTGGAGCATGGGCAACGTGATCATCAAGGTTTCCAGAGTGCGTGAAATCTTTGCCTTCGTCGTCTGGGCGAGTTTGTTTCCACCCATCCCGCTCTTGCTGTTGACGTGGCTGCTACACGGTTCCGCTCCTTTCAATGCGCTGCCTTCGCAACTGAATGGCATGACGCTGTTTTCACTCGCGTTCCAGGTGTACGCCGCGACGCACTTCAGTTACTGGGGATGGAACCTGCTGTTGCGTGAATACCCGGTTTCGCGCGTGGCACCGTTGTCGCTGCTGATTCCGGTATTTGGCATCGTCAGTTCGATGATCATTCTCGGCCAACACCCTGGCCCCTTTGATTGGGCGTTTATCTTGCTGGTTCTACTGGCGCTGGCCTTGGGTTCAGTGAAGTTGCCCTTCACTCAACAGCGTTCGGCTCCGCAAGTGTCCACATCCCGCTGAGGATCTGCGCTTTCAGCCGGTTTAACCGCATCAGGCACTCGGCTGCACCGGTTTGGCCAACTCAATCCCCGCCGCCCCCAGCCGCTTGAGAATCTCGAACAACAAGTCACTCTTGGTCTTGCCGACAATCCGCGGGCTGTCGACGTAACCGGTCACGGTCAGGGTAATGCCATCGGGCGAAAGCTTGCTGAAGCGCACGAACGGCGCCGGTTTGCCAAGGATGGTTTCGTGCTCTTTGTAGGTGTCGAGCAACAGGTTTTTGACCTGTTCGGGATCGATGTCCAGCGGGAACATCAGCTCCAGCGTCGCCACGCCCTGGGCACTGCCGCCGAGGGTGACGTTGCGCAGATTCTGCGAGATCAGTTGCGAGTTGGGCACGATTACGATGGAGCGATCGCTGAGCTGGATCTCGGTGGCGCGCACGTTGATCCGGCGGATGTCGCCCTCGACGCCGCTGATGCTGATCAGGTCGCCGACCTTGACCGGGCGTTCGGTGAGCAGGATCAGGCCGGAGACGAAGTTCTTCACGATCTCCTGCAAACCGAAACCGATCCCCACCGACAGGGCGCTGACGATCCACGCCAGATTGGTCCACTTCACGCCCAGCGAAGACAGCGTCAGCAACACCACCAGCGCATAACCGATATTGGAAAACAGCGTGCTGAGCGAGGCGCACATGCCCGGGTCCATGTCAGTCTTGGGCAGAAATTCGTTGTCCAGCCAGCGGCGCAGGGCACGAATCAGGTAAATGCCGATCAGCAGCGCGAGCACCGCGTTGAGCAAATGCCCGGGAACAATGTTCAGTTTGCGCAGGCCGGCGCCACCGAGAATCGCGCCGATGTTGGTGGCCAACTGGCCGAGGGTGGTGCCGATGCCGCCGACGAACAGAGTGATCACCGCCAGCAGCAACAATGCGGCGCGGCCCACGCCGGCCAGCAGGGTCGAGGCTTGTTCGAGGCGCCGGTCGCCGACCCCCAGCAGTTGCTTCAGTGCCTTGCCGCTGGAGTGGCGGGGCGAGAAGAAGTATTCGCAGCTGTCCTTAAGCAACTGCATCAGCAGGTAGAAACCGGAAAACACGATAAACGCCCACACCAGTTCGTAGGTAATGAACCGGGCCAGCGACACATACCCCGTCAGCAACGCCCCCAATGAAATGACCATCGCCAGTGTCGCGAGGGTGTAGACCACGCCGGCGAACGTGTTGCCCGTCACCTGTGCATCGCCGGCCGCCGCCAGCGCCTTGCGCACCTTGCCAACGCGCATCAGCAGCACCGTGACGATGCCCAGTACCACCAGCGCAATCACGCCTCGGCCGGCGATCACGATCTGGCTGCTCATGCCGGACGCGTTGCTGACCTGCACCGCCGTCACCAGCACCAGCAGCGTGGCGGACAGGATCCGGGCGAACGGCTTGAGTGTCTGCGCCACCGGCTCGGCAATCACCGGCAGCCGCCACGACGGGTGCTCGGTGGACAGCAACGCGCGGCTCAGGCCGGTGATCATCACGCAGGCATACACCACTTTCTGGAACTCGTCGGAAAACGTCGCCAGCATCGGTGGCAACGGCACATGCCGCGTGCAGGCGTAATACAGCAACTCCAGGGCAATCGCGGTGGTCGCCAGTGTCGCCAGCGCCGAGGCAAACGCCAGGGAACTGCGGCGCAGCCGACCTTCCGGCATGCGATGAATGCACACCCACGCCAGCCAGCGGTCGGCCAGCCGGCGGCCCAATGTCCAGATGATGAAGGCCAGCACCACCAGCACACTGGTGTAGAACCGTTGCCCCGGCTGCCAGGCCTCGGTGCCGGTTTCCTGGATCTGATCGACGAATGAGCGCAGGCGCTGGCGATCGTCAGGGTCGGGATCGACCAATGGTGCCCAGAAACCGGGGCTCAGGATGCTGTCGGTGCCGAGGGTCAGCTCGCTTTCGAGCAACGTACGGCGAATGCTGGCAATTTGTGTGATCAGGTCGGTGGCGTTCTGCTTGAGTGTCGCCAGGTTCTTCAGGGCGGTGTCGACTTTGGTCTTCTGCTCGATCAGCGTCGCCCGTTGTGCGGCGATATCGGCCTGTTCAGCGGCCACCGTTTCCGCCGGCGTCGCCCCCAATACGCCCAGTTGCACGGTCAGTTGTGCCTGCTGCGGCAGCAGCGACGCCGACAACCGGTCGATGTCCAGAATGAACATCTGCACCCGATCCTGCGGGCCTTCGAGCTGGTTGTAGTTGTTGGCGGACGAGATCTGCTGCTTGAGGCCATCGAGGCGTTGTTGCAACGCTTGCAGATCGTTTTGGCCGACCCCGGGAAGCGGGGCGCCGATGTCGATTGCGCTCGACAAGTCAGCGGCCGACACGCTTGTCAGGCCCGGACCGAGCAGGGTCAGAGCGACGAATACCAATGACATCAATGCATTGCGCATGGGACTGGCTGATTCCGGTTGATCACACAATCAATGAGGTTAGGTGATCAGGCGCCTGCTGCATCATTTTCTGCTGCTAATCCTGGCTTAATGCGTGTCCGGTGATATCGCCGGGCATCGAATTGAAAGCACTCTTTTTCGCGACTAAACTCCCGGCCATGAAACGCTATCTGCGGTTTTGTCTCATCTTCCTGATCAGCCTGGCGCTTCCCCTCAGCGGGATGGCGGGCGTGCAGGCGCCGACAGAACCCTGCCCGATGCAAGCCATGGGCATGGCGATGATGGACGGCATGAACATGGATTGCTGCAAGGACATGAAAAGTCCTGCCGACCATGGCACTCCCTGCAAGCCAGGCCAGGAGTGCAAGACCGGCGGCGTGCTGCAGGTCTCGATCCTCAAGCCGCCCGTCACTGTGTTCAGCCCCGTGACGCTTTCATTCTTCAGTGATTCCCTGCCTGTAGCGACCCCGTCCGGGGTCTGGCGACCGCCCCGCGTCTGATTCCTGTCTCCCTTCGAAGCTCATTCCGCCCAGGCGGAGTGGATTGGCTGTGCGCGTGTTTTTCACCGCGCGCAGCGGACGATCACAGGAATCGTAAACATGAAATTCAAGTGCAATTGCACGGGGTGGCCGTTGGTGGCCAGTCTCGCGGCAAGCGTGCTGGCGTGGCCGGGTTTTGCCGCCGCGCTGACACTCGATGAAGCGCTGCGGCTGGCGGAAACCCATGCGCCGTCGCTGAATGCGCAAGACGCAAAAATCCAGGCCGCCAGCAGCGCCGCCATCCCGGCGGGGGAGCTGCCCGATCCGAAACTGGTGCTGGGCGTGCAGAACTATCCCGTCGGCGGCCCGGATCGCTACAGCCTCGACCAGGACTTTATGACCATGCAAATGGTCGGCTGGCGCCAGGACATGCCCAACGGCGACAAGCGCAAGGCACGCATCGAGGTCGCCGACGCGGCCATCGAGCGTGCGGCGGCGGAACGTCGCGTCGAGCGCCTGAAAGTCCGTCAGGCCACGGCACTGGCCTGGATCGGCAGTTATTCGGTGGAGCGCAAACAGGGTTTGCTTCAGGACTTCTACAAGGAAAACCGTCTGCTGACCGACACCGTCCGGGCGCAGATCGCTGGCGGCCGCGCGCAACCTGCCGACGCCGTGACGCCGAAGCAGGAAGCCGCCCGACTGGCGGAGCAGGAAGACAACCTGACACTGGAACGCAGCCAGGCCCGGTCGGCCCTCAAACGCTGGATCGGTGCGGCCGCCAACGACAAACCCGAAGGCAACTTGCCGCAGTGGCCGGTCGAGCCCGCCACCTTCAACCATCAACTGCAACACCATCCCGAACTGGCCGCGTTTGCGCCCATGACCCGCGAAGCGCAGGCGAAGGTGCAAGAGGCGGTGTCCGAGAAAAAGTCCGACTGGAGCTGGGAAGTGGATTACCAGCACCGTGGCCGCGAGTTTGGCGACATGGTCAGCGTGCAGTTCTCCTGGGATTTGCCGTTGTTTCCCGAGACCCGGCAGAACCCGAAAATCGCCGCCCGACAAGCCGAGCTCAGCCAACTGGAAGCCGAGCGCGAAGCCCTGTCCCGTGAGCACACCGAGCAATTGGAAAACCAGTTGGCCGACTACGCGCGCCTCGACCGGGCGCTGCTGCGCAGTCAGCAAAGCCTCGTGCCGCTGGCCAAAGAGAAAGTCGACTTGAGTCTGGCCAGTTATCGCGCCGGCAAGGGCGATCTGAACGCGGTGGTCAGCGCCCGCCGGGAACTCATTGAGGCTCGCTTCAAACAGATCGACGTGGAAGAACAGCGCGCACTGACCGCTGCACGTCTGCATTTCGCTTATGGAGAGACCCGCCTGTGAACCGACCCAATTTCAATGGCTTCTGGCTGGCCGGTCTCGCCCTCGCAGTGGGCGTTGCCGCAGGCTACGGCGTGGCTTATCAGCGCATGAACGGCGAACCCGGCGCAGCTCCGGAGCAGGGCGCCACATCGAAAGCCTTGTACTGGTACGACCCGATGTACCCGCAGCAGAAGTTCGATAAACCGGGCAAGTCGCCCTTCATGGACATGCAACTGGTACCGCGATACGCCAGCGAAGGCGCAGGCAATGCGACGGTCAGCATCGATCCGGGCCTGACCCAGAATCTGGGCTTGCGCACGGCAAAGGTCACGCGCGGGGCCTTTGCCTCCAGCCTCGATGTGACAGGCGTACTGGCGTTCAACGAGCGGGATGTGACGGTGATCCAGACGCGTACCAGCGGGTTTGTCGAACGGGTTTATGCCCGGGCACCGGGGGATGTGTTGGCGGCAGGCGCGCCGTTGGCAGACATTCTCGTACCGGACTGGGCGGCGGCGCAGACCGAGTTTCTCGCCCTCAAGCGCAGCGGCGACCGGGACCTGATCGCAGCGGCGCGCCAGCGTTTGCAACTGACCGGCATGCCATCGAACCTGATTGTCCAGGTGGAGCGCAGTGGCAAGGTCCAGCCGAACCTGACCGTCACCAGCCCGGTGGGCGGCGTGTTGCAGGAGCTCAACGTGCGCACCGGCATGACCGTGGCGAACGGCGAAACACTGGCGCGGATCAACGGCCTGGGCAGTGTCTGGCTCGCTGTGGCGGTACCGGAGTCGCAAACCGGCTCAATCACCGAGGGGCAGTCCATCGAAGCGCGACTGCCGGCGTTTCCCGGCACCGTGTTCAACGGCAAGGTCAGCGCGATTCTGCCGGACACCAACCCCGACAGCCGCACCCTGCGCGTACGGGTCGAATTGGCCAACGCTGATGGACGCTTGCGGCCGGGGATGACCGCACAAGTACGGCTGAACCGCTCGACCGGGCAAGACAAGCTGTGGGTGCCGACCGAAGCGGTCATCCGTACCGGCAAGCGCGCGTTGGTCATGCTCGCTGAAGAGGCGGGGCACTACCGCCCGGTAGAGGTACGTCTCGGTCAGGAAAGCGACGGCAAAACGGTGATCCTCAAAGGTCTGGAGGAGGGGCAGGAAGTGGTGACGTCCGGCCAGTTCCTGCTCGATTCCGAGGCCAGTCTCAGGGGCATCGTCGCCGAGCCGCTTGAGGTGGACGGGAACGCCTCGGGGAGCCAGCCATGATCGCCGCGCTGATTCGCTGGTCCGTGGCCAACCGCTTTCTGGTGCTGTTGGCGACGCTATTTGTCACGGCCTGGGGGGTGTGGTCGGTGCAGAGCACGCCGATCGATGCGCTGCCGGATCTGTCCGACGTGCAGGTGATCATCCGCACGCCGTATCCCGGACAGGCGCCGCAGATTGTCGAGAACCAGGTGACCTATCCGCTGACGACCACCATGCTCTCGGTGCCGGGGGCGAAAACCGTGCGCGGCTATTCGTTCTTCGGTGACAGCTTCGTTTATGTGCTGTTCGAGGACGGCACCGATCAGTACTGGGCGCGCTCGCGGGTGCTGGAATACCTGAGCCAGATCCAGAGTCGCCTGCCGGCCAGTGCCAAACCGGCGTTGGGACCGGACGCCACCGGGGTCGGCTGGATCTATCAGTACGCGTTGGTGGATCGCAGTGGCCAGCACGATCTGGCGCAGTTGCGCGCGTTGCAGGACTGGTTCCTCAAATTCGAGCTCAAGACCCTGCCCAACGTCGCCGAAGTCGCCACCCTCGGCGGCATGGTCAAGCAGTATCAGGTGCAGCCCGACCCGGTGCGGCTGGCCAGTCTCGGCATCACCCTGGCGCAGGTGCGTGAGGCCATCGGCAAAGCCAATCAGGAAACCGGCGGTGCCGTGCTGGAAATGGCCGAGACCGAGTTCATCGTGCGGGCCTCCGGCTACCTGAAGAGCCTCGACGACTTCCGGGCGATCCCCCTCAAACTCGGCGCCAGTGGAGTGCCGGTGACTTTGGGCGATGTCGCGACGATCCAGACCGGGCCGGACATGCGCCGCGGCATCACCGAGCTGGACGGCCAGGGCGAGACCGTCGGTGGCGTGGTGATCCTGCGCAGCGGCAAGAACGCCCGCGAGACCATCGCGGCGGTCAAGGCCAAGCTCGACGACATGAAAAACAGCCTGCCGCCCGGCGTGGAGATCGTCACCACTTACGATCGCAGCAAGCTGATCGACCGCGCCGTCGATAACCTCAGCCACAAACTGCTCGAAGAGTTCATCGTCGTTGCGCTGGTTTGCGGGATCTTCCTCTGGCATTTGCGCTCTTCATTGGTGGCGATCATCTCGTTGCCGGTGGGTGTGCTGATCGCTTTTATCGTGATGCGCCATCAGGGGCTGAACGCCAACATCATGTCGTTGGGCGGGATTGCCATCGCCATCGGCGCGATGGTCGATGCGGCCGTGGTGATGATCGAGAATGCCCACAAGAAAATCGAAGCGTGGCACGCGGCCAATCCGGGACAGGAACTCAAGGGCGAGCGCCATTGGCAGGTGATGACAGACGCGGCAGCGGAAGTGGGGCCGGCGCTGTTTTTTTGCCTGTTGATCATCACGCTGTCGTTCATTCCGGTGTTTACCTTGCAGGCGCAGGAAGGGCGGCTGTTCGGTCCGCTGGCGTTCACCAAGACTTACGCCATGGCGGCGGCAGCGGGGTTGTCGGTGACGCTGGTGCCGGTGCTGATGGGCTACTGGATCCGTGGACGGATTCCGGATGAGCGACGCAACCCGCTCAACCGCTGGCTGATCCGGATCTACCAGCCGGCGCTGGATGCGGTGTTGCGCCGACCGAAATTCACCTTGCTGGTGGCGCTGCTGGTGTTCATCAGCGCGGCATGGCCGATCTCCAGGCTCGGTGGCGAGTTTCTCCCGCCGCTGGACGAGGGCGATCTGCTGTACATGCCGTCGGCCTTACCGGGACTGTCGGCGCAAAAAGCCTCGCAGTTGCTGCAGCAGACTGATCGGCTGATCAAGACCGTGCCCGAAGTCGAGCATGTGTTCGGCAAGGCCGGCCGTGCCGAAACCGCCACCGATCCGGCACCGCTGGAGATGTTCGAAACCACCATTCAGTTCAAGCCCCATGAGCAATGGCGCCCGGGCACGACCCCGGAGAAACTCGTGGAAGAACTGGACCGTGTGGTGAAGGTGCCGGGCCTGACCAACATCTGGATTCCGCCGATCCGCAACCGTATCGACATGCTCGCCACCGGGATCAAAAGTCCCATCGGCGTGAAAGTCGCCGGCAACGATCTGGCCCAGATCGACGCGGCGACTCAAGCCGTCGAACGCGTGGCCAAAGAGGTGCCCGGTGTCAGCTCAGCGCTGGCCGAACGCCTGACCGGTGGCCGCTACATCGACGTCGATATCGATCGCAACGCCGCAGGTCGCTATGGGCTGAACATCAGTGATGTGCAGTCGATCGTCGCCGGTGCCATTGGCGGCGAGAACATCGGGGAAACCATCGAAGGACTGGCACGCTTCCCGATCAACATCCGTTACCCGCGAGAGTGGCGTGACTCGCCCGGTGCTCTGGAGCAACTGCCGATCTACACGCCTTCGGGCAGTCAGGTCACCCTCGGCATGCTGGCGAAGATCAAGGTCACGGACGGCCCGCCGATGCTCAAGAGCGAAAACGCCCGACCGTCCGGCTGGGTGTACATCGACGTGCGGGGCCGGGACATCGCTTCGGTGGTGGCTGATCTGCGCCGCGCGGTCAGCGAACAGGTCAAGTTGCAGCCGGGCATGAGCCTGAGCTACTCGGGGCAGTTCGAGTTTCTCGAACGGGCCAATGCTCGCCTGAAACTCGTGGTGCCGGCCACGCTGCTGATCATCTTTGTGCTGCTCTACCTGACCTTCGCCCGTTTCGATGAGGCGCTGCTGATCATGGCCACGTTGCCATTCGCCCTGAGCGGAGGTGCGTGGTTTCTCTACCTGCTGGGCTACAACCTGTCGGTCGCCACCGGGGTTGGCTTCATTGCGCTGGCCGGTGTTTCTGCCGAGTTCGGCGTGATCATGCTGCTCTATCTGAAAAACGCCTGGGCTGAACGCGAAGACCTCGGCGATCGCACCGAGCGCGAATTGGTCGCAGCGATTCGCGAAGGCGCTGTGCAGCGCGTACGCCCCAAAGCCATGACCGTGGCCGTGATCATCGCCGGGCTTTTGCCGATTCTGCTCGGTAGCGGCTCCGGCAGCGAGGTCATGAGCCGCATTGCCGCGCCCATGGTCGGCGGCATGGTCACGGCGCCCTTGTTGTCCCTGTTCGTCATCCCGGCGGCGTATCGACTGATGCGCCGTCGTCACTTGTCCGTTGAAACCCTCCAACCTGAAGGAAAAACCTCATGAAACTGATCCCGATCACTGTTGCCGGCACGCTGGTTGCGTTTGCATTGACTGCCCACGCCGACGACATGCCCGGCATGAAGATGGACGACATGCAGGGCATGCAGATGCAGGCCGCCACTCAACAGGCTCCGGCCGCGAATGCCGAAGGCACGATCAAGGCCATCGATGCCACGAAGCACACTGTGACCATCGCTCATGGTGCGGTTGCGGCGTTGCAGTGGCCGCCGATGACCATGGGGTTTGCGGCAACTGAGGAACAGTTGGCCGGGTTGGCGGTGGGGGACCGGGTGAAGTTTTCGTTCCGGATGGAGGGCAGCAAAGCGACGCTGGTTTCGATCAGCCAGTAAGGCTGTGAAGTAAAAAAAACGGCGCGAATCATCGCGCCGGTTTTTATTCAGGTTTTCAGATCGAGCGCTGATTGACCCGCTGCATCAGTTCCTCCGCCGACTCCTTGCGCTCCGAGTAGCGATCCACCAGGTCCGGGCGATCACGCAGCAACAGCGTGAATTTCACCAGTTCCTCCATCACGTCGACCACCCGGTCGTACAGCGCCGAAGGCTTCATGCGATTGCCTTCGTCAAACTCCAGATACGCCTTGGGCACCGACGACTGATTGGGGATGGTGAACATGCGCATCCAGCGGCCCAGCACGCGCAGTTGATTGACCACGTTGAACGATTGCGAACCACCGCAGACCTGCATCACTGCCAGGGTCTTGCCCTGGGTCGGGCGCACCGCACCGAGGGCCAGCGGCACCCAGTCGATCTGCGCCTTGAACACCGCCGACATCGCGCCGTGACGTTCGGGCGAACACCAGACTTGGCCTTCGGACCATTGCATCAGCTCGAGCAGTTCCTGGACTTTCGGATGGTCGCCGGGCGCATCGTCCGGCAGCGGCAAGCCCGAGGGGTTGAAGATCCGCGTCTCGGCTCCGAAGTGCTCCAGCAGTCGCGCGGCTTCTTCCACCAGCAATCGGCTGAACGAGCGTGGGCGGGTCGAGCCGTACAACAGCAGAATACGCGGCTTGTGGAGGCCGTCGTCGCGGGTGGTTTTCTGAATCAGTGATGGATCGAGGTTAGGCAGGTCGGTCATGACGGCTCCGGTCACAGCGTGCTGATGCGGTCGAGCTCACGCTTGAGGGCATCGCGGTCGAGTTGGGCGAAGGGCAGTGCGAGGAAGGCCCGGCAGCGGGTTTCGATCCGGGCGAGGGTCCCGTGGAAGGCTGCGTTGATGGCGGCTTCATCGCCGCGCACCTCCGACGGATCCTCCAGCCCCCAATGGGCCTTCAAGGCCGGGCCGAAGTAGACGGGGCAGGCTTCGCCGGCAGCCTTGTCGCACACGGTGATGACAATGTCCGGCGGGTTGTCTTCGAAGGCGTCGTTGCCCTTGCTGCTCAACCCGGCGATGGAAATGCCGGCCTCCTGCAGCGTGGTCAGGCTGCGCGGCAGCACCTGGCCCTTGGGGAAACTGCCGGCGCTGACCGCTTCGAAACCTTGCGGCGCCAGGTGATTGAACATCGCTTCGGACAGAATGCTGCGGCAGCTGTTGGCGGTGCACATGAATAGAACGCGCATGTTCGGTCCTCAGCAGCAGGCGGATGTATTGAGCGGGCGGTCACCCATGGCATCGAGCCGGGCGCTGTTTTCTTCCAGCCACGCGGTGTTGGCGGCCAGGGTGGTTTCAAGCAGTGTGCGGATCCACGCTGGCAGGTCAGGGTTGAGCCGGTAATAAACCCACTGGCCCTGACGGCGATCCAGCAGCAAGCCGCAGGTGCGCAACTGCGCGAGATGGCGGGAAATCTTTGGCTGACTGTCCTCCAGCGCGCAGACCAGTTCGCAGACACACAGCTCACCTTCACGGGTGATCAGCAGCGTGGCCCGGGCGCGGGTTTCGTCGGCGAGGCATTTGAAAACGGAGGCGGGATTGAGCATGACAATGCCTTCAATACATATGGTTGTCCGAATATACGGATTTCCATATGTATTGGGCAAGCCTCTTGTTTAATGAACTCTGCGGAAACGCTGTCAGAGAGGATCACGCAAGGTAAGGGGCCAGGATGTCGTGCAGTGGACGGGCAAGGGCGAGCGTCCGTTTGACTGTTATCAGTTCCGAACCTGCCAGACGCTTGCTGCCCAGTCTGCAGAAAACACCGCCCGGATCGATGTGCAGCGAAAACAGTCCGATGACCTCGTTCCCAATGACTTTTACGATCAACTCCATGAAGGCTTCATGCGGTGTGCTGGCGGTCAGGTAGGTGAACTCCTCAACAGTAGCACTGCCAGCCCAAGACACTTCATCCCAGGCCAGACGATCCAGGTGTATGAAGTTTTGCTGCGTCTGCAAATCCTCCACAAGCGCTCGCAATACATTCACAAACCGCTCACAGGCAAGGATTTCGAGTTCGTATCGATAAAGGCCTGAGGGGGCAGTGCCGACGACTTTGGCGGTCAGGAGGTAGCTCTGCGCAATTTCCGAAGGCTGTCCATCCCAGCCATTCAGGTCGGATACCGGCGGGCACCAAATGACCTGAATTGTTTCGCCGGTGCGGATCAGTTCGCTTTGATCAAAACGGGCCGATGTGGTTTGGCCAACACGTGGCAATAAGTCGTGGAGGTGGAGTACCGGGGCACTGTAATCGATGCCGGAGTCCTGTGACCAGAATGTGGGGAAGTGGATTTTCATGGGGTGATCGTAGTTCATCATGTGGCTCTCGGGTCTTCATCAGCCGGTAAAACGCTTACCAGGTTATCGCCAGCCCAGGCGCTGGCTGAAGGCCAGATGCTCGCCAATCCACAACCCGCGAGGGTGACTTTTTCGGGGTGAGTGATAGCATGTGGCCTTCATTGCGAAACAACGCGTGCTTTGACTTGGTCGACTGCCAGGACATCAAGTTTCATCTTCAATCAATGCAGATTTATCAATGATCAAGATTGCGATACCGACGTTTATCCTGCTGCTGTGCCTGCAGGGTTGTGCAGAGATGCCTGCGTATTCGAACGTACAGTCCGGTGAGCCGAGCGACGAAACCCGTTACACCGTCGTCGAAACCGATACCTATGCCGGAAGGCCTCAGCGCTCCTGGGGGGACGGCGAGCCAAACCTGAACATCATTAGAATCAACGACAAGAAAGTGGGGAACATTCCATTCTCCACTTACTATTACAAGAATGACTCGCCTCAGCGCGCTGTGCTGATCCCGGGGAAGTACACGATTCAACTGGAATACAATCTGCCGTTGCAGTTCCTGTTTGCCGATCTGGAGTTCGAAGGCAAACCCGGTCAAAAGATCATCGCCCGTTCGCAATATGTGGGTCTCAACCGATTGGAAATATGGTTGGAAGACGCGGCTACCGGTGAAATCGTTGGTAAGCGTGTGCACTGACAAGGTTAAAGCGATGGCTGTGAAGTAACGCGCTTTCAGCGATTGAACGAAGAGGGGGATTTTGAATACTTATTCAAAATCCCCCTCTTGTTTTTTGACCCCGTAAGTTCGGGCGACTCAGCGCTTGCTGAAGGCCAGTCGCGCCGCAAACAGCACGAAAATCATCCCGGTGGTGCGATCCATCCAGCGAATCACCTTCTCCCGTCGCAGAAACCCGGACAGGGGCTGTGTCGCGCCGATCAACACCAGCGACCAGATCAACCCGAGCACCACATGAATGCTCACCAGCCCGAACGTCCAGGGCACAAGCGGCTGCCCTTGCGGAATGAACTGCGGCAGAAACGACACGTAGAAAATCCCGATCTTCGGATTGAGCACATTCCCCAGCATGCCCTTCAAAAACCAGTTGGCCCCCGGCTTGCCGTTGGCTTCGGCGGGAGCCAGCGAGCGGCGAGGGCGCAGCAGCATGTTCAACCCGAGCCACGCCAGATACGCCGCACCGCAGTACTTCAACAGGTTGTAGGCCAGCTCCGACACCGCAATCAACGCCCCGAGGCCGAACGCCACCGCCGCACCCCACAACAGGCAACCGGCGTTGATGCCCAACGCAGCGCGCAAGGCCTGTTGCTTGCCTTCGACGGTGGCGGTGCGCAGGACAAGCGCGGTGTCGAGACCGGGTGTCAGCGTCAGCAGTGTGGCGGCGAAAGTGAAGGCGAGGAGGTTGTCGGCGATGGACATGGCGCGTGGGTTTCCTGTTCTTGATGGGGGAACGGTAGCGGTTTCAGGCGGGGGGATCCAGCAGGGAGATGAGGCGGGGTTCGATGGCGTCAAGTTGTATCTCAAGGATTGCCAGGGTGACCGGCAGTTTGAAACGCCGGGGACCGGCGCTGCCCGGATTGACGTAGAGCCGGTCGCCGCGCCATTCGATTCGGGGTTTGTGGGAGTGGCCGGTGATGATGAGTTTCACGTTGGGGTCGAGGTCAGTGGGGACGTCGGCGATGTCGTGGATGAGGAGGGTTGACCAGCCGTTGAGGTTTACGCTCAGGAGGTCGGGGAGGTCTTGGGCCCACGGACTGTTCAGATCGTTGTTGCCGCGCACTGCGTGGACGGGGGCGATTTCGGTCAGTTGCGCGAGGATGTCCGCGTTACCGATGTCGCCGGCATGGATGATCTGATCGCAGCCTTGCAACGCGGCCAGGGCTTCGGGGCGCAGGAGGTTGTGGGTGTCGGAGATGAGGCCGATCTTCATACGGAGCTCCGGGTTGAGTAGGGCCGGGATGCTGGCTTCCACCGAATTCAGCCTGTCGGCTCAGCGGGTTTCGCTATCTGTTCGCTTGTCAGATCACCTTGCAGTTCCCTGAGACCCGCTGGGCTTGAGTAGAGTTTTTCCATAGCCAGCACCTCGGTCAGTTGCTCCGGGGAAAGTGTCTTCTCTTCATTCTCAAGCTGCACGCGCATGGGGCCTGCCATGTCGTCAGGCAGCGTCTGTTTGAGCGCTACACGCAATAACCCGCAAGCCTTGCGCTTGTTCTTCTCGAAGCCTTGCCCGTTATCGAGATGAGCGGCAAGGGTAACGAGCGACACACCGTGTCCTTGAAGGGCCGCCTTCAACAACCAGCGATTTGCCAGTGGATAGTTCACCGGCACATCGGTGCCGCCGCTATAGAGAGCGCCGAGGACGTACTGTGCCTTGGCCTCGCCCTGTTCGGCCGAGCGGGTATACCAATTTAATGCGGCTGACAGATCTTTGGGGATGCTCGTGCCCACGCCGTTGAAATAAGTCGCTCCCAACAATCCGGATGCCTGACTGTCGCCAGCAGTGGCCGCTTGGGTGAGTAATTTCACGGCATGTTGAGGGTCTGCTGAAACGCCGTGACCAAACAAATAGAGAGTGCCCAGTAATGTCAGAGCCTCGTTATCGTCCTGGGCGGCTGCTTTGCTGGCCCAGTTGAAAGCCTGCCGCGGGTCTGCCTCGACACCGGTACCTTTGTAATAAAGGGTAGCGAGTTGACGTTGAGATTTGGCGTGACCTTGTTCTGCAGCCTTGCGAAACCACGTAGCGGCCTGGGTAAAGTCCCTCGGTATTTCCAGGCCCGCAATGCTCGAAACGCCCATGAAATACTGGGCGTCCGGGTTGCCGTGCTCAGCCGACTCGCTTATCAACCGCATGCCTTTTGGTCGATCAACTTCAACACCTCGACCGTAATATTCAATGAGGCCGAGCTTGAACTGCGCGAGACGGTCTCCTTTTTCTGCTGCGCTCAAATACCACTCGGCAGCTTTGCCAGGGTTGCGGCCAACTACCAGGCCGTCCTCGTAGGCTGAAGCGATCAAGGTGGTGAGGTTAAAAGGGCTTCGCCACAGCGTGATAAAGAAGGTAACAACGAGATATGCAACGACGCTGAGTATTAGAACAACTGAAAACCGGCGCAATTTCGAATCCATTCGTAGAGTGGTGAGCGGGGAGTGTATCGATGCTTTTTCGTACTGCCCAGTCTTGCGGGTTCTAACCTGTTCTCCTCCATAGACAACATTCGGCGTTCACACTTTTCAATCATCTTGAATGTTGTGAATCGGTCACAAGCCTGAGAGGCTGGCGTGAGGCTTACCAAAAGGACATACGGACATGAGCACGCCAAAAATTTTGATCACGGGGGCTTCGGGCCAGATCGGCAGAGCTTTCTGGACCGCGCGGGCCGATAAATCCGATTTGCGCCTGGCCGATATAGACGTAGCAACACTTCCGGACTCGGCACAACGTTTCGCTCTCGATATCAGGGACCAGGCCAGTTGTCTCGAGGCCTGCGAAGGCATACACACCGTGATCCATCTCGCTGCTGATCCGAACCCGGACGCCGACTTCACGTCTTCGCTGCTGCCTGTGAATATTATCGGCACCTACAACATGCTGTTCGCCGCAAAAGCTCAAGGCTGCAAGCGTTTCATATTCGCGAGCAGTGCCCAGGCGATTGAGGGTTATCCGAAAGACGTCCAGATACATGAAGGGATGGCACCGAAACCAGGCAACCTTTACGGGGTCAGCAAAGCGTTTGGCGAAGCGCTGGCTTCGATGCATGCAAACGATGGTCAAATGACGACAATCGCGGTCCGTATTGCGAACGTAGCCAGATTTCACGCCGGAGAAACCCACAGCCCCCGGGACGTGGCTGCGTTTATCAGCTTCAGGGATGTCGTTGCGTTACTGGAGCGATGCGTCGAGGCCGAGCTGAGCGGATTCCATGTTGTCCATGGCGTCTCGGATAACCGCTACAAACGCCTTTCAATTGATCAGACCAAGAAAACCCTTGGGTACGCGCCGCTTGATGATTCATTCGAGATTCTGGAAGGGCGTGCTTGATCGAATTGGGTGCAGCGCTTTTGAGTTCGCCTGAGTGAATCAGGAACACATCTGACTGATGCGACAGGAGTAAAAGGGTGGGGGGGATTATTTGAAAAATATATCAGCCCCCTTTTTCTTGATGCGCGCCGAGAGGTTATGTTACCTGACGAAACCCGCTGGCAAATACGTTGTGCTTACTGAAGGCCTTCTATGCAGACTGACCAAACCAGATTGCTCGCACTCACATTGCTTGAGATCAAGACGTTGCTGGGTGATTACCTGGGAAGTGATGTGGACGCACCAATGAGCGTTCGTATCGCGGCCCACCTTGCCTATGCCGTTCACAATGAAGCTGAGGCGGTGTACGGGCATGAGGATTTTCGGCTCGAATGCGCGGTCCGGAAAATCGCTGCGGTCGATGGGATTCTTGGGGTTTCGGAGGGGGCTGCATTGCTTGGCAGGTTTGGCGCCGAGGCCAAAAATACGATGGGTTAAATTCAGTTTGAATGATCGCTTGCGGCCAGAAACGGGATTCGATTTTGCTATTCACCCAACTCCCGAGCGTGCGAAATTACCAGACCTTCAATTGCTCACAGAGGCAGGCTCATGACCTCCACCCTGGCAGTCTCGGATATCGCAGGTCCATGGAGTGGGGATGCCCCCACAGGACTCATTCAGCGTTGCAAGGAGGCCTGGGATACGCCTTTGGAGAGATTGAATGATCTTATGGTTGCTACTTTTTTGAATCAGAACATTGCCACCGAACACATGCTCATCGAGGCGAAACGCCGCCTGAAAGACCAGGAACGAGATGAAACTGAGTACTTCGACGGCCAGCTCCTCGAAGCAATCGAACGTTTGAAACCCGGGAAGTAATTCTTCCCGACGGTTTGTTGTGTTCGACATCGGCTATTTATTTGGGGTTTTCTGAGTCACGCGACTGGCAGAGAACGGCCAAAAGCAGACGTTCGCGAGTGACTGGTTTCGACCCGAAACTGACAAAGGCTCGCCACTCACAGAGTCCGAAGTCCTCAAGATCCGTGACCAAGCCACGTGTGTTGCAGTTCCATTCGATGTCGCCTTTGACATGGAGAACGAACGTGGTTTCCGGGACTTAGTGGCCGAGGACTGCTGGAATGAATGGCAACGAGTACGGCTCTCAATGAAGAAACCCCTCTGACTTGCACTGATATGAAAGGGACTGATTCTGAGAATTCCCCGCTTTTTCTTACAACAGATCAAGAAGTCGGGAATTGAAGAGACCTGCATGGGTCGGCAGCTTGTATTGCGCCACACAAAAACAAGATTCCGATCCCATGCAGGCCATCCGATTCTGACACAACGCGCTCACCCAAGCGCTTTCGCCAGAACCAGGTTAAACGCAGCTGGCGTACCCCAGAGTACATCGGCCCAGGCACCGCTGCCGGGCGTCAGCAACTGGCGCAGGTGCTGCTCATGGAACGCCTTGCCCAGCGAATCGACGCGAAACGCCGCCACCCACTGCTCGCGCCCCAGCTGGTAGGCCTTGCCGAAATCTTCCCAACTGTCGAAACAGTCCTGCGCCCGCTGTGCATTGAGCAGCAGCACACGCCAGGCGAGGTCGGGCTCGAGCCAACGCATCAGCAGCGCACAACGGACCAGAAACGCCACCCGCACACAGGCAAAGGCCATGGCCGCACGCGGCTCATCGCCAACCTTCAGTGCCTGCAGATCGAGGCCGTACCATCGCTGTTCGAGGGTCGCATTGAAATGCGACCGCACCGCTTCGTCATTGCAATCGCTGCGTATCCCGGCCTGGTGCAGCAGCGCTGCCCGCACGATCGTCTGCGCTTGCTCGGTGAAGTGATCGCACGCCGGCGAGTAGAAGCCCTCGACGTCCATCGCATCGGCCATGGGCCTGGCCAGCAGCAGCGACCAGTGCCTGCGTTGGCTGAACAACTGGGCGCCACGCGGTCTGAATGCTCGCCACAACATCCAGGCTGAAACAACAACTGCGATAAGCAAAAACATGCCGCTCTCCTTACCTTGCCCGGGCCTGCCAGGCCTGGATTTCCTCGGCCATTGGCGAGGTCATTTCCGGCCACGGCACACCTTCGGTGAGGTACAGCGGGTCTTTGGGCTGACGCTCGATGTGTGTGCTGAAAATATGCCGGATGGCGTACTTGACCGACACCGTCTTCGGGGCAGCCTGCAGGAATTGCTGCGGCTGACGCCCGGCGACCAGCCATTCGACCATGGCGGACGGTGCATCGAGGCGCTCGTAAAGTTGCGGATATCGGGCAACCAGGCGAGTCTGGGCGGTCGGGTCGTTGACCTCCTCGATACGCAGCCAGCCTGCTTCGGTACGCACGATGCCGATGGCGATACAGTCGGCGGGTGTCTGCTGGTCGGTGCCCAGGGCATTCAGGCACTGCAGCAGGTCCTGGTAATAGCGCTCGACCGGAGGCCGGTTTTGCTTACCCTTGACCTGCTCGACCGTCAAGGTGCCGTCGGCCTGGACGATCAGGCTGATGGTGATGTGTGGCTGGCCCTGGCTGTCACGCAAACTGAACACGCGCATGTGCTGCTGCTCCACCGCTTCGGCATAGCGTTCGCCGTAGCCGCCAGTCAAGGCGCGGCGATCGGCGAACTGGCCCAGACAGTGGCGCATCACGTAGCTTTCAAAGGCCATTTCCGCGCGCAGCAAGGAACTTTCGGGACGCAGTTCCTGCAATAGGTGCTCAGCGGTGGTCACCCGCGCAAGCAAGGCCTCGGGCTGGCTCTGGCGCCAGCCTTGTTCGACCCGCGCCGCCATCTGCGCGTGTTCCTTTTGCCACAGCAACAACGCCTGGGGGCAGTTGATGCGTTCGAGCTTGCCCGCGAGCGCTGTGCCCTGGCGCGAGGTCAGGAACTCCACCAGCAAGGCCTCCTGGGCCAGCAGTGGCGCCTGCTGCGGATCGATCCACACCAGCGGTGCAAGTGAATCTCTGCCGGCCTCGCTCAAATGCCTGACTACCCAGGATGGCGGCTCGGCTCCCAATGCCTCGATAGCCTGCCCCATGCTCAGGATTCGTCGCGCAGGCTCGAAATTGCCGACCAGATGACGGTAGAAATGGTTGAGCAACCATTTGCCCACCTCTGGCGCATCACCTCGGGCCTTGCTGCGCTCGGCAATGCCACGCTTGAGTTGATCGGCATTGAGTGCGTTGCGCGGGGCGTAACCGGACGTTCGCAGCTCCGGTGTCACTTCCATATCTGCCACCAGGCCTTGCCGGCCGGTTTTGCCGGCGCCTGCAGCTCGGCGATCCACTGGCGGATCAGTTCATTGTTTCCCTGATCAACTTCGTTGTTCGGATCACTGCGCAGAATGGAGCGCTGATAATAGGCCACGGCCTCTGCCTTGCGCTCGAGCCTCTTGAGCACATCGCCGGCACAAGCCAGCAGAGAGGGTTCGGCGAGTTCATCAATGACCGGCGCGTAACGTAGCCACAGGCTAGTGGCCGCCTCCGGCAGGCTGTATGACAGGTACAGGGCAATTTTCATTCGTGCGAACAGTGGCGAATATTCCAGGTCCTTGTCGCTGATTTCGCGCTCTTCCTGCCATTTGAGAACGCGCTCCAGCCAGATCAGAATCTCGCGCTCGCGGTCCAGTTGAAACAGGGCGCGGGTGACGTCCTGTACGTAATCTTCCGGGTCGTGGCGGCCGTAGCCATAGTCGGCTGCGTAGTGCCAGAGTTGTTCGGCGGCTTCGGCGATGCCCGGGTTATCGTTCAGCAGAATGCGGTTGTCGAGGATGCCCTGATAGTGCTCGGCGAACGGGCTGGCGGCGATGCCACGGCTATGCAACTCAAGGGCCAGACCCATCAGTTTGTCGTTGTAGCATTGGTAATTGAGCGCAAGGTTGTTGCACAGCATCGAGTACAGGTGCGCGCAGGCATCGTAGCGGTGCCCGTGGCCGTTGGCGAAGCATTGCTCCATACGGGCCTGGCCCTGTTCGTAAGCAGCCTTTTGTACTTCTCGCAGCCGCCACCAGGCCGAATCTGTCTCCTCGCTTGAAAGGTTCTCGACATGCGCTTCGACCACGCTTTCAAGGGAAGTCGCAAAATTGTAGTAGTACATGCCACTGGCCAATGGCGGCAAGGGTTGGCGCAAGGCATCGGATATGCCGAACACATTGGCGTGGGCGCTGAACAGGCTGTAGACGCTGCGGTAGTCCTGCAGATCGCCGGCCGAAACCGCCTCGCGCAGCATCGTCAGTTCGGTGTTGGCGTCGATGCGCCCGGCCTGACGTTCACGCACCGCCACCAGGCGAGTGATCCACGGGTGATTCGGCGCGCGTCGCCGGGCTTCTGCAAGGGCCAGAGTGAAGACGTTGTCGATTTGCTCAAGGTCATCGCGCGCGTCATGCAGTGCATCGAGCAGCGGGCCCATGGACGGGGTCGACTCGTCCCGCCACGGCAGGCCGGACGTGAATCGCTCCAGCACCCTCTGATCATCACAGGCACGCATCACGCACAACGGCCACCACGCTGACTGATCCTCGGCATCGAGCAGGCGATCTTGTACCCAGTAGGCCGTGCCCGGCCACATTTTGCCGCGCATTTCATAGGTTTCCATGAATGCACGTTGCCCGGCGTCGTCGATCTGGCCGTTTTCAAGCAGCCAAGGCAAATGGAAGTCAACGAAGTTGTCACCGCCGCCGGAATCCAGACTCAGGGTCGCCACTTCACAGATTTTCAAAGCACCGGCCAGGTCGCCCTGGGCCTGCAATGAGCGGGCGGCCAGACGTGCCAGGCGCACTTCCCATTCTCGACGCTGGGGCAGCGACAATTCGGCGATCAATCGCACAACCGGCTGTTCGAACATCGCCAGGCGCAACGGAACGATTTCGATGAGCGCATCGCCCAGCCACAGCCAGTCGTTACCGTCGACATCCTGATCTTCGCCAGCGGTGCGTAATGCGGCAATTGCCGCCAGCGCGGCTTCGCGAGCTTCTTCGTCGCGTTCATGGGCGGCCAGCGCCTGGGCCCGTCGCTGGTGTTGATCGGCATCGTCCCAGGCCCGCAGTGCATGACGGTCGGGGTTGATCAGGGCGAGGGTGTGACGCACTTCGATGGTCTTCAGGGCGACGTCGAGTGTGGCGTGTTGGAGATCTTCGAAAATGCGGTAGCGCCGGTACTGCTCGATATCGAACGGCAGCGGCTCGTTGGTCAATTGCTGAAGGGTGTCGAGCGCCTGAAGCAGGCCCTGCTCATCTTTGAGGTAGTTGTCCAGCCGCAGTTGGTAGATCAGCAGGTTGACCTTGAGTTCGTTGCGCTCATCATCAGGCGTAGCTTCGATCAGTGCCTGGCCGTCGCCGGCCAGTACCGCCCTGGCCGCGTCTGCATCACCCGCGTTGACCCACAGCACGTGTAGCCGTCCGATCGATTCCAGCGAGGTTGCCTTGAGCGGTTGGCCGCGCAGCTGGCCCAACAGGTAGTCGACACCATGTTCCTGATGCTCGACCTCAAGACGATCCATGAATTGATCCAGCTGGATGCCGGACAGCACGGTGCTGTTTTGCGTCATTGTGAACTCCATTTGCGAATGACTGTGCATCGCCCGATGCGTCCTGCGTCGGTGCCCTCGAGTGGGGCAACGGTACTCGTGCACGTCTGCCTTTTACAGGTCACGAATGACGAAAGGGATCGGGCAATACAGCGAGGTGCCGCACGCTACCAGTTGGCGTTTGAAAAACCAAGAGTGCGCCGGGAGGCAACGCCAAATGATTGACTTGCACACAGCGAATCAGAGGAAGTGGAGCATCACAACTCAATCGCCCAGGTCTGACTTACAAGCTCTTTTCCAAAGCTCTGAATTGACTCTTCTTCCATTAATTGAAACCCCGCTCGCTGATACAGACGGCGAGCCTCTACCAGATTGCTGGTGGTCCACAAAATCATCTTTTCGTACCCGACATCCCGGGCAAAGCGCAGGCACTCTTCAACCAGTCGGTTGCCGATCCCCAGCCCCCGAGCGCTGGCGTCGACAAACAGCATGCGCAGTTTTGCCGTGGTTGCGTCGTGCCGGATGACAAACACCGAGCCCACCACCTTGCCGTCCTTTTCCGCGATCCAGCAGCGTTCGCTGGCAGGCTCGAACTCACGCAGGTACTTGGCGACGATCTCGGCGACCAGCGCTTCGAACTCCCAGTTCCAGCCGTATTCGCGGGTGTAGATCACGGTTTGTTGCTGCACCACCAGCCCCATGTCGCCGGGTTGCGGGTCGCGCAACAGGTAAGTCGGCTGTTGGCGGCCCTCGAGCAAGGTCTGGATCTGCTTCATGGACTCGATCAATTGCAGTTGCTGCGGCTCGGCCATGCGTTCGAGCAGGGTGATGACTTCCTGCCGCGACGCTTGTTCCAGCGGGGCGAGTATTTCGCGGCCGAGGTCGGTGATGTGCAACTGGCTGGCGCGGGCGTCGGTGGCAGAGGGGACTTTCTGGATCAGGCCTTTTTTGTCGAAGCCGCTGATGATCCGGCTCATGTAGCCCGCGTCCAGGCTCAGCATCTGGCGCAGGTCGGCGCTGGTCAGGTCGCCGCGGGAGGCCAGTTCGTAGAGGATGCGCAGCTCAGTCAACGAGTAATCGCTTTGCAGCAGGTGTTCCTGCAGAACGCCGATCTGGTGGGTGTAGAAACGGTTGAACTGGCGGACGATGTCGGCTCGTTCGATGAGAGGGGGCGTGGACATGGTGGGTGCTCAAATGGTTGCCTTGAGCAACTATATAGTTGCTCAAGGCAACCAAGTCAAATGAATTGCTGACCAACGGCAGCCTCCCTTATCCTGCGTGTTCATGGAGCCACACTCACAAGGAAAGAACGTGAAATTACTGATTGCTGCGTCTGTATTGGCCCTTCTGGCCGGTTGTGCATCCCACGGCAAGAGCGACGACGCCATTTACCGGGAAGCCGCCGACGCCCATGTCATGACCCTTCCTGCCGGGCAGAACAAGGTCAGCCTGCCCGCAACCAAAATCCAGAGTCACGGCCTGATCGCCGACAATCTGGCGATTGCAGCCGGCGGCGGGGCCAACGCCACGCTGCTCAAGCAACAACTGCTGATCGCCAAGTCTGCCGGCGAAAGCGGCTTCTTGATCATCGGTGCGGGGACGTCACTCGACGTGGCCATCATCAAGAATGCGTTTGAGTCGCTCGATCTGAATGGCATGCGCATCTATTACGCGGGCGGTGAGGGTCAGAAGGATGCGGCGCGCAGTGCCGTAGAAAAAACCCAGGCGAAATTCCAGTACATCAGCGTGCAATGAGCGAGGCTGCGTCACGACGTGCGCATTGAGAATGCACACGTCGTGGCATGGTCGGCGTTGATCATGCCGGGGACAAACGCATACCCATATCGACGGTGCGGCTCTCAAACCCGAACTCTGCATACATCCGTGCCGCGCGTTCATTGAACGGCCAGACCGATAATCTCAACTCCTGGGCGTTGTGTTCGATGGCCCAGTCTTTGACCCGCTCCATCAATTGACGGCCGATGCCTTTGCCCCAGAAGGCTTCGGCGACGCACACCGATCCGATGCGCACGATGTTCAGGGGTTGCATCAGCGGGCTGGTGCTGGCCGAGAGGCTGGCAGCGATGAAGCCTGCGGGCTGCTGACCGACGTGTGCAATGAAGACAACCTGACCCGGTTTGTCGAAGTAGTTCATCCAGTGCGGCAGGTCACGGGCGAAGTCCTCGGTGGTGGCGGTGTAGATGTCGGGGCGGGCGGCGTGGTGGACGGCGTTGAGAATCTGGCCCAGTTCGCAAACGATCAATGCATCTTCAGCGGTGGCAATTCTGTACTGCGTGGTGTCGTCCATGGGGCGTCACGTTCCTTCAGTGGCGGGTGGCTGCTTCAGTTCAGGGGTTCGAGGACGAAGTCCGCCGGATCGAACCGCTCGGTCGTGTCCATTTGTATGTTTCTGAGGCTCACTGTTTCCAGGTGTGTGGTGTAGAGCGATTCAGAAAACCAGGTGATCAACAGGGTGCGGCGGCGTGCGCCGGTCGTGTTCAGGCTACCGGCGTGGATCAGGTCGGCATCGAAGATCAGGATGTCGCCAGCACTGCCGCAAAGCTGCACCGAGCGGGACTCGTCAGTGAAATCGAACGGGGGCTCGCCGAGTGCAGGGCGATGGCTGCCGGGGACGATGCGGGTTGCGCCGTTCTCCGGGCCGTAATCGTCGAGGTACACCAGCGCGTTGACGGTATCGCCGGGGCGTTGCGTCGACAAGTCTCGGTGCAACTGTTGATGGCCGCCACCGGCAAGCGGCTCGCGGCCCTCCACCTGGGAGAGGAAGAAGCGTTCGCCGATCAACTCGCCCACCACTGCCAGCAATTGTGGCAATCGGCACACGGCCTGAACGGTCGGATCCGTGTCCAGCAGCGAATGGCGCCAGTCGATGCCACGGGGCACGGGCCATTCGCTTGAGGGCCTTACGCCGGTGTCGAACGTGTTCCGAAGTCCGGTCAGCCATGCAGCCGGGATTGCCTGGCGGAGCAGGGCGTAGCCGTTTAGGTGAAGTTGTCTAGCGCAGGGCGTAGACATAGGTATCCGTTGCCGTACCGTCATCCAGAGTCACCTTGGTCAAAACCCGCTGTTATTCAGCCCTTTCAAACTCATCAAGCGCCGCCCGGTGCTGCGTGGGCAACACCGTCATCAGTTCGCAAGTGACCGGGTCAGAAACCCGTCGATCAATGCCACAACCTGTTGCTGGATCACTTCACGCGAACGACCACCACCATCCCCGCAAATGATGCCGTCGCCTGGCGAGTCTTCTTCAAGCAACTCCACTGCGCCGGGCTTGCACGATGCCATGAAGCTGAAATGGCTGGCGTCGCTGATCTCGACATACTGCGACGATGCCGAAGGCAGGCGCTTGGCGAGATTGGCCGACTCCAGTTGAGCGGGCAGGTCTTCGGACGGCACGCCAGCGCCAATCACCAGTGTCGGAATCGGCAGCGCGGCGAGGCTTGTATCGGTCATGCCGCGTGACAGGCCCAGGTCCAGTGAAACGATCGCGCCGACGCGTTTGTCGCTCAAGTCCGCGCTCATCCGGCTCTTCGATTCTGGCGTGTCGGCGACGTTGATCGTCTTGTAGACCGAGCAACTGGCCAGTTTTTGATGGGCTGTGCAGTCCTTCGCAAAGCGCTCGGGATCGAACCGTGAACCGGCGATTTCGAGGGCGGTCCAGCCGCCGAGTGAATGGCCGGCTACTGCAATTCGACGCATCGAAACGGCACCCGTCTGCTCGGGCCGAGCGGTGACCGCATCGATGACGCGGCTGATGTCGGCAGGTCGTTGCCACAACTGTGCAGCGGCTTGAGGGCTGCGGTCATGCGTCGTGGTGCCGGGATGGTTGACCGCCGCGACGATGTAACCCTGACGGGCCAAGGCGGTGGCCAGCCAGGCCTGGTTGCTCCAGTTCCCTCGGTAACCATGCGAGAGCACCAGTAACGGATGCTCACCGGCAGTCGGCGGTGCATCGCGTACGGCGGATGTCCCGACGAACACAATATCGTCGGCAATCAACTGCGGGGTGGCGGTGGTCTTGGCGGGATACCAGACGACCATCTCCAGCGGACGGTCGTTGTGTGCATCCGGCAGTGTGGAGGTCCGGAAACCGATGGGGTTTTCGTCAGCGTTTGCGCTGGCCGAAAGGCAGATCAGAAGCAGGATGCGGAAAGCGTTTTTCATTGTTTTTATCTTCCTTGATCAAATCGGGCAAACAGGACGTTCGCCCAGACGTTCTACCAGTCTTACGAGATAACCGTCGGGATCCTGAACGAGAAATTCACGCTGGCCGACTTCGACATCGTCAGCGCGATACCAGGTGTCTTTGCAGGTTTTATAGAGTGAGACCTGGGCGGTGCCCAGTCTTTCGATGATGGGGGCAACCGCCTCAACGTCAATCTGCAGATTGACGCCTCTTCCGAAAGGCTTGCTCAGATCCGCCGTCAGCCACTGGCCTGCATTCGGTTCAACCTGCTCGAGCATGACTTGAGCGCCATTCAGGTCGAGGTAGGCGAAGCCATCTTCAGGGCGTTGATAAGCGATGTTGAACCCCAGGCAGGAGACCCAGAACGCGAGGCTGGCCTGCAGATCCGTGACCATCAATTCTGGAACCAGTTTGTTCCGTTCAAACATGGGGTGAATTCCTTTTCGTTGAAGTCGGGACGACGGCGCCAGACTTCTTCCCCGCAGTAATACGAGTCGGGCGCATGGTAAGCGCGAATCGGGGAGTACCGGAAGCTGCACGCATCGAAAATCGTCACAAACCGCGATGACAGGGCCGTCTCTCCATACCTGTAAAAAAACTGACTAGAATCCAGAGACACCCATTCATTCAAGGAACGACCGATGTCCGGTTTACGCACATTGATTGCGACCACGACCTGTATTGCGCTGCTGAGCAGTTCGGTGACAGCGCTGGCCGATCCTGGCAACGGAAAGGGGCAGGGCAAAGGCAATCCGCATAACAGCCAGGACCATGGCAATCAGGGGAAAAAAGGCGGAGACGGGTATCAGGGGCATGGTCCGAGTATCGACTACGCCGGGGTGATCGGGATTGTGGACGGGTATCGCGGCTACTGGACCCCGGGCCCGGCGTTGCCGCCCGGGATCCAGAAGAACCTGGCCCGGGGCAAGCCGCTCCCACCCGGGATTGCGAAGAAGCTCGATGGTCGACTGGTCGGCAGACTGCCGCACTACGACGGCTACGAATGGCAGCAGGTCGGCACCGATCTGATCCTGGTCGCGCTGGCCACCGGGTTGATTTATGAAGTGCTAAACGGCGCCTTCGATTGAAAAATAGATCTGTCCCCATATGATGCAAATCGGGAGTACCGAAAGCTGTACGATCCTCTTTTTATACGAATCTAGTTCACATAAGGCTCATTCAGCTTATCCAGCGCCTCGACGATTGCGGTCGTTTGGGCCTTTGCCGCATCTTCCATGACCTGATCAACAACGGCCTGTACCTCCACCACTCTGTCGAACAGTGCGCGACCTTCCTTGGTACTGGAAAGAATGCTTTCGGTTTCCTCGAGACTCTTGTTGTTGGCACGAATCATCACTTCGAGTTCTTCTTCGGTGAAATGATCGGCGTAGACATCAATGATCTGGCGTTTGGTCGCTTCCCTATCCAGGTTTTTTGTCACGACTTCGCGAATGGTATCGACCGGCAGTGCCCAGTAGTGTGAGTTGAAGAATTCCAACAACACCTCCAGGCGGGACTCGAAGTCGTCGTAGCGAGTGGATTCGACCAGCTCCCGCGCTTTGTCCTTGCTGCCACCGCAAGCAGTCAGAACCACTGCAAGTAACACAGCGAACGATATTGTTCTCAAACCCATGAGCGTCTTTCCTTGATCAATCTGCAGGTATGGATTGGGTGGCATGATTCAGATGCCAGGGGCCAGTGGCTCGGGATTCTATCGGGTCTTCAGAGATTTCTCGCGGTGATGTTCAAGGTAAGGCCCTGAGCCGTTCTGCCAACTCCAGCGCCACCCGACCACTGCCCACCGTCGGCAACAGATGCGTGAAGGGAATATCGATCATCCGGTTCTGGCGTACGGCCCGCAGGGTCGACAGCACCGGATCTTGCATCAGCAACTGACGCTTGCGACTGGCCGGCGACCATTGCGCGTCGGCCAGCAGGATCACATCCGGATCACTGGCGAGCAGGGTTTCGCGGCTGACGGTCACCCGGTATTGATTGATGTCGGCGAACAGGTTTCGAGCCCCGGCTGCGGCCAGCAGGGTGGTGACAAATCCACGCCGGCCTTCACTGTCGAGACCGTTGACCTCGCTGTCGAGATAGAACACTGACAGCGGCCTGCCCGGGCGGGTTAAAGCCTTGGCCTTTTCCAGATCGGCATCCATCGCATCGCTCAGTTCTCGAGCGCGCTGCTGTCGGTGCAGCAAGGCGCCGAGGGTCGAGAGGTCGTTGCGGATGTGTTCGAAGTAATCCAGCGAATGTCCGTTGCAGGCCGATTCCAGCAAATACGAAGCCACGCCGTTGCGCCCCAGTCCGCTGCGTGACGTGACGCCGTTGCCAAACGCCGTGGCGAAGCCGCCGACCACCAGATCCGGCTGCTGCGCGTACAGCACTTCGCTCGATGGATAGCGGGGCGAAATCACCGGCACGCCTAAGTACTCGGATTGCGGCGCACCGGTGTCATCCAGATAGGCGACGCCGGCCAGCGCCGGGCCGGCGCCCAACGCCAACACGAGATCGGCCGCATGCTGATTGAGGGCGACAATCCGCGACGGTGGTGATGCCGGCAAGTGCCAGGTCTCGCCACAATTGCGGTAGTCATCTGCCAGAACCGGAGAAGCGCAGAGCAGGGCGCCCGCCAGAAAGCACAGCGTTCTCACGAGCGCTCCTTGATCAACAGATCCTCGAGCACTTCGCCGCCCACCAGGTGCACTTCGACCAGCCGTTGCGCATCCGCGTGGCTGCGCACGCCATACCAGCAGGTCTCCGGATACACCGTCATGACCGGCCCCAGGTTGCACGGGAACTGACAGTGCGTGCGGGTCAGCAAAACCCCGCCGGGGGTCTCGATGCGGTCATGCGCCAGCAAGTGCCGACGCAGGGTTTTCCATATCTGCAAGGCGCCGCGCTGGGTGCAGCGCGGGCCGGTGCAGAGGAACACGTGGCGGGCATGGGCGGGAACATGCGACCAGTCCGGGTGCGTGTCGACGCCGTCGATGGTTTTGATTTCAGCCATCAGAAACGGTACGTGTAGCGCACTTCGGAGGTGAACGGCCGTCCGAGGTTGTCGACGTTGTTCGAGCGGCTGGTGACGTAATCGCGGTCGAACAGGTTTTCCACCAGCAGGCTCAATCGGTGCTGGTGAGCGCCGTCCAGGTAGCGATAAGCGTCGGCGTCCACCACGGAGTAATGGCCGTACTCGACCTGTTTCGAGCTGATGACATCGCGGATATAGCGGATCGCACCCCCGGCGCCCCACATCCGGTCAACCGACTCGTAACCGACGCGCGATCGGGCGAAGAAGCTCGGTACGTCGTTGATCGTCACTCCCGCTCGGGACTCGGTGAGGTTGCGGGTCATGTCCGCTTGCAGGCTCCATTGATCGTTGAGCGCCAGTTTCGCGTCCGCCTCGAAACCGCGCATCTGGATCTGTCCCTGGCCGTTGACCCACTGGATATCGTCGAGGGTGATCAAGTCGTCGATCTTGCGTTTGAACAGGGTGACGCTGGCGCTGAATTCGCGATCGAGCAGCAAGCCTTTGTAGTCGAGGCCGAGTTCGGCGTTGCGACTTTTCTCCGGTTTCAGGTTGCGGTTGCCCAACTCGTCGCCCGGTTCGTTGACGAACAACTGCTCGGCGTTCGGCAGTTTGTAGGCAGTGCCGTACTGGCCGCGCAGTGCCCAGTGTTCATTGAGGTCATACAGCGAAGTGAGCATGCCGACCGTGGCGCTGTCGCCGCCGCTCATGGCTTCGTGACGAATGCCGATGCTCGGGTGCCAGTCGGGCAGAGCGTCGATCTGCGGGCGCAACTGGGTGTACAGCGCGTGGGCTTCAGCCTTGTCATTGTCGATGATCAGCACATCGTCCTGGCCCTTGAACCACTGGTTGTCCATACCGAACACCAGCACATGGCCGCCGGGCAATTCGGCTTTGCCTTCGGCCTGCACGCCCCAGTCGGTGAAGCCCCAGTAGTCGTTGTGGTTGATGGTTCTGGTGCCGCCATTGGCGGTGTTGTTGATGCGCGTGTAGCGGGTGTCCCAGTCGTTGATGTGGCCTTTGACGAAGTAGCTCAGGCGCTCGTTGATGTTCTGTTCGAAGGTCGCCGTGGCGATCTGCTGGACGCGGTCGTTGGTGGTCTTGTGGTTGTCGACCGGCCGGGCGAAGTCGAGGTTGGCGTCGGCGTATTGGTAGAACAATTCCATCCGCGCATCGTCGCCAAAGGACTGAATCGCCTTGCCGCCGAAGGTGGTGACTTCGTAGGCGCGCTTCTTTTCGCTGTCGTTCTTGATGTCGCGATTGCGAAACGGCTGATAGCCGTCCGAGACGTTATGACTGACGTAGGCCAGCAAGCCCAGGTCGCCGAAACCGTTGGTGAAGATGTTCTCGACCCGCGCATCCTCGGTGGTGCCACCGAAGGTATCCACGCCCATGTTCACTTCGCCGGAGGTTTTGCGGCTCTGCGGGCTGCGAGTCACGATGTTGATCACGCCGGACACGGCCTGAGTGCCGAACAGCAGGCTCTGCCCACCCTTGAGCACTTCGATGCGTTCGATGGCGTTGGCCGGCAGGGTGTCCAGGTACAGGCCGCCATACAAGCGATTGTTCAGGCGCACGCCGTCGAGCAGGATCAGCGTGTCATCGTTGCGCCCGCCCAGCAGGGAATAGGTGCCGTAGTCGAACGGGCCATTTTTCGGCGCGACGTACAGGCCGGGAATGAACATCTGCATGACGCGGGTGACATCGGCGCTGGGGCCGGCACGTTCGATCTGCTCGCGGGTGACGATCTCGACCTTGCTGCCGAATTGCGCCATGTCGGCCACGGTCGTGGACTCCACGGACGGCGCGGAAACGATTTGCTGAGTGAGTTCGAGCGGCGCGTCGTCCGCCAGCAACAGGGGGCTGAACAGACAGCCAAGCAATAGGGATGGAGCCGGAGTGTTAAAAGGTCGAATCATTGTCTTCTCGAAAGGATCTTCGCAGAAGAGCATGCAGGAGAAGGCATCGCGCACACGCCGACACCGGCCCATGCCCGCCCACCGCAGGATTTTGCCAAACAGAATTTCAGGCCGGTCTCCGGGCTTGCGCGTATGGACGCTTTCACCTTCCCATGGCCGTCTGGCCACAGTGGTGTGTCGAAAGCATCACGCGCCTACCGTTGCGGGGGCAGCACCGGACTTGTTCGAAAAGAACGTACCGGTTTCCCGTTTCACCCCATGCACGGCGGCATGGGACACCTGAAACAGGGCGGCATCTGAACATTCGGATGACCGCTCGTCAACTTCGTTGAAGGATGTAAAGCTCCTGCGACGCAGGCGCGAGATTGCGGCGAACCCTGATAATTGAATCACTGAAGTTCTGGTTCTAGTGAACGTTCGAGAGCATAAACACCGAGATAATCCCCGCGCCGAGTACAAACATCATTATGAAGATAATGTTCAGTTTGAGCCGGTTTGAACTTTCGAGTTTATTGAGCCTGACGACCAGGTCGTCCACTTGGGCCGAAGTTGCCAGTCCCTTTACCGCATTGGCCAGCGCTTGCGGGGAGATGGAGTTGTCCGGTTTATTTTCCATAGGGTGGGTTTTTAATCGAATTTCACCCTTCACCTTGGCCAATCTGAGGGCAACCGCGACCACCAGAAGAGGTGTTGCCATTAATTGAAGGAGTTTCAGGTACCGTTCGTAGACGTAGGCAGCGTATTGCGTTTTGTGTAATGCCTGAGCCTGTTCCTCGTAATCGGCGTAGGCCCGTTTGAAGCGCTTCACTTGTTCAACGATCAGCGGATCGGAAAATCTTTCAGCCTCTGGAAAAACGCTGTCGTAATTCATGAAAACGTTTCTGTCTACTTTAGTGTCCACGCGGTTTACAGGACGAATTTTTTGAAACAGATCACAGGCGCTAGCGAGCTGCTGGGCTGATTCGCGCTCCAGTACGTCGTCTTTTTTCACTGAAATTGGCAAGCAGATTCTGGCATCGCTTAACTCGTCTGCTGCGATATTCAGGGACTGGGCAGAAAGCTGACCAAAGGTTTCTTCCACTCTCAGGTTTGAAAGCTTTGAGTCCAGGCCAACCTGGATAAATTGAAATATGAGGCCCATCGAGCCCGCGATGATCCAGGCGTAATCAACTCTTTTCCAACCAATGTCATTCAGCCGGCTTGGCAATAAACGGCTTTGCCAAACGAACAACCCGCAAAAACAAATAAACAGACCCAGAATTCCGAGAATGGCGTAAGCCGAATACTCGAACATTTCTTTGATCAAAGATAACTCCATGTCGTGCTCTTTTTTCAGTGAAATATCAATTGGTTTCGCGGGCGCTTCAGACAGCCGTCACGTGCGCCTTGCCTTGTTGTACAAACCGCTCGATCAACCACCGCGCCGCCGGGCCCGGTGGCACATCGGTACGGTAGATCGCATCGAAGGTGTATTGCCCGCTGGTGTACTCCGACAAATCCAGCTGTACCAGTCGGCCGCTGTCCAGATCCTCCTGAATCATCGGCTTCGGCATATTCCCCCAGCCGATGCCCTCGCGCAGCAACATGTGTTTGGCACCCAGGTCCGCCAGGCGCCAGGTGCGGTTGCTCAGCACGGCGAACTCCCTGTCTTTGGTCAGGCGTGAGCGATCGGACAGCACCAGTTGCGTATGCTCACGTCCGGCACCGGGAACGTTGGCTTCGCCCGAAGCCAGCGGATGATTTGGCGCTGCCACCGGAATCAGCTCGACGCTGCCGATGCCGATTCTTTCGATGCCGTTGATGCCGTCGTTCATGGGCCCGCTGACGCCGACCACCGCGCCGCGATTGATCACCCGTTCAGTCACTGCGCCGAGTGCTTCCATGTGCAGGTGCAAGGCGACGGTGGGGAATTCTTCCCGAAAGGATTTCAGCGCATCCACCACGCGCTCGGCGGGCAACATCACGTCGAGCACCACGTGCACTTCGGCCTCCAGCCCCTGCAGCAGGCCTTTGACCTTGGCGCGCAAGCCGTGCACGCCGTTGGCGATGGTCCGGGCCTCGGCCAGCACGGTGCGGCCGGCGTCGGTCAGTTGCGGCTTGCGGGTGGTTTCACGATCGAACAAGGTGACGCCCAATTGCATCTCAAGGTTGGCGATCGAGTAGCTGATCACCGACGTCGCCCGGTGAAGCTTGCGCGCAGCGGCTGCAAAACTGCCGACTTCGACGACAGTCAGGAATACGCGCAGTTGATCGAGTGTCGGTGTGCCTGGATCGGAGATCATGCCTGTGTCCTTGAGTCGCCATGGGCGCATTACCGTGGAATATGCAGCTTACCTATTTTATCGAACGTAATGATCTAAATTAGTCGGCTATTCAGATGAGCTGCCGAGGCGCAACATTTCTTCATCCGGACGGTTCAAGTCGAACCGGACCCCATTGAAGGAAATACTCCCATGGCTACTTCTGCAAACATCGCTCAAACACAGGCTTCTGAACAGAACGCTTCCGACACCAAACAAGCTTCGGCTGCCTTGATTGGCCGCGTATTGCTCAGCGTGATTTTCATTCTCTCCGGTTTTTCCAAACTGGCCGCTCCGGCCATGATGATCGGTTACATCGGCTCGGTGGGCCTGCCGCTTCCACAAGTTGCACTGGCAGTGGCGATCATCGTTGAAGTCGGTGGTGGCCTGGCGCTGATCGCCGGATACCGCACCCGCACCGTCGCCGCTGTGCTGGCTGCGTTCAGCGTGTTCACCGCACTGGCCTTCCACAGTGCACTGGCTGACCAGAACCAGTTCATCCACTTCTTCAAGAACATCGCCATGGCCGGTGGCCTGTTGCAGGTCGTGGCCTTCGGTGCCGGCCGCTTCAGCCTCGACGCTCGTCGCGGTTGATACCCGAGCGCGGTGAAGGACAGGCTCCTTCACCGCGCTTCAGCATTTTTTTGTTGGCCGCACCCCGCGACAGAACCGAGTAATCATCATGACCGTTCAGCAACAACTTTCTGGCTACACCCGTGAAACCCATACCCTCCGAGCAATCCGTTATCGCACCAGCGGCAGTGGGCATGGCGCGATCGTGCGACTGATGAGCCCTTCGGATCTGGGGCATCTGATCAAGCCGTTTGTGTTCCTCGATCTGTTTGAAGGCGAGGCTTCGTTCATTCACGGCATGCCGATGCATCCGCATTCGGGGATCGCCACCGTCACGGTGATTACCGAAGGCAACTTGCGTTTCGAGGACGCCGAGTCGGGCAAGGGCATGATTGATTACAGCGGCGTGGAGTGGATGCGAGCGGGCGGCGGCGTCTGGCACGGCAAGGAAATGTCGGTGGGTACTTCGGAGCGGGTTCAGGGCTTTCAACTGTGGGTGGCGCTGCCTCCAGAGCTGGAAAACGCCAGTGTCGACAGCCAATACCTTGAGTCCGGCGCGATGCCTGAAGTGGGGCCGGCGCGGGTGATTCTCGGCTTGCACCAAGGTGTCCAGAGCCCGGTTAGAGCGCCTGCGGGAATGAATTACTTGTTGGTCACGCTGGGTGCCGGGGAATCCTGGACGTACACCCCACCCGAAGGTCACGAGTCGTTATGGCTGAGTGTCAGCCGTGGACTGTTGGCGGCGCCGGATCTGGTCAGCGCGGGTGAAATGGCGGTCTTCGAACCTGGCAACGGCGCCGTGACGCTAAAGGCTATGCGCGAAGGCACGGTGTTCGTGATCGGCTCGGCGCAACCACATCCCTATGACCTGGCGCTGGGAAACTACTCCGTGCACACCAACCCGCAAGCCTTGCGAGAGGGGGAGGCGAAGATTGCGGAAATCGGTGGGCGGTTGCGTGAGTATCTCAAACAGTCGGACGGGTCGGCTGCCGTGCCGGTGTTCAAGTAAACCGGATCTGACCTGAGAATTCACTCAGGCCATGTATCCCTCGACACCATCCCACAACAGTTTCAGCGCCGTGACTACCAGCAAGCCATAACAGGCGCGGTACATCTGGCGCTGATCCAGTCTGGCGTGCAGCCGCCAGCCCAGCCAGACCCCGCTGGGTACGGCGAGCAGGCTGACGAACATCAGCGTCAGGACGTTGCCGCTGGGTTTGGCCAGCAGCAGCCAAGGTACGGCTTTAAGCAGATTGCCGACCGTGAAAAACAGGCTGGTCGTTCCGGCATACATCTGTTTGCTCAGGCCTAGCGGCAACAGATAGATTGCCAGCGGCGGCCCGCCGGAATGCGCGACCATGGTCGTGATGCCCGATGTAAGGCCGGCGGCCAGCGCTTTGGGCGATGAGCGCGGCTTCACGCGGACTTCTCCACCCGCCTTGAACCACAAACCGACAAACAGCAGGGTGACCACCGCCATTACGATGGCGATCGCTCGGTGATCCAGCACCCGAAAAAGCAGATAACCCAGGCCGATGCCGACGACCAGTCCTGGTACCAGCAGGCGCAGATCCGGTTTCGACCAGGTTGAGGGCTTCCAGTAGCGCAGACTGAACAAGTCCATGGCGACAAACAGCGGCGCCAACAGCCCGCCAGCCGTGATCGGGTCCATCACCAACGACAGCAACGGAATCCCGACAATCGCAAAACCACCGCCGAACGCCCCCTTCATGAAGCAGATCAGGAACACGCCGGCGAAGGTGACGAGGAGGGTGGTGATGGTCAGTTCCAAGGTTTTCGCTCACTTCATGAGGGCGGGAAATGGCCATAATTTCACTCATGATCTGCGCGGTTAACAGTTACAGTTTTGAGGTTATTCCGTGGGCCAGTTGCCGGGCGGATCATGGGTTTGAACCCAGATCGATACTGTGGTCATTGGATGCGGGTCGAAGCTTCGGCTTCGGGCATGTGGAGCGCAATCCATCGATGTGCTCCATCAACCCATCAGGAATGTTCTGCCACATCGGATCAAGTATGAAATCAACGCCTTCGCGGCGAGCCATCTTCGCCGCCGGTACAAAGTCTGCATCACCCGCAATGAGGACGATCTGATCGACTTGTTGCTTGAACGAAAGTGATGCGACATCGACGCCGATTCTCATATCAACCCCCTTTTGTCGGGTGTCTATGCTGACGTCGGTTTCTGTCAGGTCGGATATCTGAATTTTGCCTTTGAGCAGTTCGGCGATTCTTGAGGGTTTGATTGTCCATTTCACATCTTTCGATAGATGTCCCAGCCGCAGGGCCAGTTTGCGTTTGCTTCGCAACCGAATATGTAGCTCTCTACGAAAAACCGCTTCTTTGGATTTGGAGAAGTCCACGAATTTTTTCGTTATGGGGTTGTGCTGCTTTGTGTCCAATGGAGGGCAGTCGTAGAAAAATATTCTATAAAGCTCTTTTCTGGGACGTTGCTGCGGCCCTGAAGGCAGGCCACTTTGACCAGAGAAGGCTCTGGACATCAGGTGAGCTGTTGCCCATCGGTGTACCAGATCGGCAGCGCGTTCGGCATTGAATGCGTTGTGAGGTTCTATCCTTCGAAATCGCTTGATGAAGTAGGCGCCGTCAACCAGAACCGCTGTGGGCATACGTTCTTCCTGAAAACAAAAACGCCCAAGGGTTTGGCACGTCCTGGATGGTTAGGACGGCTTACTGCCTTGGGCGGGATGTGGGTAGGTTAGGGAGCGATGACGGTGCCGTCAATCGCGCCTTCTTTGTTTTGATCAAGGCCTGCCCATCAATCTTGAATGTGCTTTTCATTCTGTCGATGAGCAGGGACCGGGGGAAAGATAAAGCCTAAGGAATTGGCCCACAAGCCAGCACTTTCTGACGTATTTGTAGGTTTTTGCGCAAGGGCTTGTAGCTTGAAGGAATGGGGTATGACTGTTTTGAACGGTCAATATCAAAACACGCAGTCGTACAGATTGGAGTATCTGCAATAAAGGGGAAAAGTTGATGCTTGAAGACATCCTGACCGAAGGCCTGTCCGTAGTGTTCTGCGGGATCAATCCCGGCTTGCTGGCGGCGGAGCAGGGGCATCACTTCGCCGGACGAAGCAATCGCTTCTGGCGCACGCTGCACCTGGCCGGGTTCACACCGCAAGAAGTGAGCCCGGAAAACGATTGCTCGATCCTGCAATTTCACTGCGGGTTGACTGCGGTGGTCGAGCGGGCGACGGCCCGGGCGGATCAGTTATCGGCGGACGAATTCACCGCCGCCGCTGCGAATTTCGAACGCAAGATCGCCCGGTATTCGCCGCGCTTCGTGGCGTTTCTCGGCAAGGCTGCCTATGCCGGGTTGTCCGGGAAAAAGTCGATTGAATGGGGGCTGCAAAACACCCCGTTTGGCGGTGCGGCAGTGTGGGTTCTGCCGAATCCCAGCGGCCGCAATCTGGCGTTCAACCAGGAACAATTGGTGACGGCGTATCGACAGCTTTACCTGGCATCGAGCGAAACCACATAAGCACGAAACATGTCGGCCATCGCCTCCGCACGCGCGGTGATTTCGTCGTCAGTACGCGGGCTGAGTGAGAAATCCTTCCCCACCGAACTGAGTGTGGCCAGGATCAGATCGCAGGCCAGCGTACGAGTGGATTCGCTCGCCTCGGGCAGCAATTCAACCATGAACGCCTCAAAGGTTCGCTTGCCCGCCGCCCGTACTTCATGGGCCTCGGGCGCATCACGATAAAGCGGCGCCGCGTCACTCAACGCACCGCGCATCTGCGCCTCCTCACACTCCGAACGGATAAACGCATGCACCAGCGTGCGCAGACGATCCAGTGGCGATGCTTCCCGATTTTGCAGAATCCGCTGCAGCATCTCCGTGGTTTGCAACCACTCATCACTCTGCAACCGAAACAGAATCGCCGCCTTGTTCGGAAAGTACTGATACAGCGAGCCCACGCTCACGCCAGCCTTCTCCGCAACCCGCGCCGTGGTGAATCGGGCCGCGCCTTCCTTGGCCAAAACCTGAATAGCCGCCTGCAGAATCGCGGAAACCAACTCGGCGGAGCGGGCCTGTTGCGGCTGTTTGCGTGAGGAAATACGGGCAGTCTGGCGGTCGGTCATGGTCATCTCAGGCGTGAAAAGGGAATGCGAATAGCGAATCGGGCCATTCGCTCGCATCATTTAAACGCGACGAATCATTCGCATTTTAGCCCTCGACTGACGGAAAACCACCATGACAACCTTGACCACTGAACCCCTGGCAACTCTGATCGAACGCCTCTACACCCAGGCCAGCGCCGCCACCAGTCCGCTCCTGAACACCGTGTCAAACGAAGAACGCGAGCGCCTGATGCACAGCAAAACCGAGTACCGCGAGCTGTACGGCATGCTCAAAGACCTGTGGCTGCCTGTCTCCCGCGACACCGGCAAACTGCTGTACATGCTGGCCCGTAGCACCCAGGCCAAAGCCATTGTTGAGTTCGGCACCTCGTTCGGCCTGTCGACCCTGCACCTGGCAGCGGCGCTGCGGGACAACGGCGGCGGTGTGCTGATCGGCAGCGAATTCGAACCGTCGAAAATCGAACTGGCGCGGCATCACTTCGTTGAGGGTGGCGTCAGTGATCTGATTGAAATCCGCGAAGGTGATGCACTGGTGACCTTGGCGAGCGACCTGCCGGAAACGGTCGATCTGTTGCTGCTCGATGGCGCCAAGGCGTTGTATGGCGATGTGTTGAATCTGGTTGAAAAACACCTGCGCCCCGGCGCACTGGTGGTGGCCGACAACACCAATTACTGCCCGGAATACCTGGCCCATGTGCGCTCGCCAGAGAACGGTTACCTCAGCGTGCCGTTTGCCGATGACATTGAAGTGTCGATGCGGTTGGGCTGAGCGGTGGCATCCGAAATGCCGCGAGGGTGCGTGTTGCTTCAGAAGCGGACCTTCGAGGCATTTTCCGGTTTGATCTTTCATGCGTGCGACAGGATTCGTCTATCGTCATGAAGACCAACACATGGCCAGGATCAGGGAGCTGATCATGAATCGTCAGGACGACCTCAACATCATCTGGAAGCGAATATTCTGGATTTTCATAGCCCTGTTGTTGCTGGCGATTGCCGTCACTTACAGTCTGCCCGACTACAAAGTGCCCTTTATCGTTTGTATCGCCGGGAATGTCGGGGGCTACGTAGGGTTTCACAGACGACTGTCGATACTGACCGATCCGGAAATCGAAAACCTCGCCAAGTCATGGTTCGCTTTGATACTGCCTTCATTCATCGGCGGGATACTGGCGGGGCTCTTGTACCTCTTGTTCCTTTCCGGTGTTATCAGGGGCGACCTGTTTCCGGTGATCGTTCCGGACGACGATCCGAAATGTTTGAAGCAAATCTTCAACGATATTTTTTGCCAACATGCGGAAGGGTACGCGGCCTACGCCAAGTTGCTGTTCTGGTCATTCGTGGCGGGCTTCAATCAGGACTACGTCGTTGACCTGATTGAAAACATAAAAGGCACCGACAAAAAGACTGACCAAGGCTGAAGGGTACTGTTGCCCGGCTTAGTGCTGCTTTTTTGAAATGACATCGTTCATGTACTGATTCAAATCGCGAAAATCGCTGACGCTCCAGGCGTGCGGCGGGATCTTTACACCATTCTCGCGCAAGGTTTTTGGAATCAGGTCGCCGTTCGGGCGAAGGATGATCGAGGACACGATCACGCCCGGGTAATCATTCAGCCGCTTCTTGAAGGCAGGTGTTGTCAGATCAGGTGTCGGAGGATTGCTTTTATGGGCCAATGGCCCGGTTCCCTTGATATCGGGTCCGTGGCACACGGCGCATCTCTGTGAGTAGAGATTCTTTCCGTTGAGGTTGTCCGCAAAGGAAGGGCCTGTTTGAGTGAGTAGCAAAATGGCCAGTAAAGAGAAGACTGATGTTTTCATTTTTATAGGTCGATATTGATGGGTTTTGACGATGAAACGCTTCACTCGCTTCAGAAGTTGACGCGAATGACGGATAGCTACCCGCCGCTGTAATGAATGAGCAGGGCGATAAAAACCACAAAAGGTGTGTACAGCACCAAACCGCCGACGACGAGTGCCCAGCCCCAGGCAAAACCGCTTTCGCCCTTGAAACGACCGCCACTCAGCAGGCGCAGCACGAAAACGCCAACCTTGTAAGCCAACACGTTGAACAGGAAATCCACGATGAAATCCATTTTTGGTCCGGTGCCTCCCTGGGTGCTCATATTTTTACAATCTCTCTCACAGACCAATTCGTCATTGCTGTCATAGCAGATAACTCCCGCTTTTGGTCCACTTCGGGCGGTGCCGACCGGCTGTGTTGGGTTGTTTTCTTCTGTCTCGCGGCGGGCAGAAGATGGCTGATAGCAGTCCACACTCATTAGCCCTTTGCAGGCATTTAGTCACCCGACTTGCCAGCGCAATGCCACGGAACTTCTTGGAACGCCCCGCTGGTGGTCAGTATTGAGCCGAGCTCATAAATGAGTTGCCTATTGAGAGTGGCATTATCGGAGCACTGGTCGGCTTCTCCGAACGTGCTCCAAGAGTCGCTATCAATTCGAACAGTTCCAAACTTGCTTTCTAGATGGGAGTGGGATGCCCAAATGCCATGCTCAGTGGTGCTGACTGAGAATCCCAATGGCGCCAGTACCAGGCGGAGCGCCTCCTGGAACCCAATATCCGATGGCTGTGGATAGAACTCAATTAGCAGTTTGTTGCTGCCATAGCCTTGTCTAATCGCGAAAGCGTACATGACCGTCCTCTTGAAGTATTTCGAGCACGTTGCACCGTCTGGAGTGAAAAAAGGGGCATGATTTGTTATTTGAAAAAAACCAGCTCCCTTTTAAGTGCTTATTCCGACTCACTCAGCACGCTGTGCCCCAAACAGAGCGGGAACCGCATCCAGAAAATGAAACAACTCGGGCACCTTGGTGTTCAAGCTTCGCGAACCATCATCTTCCTCACTGATTGCGAAGTTGCCACTTTCGAGCTGATCAACCAGCCATTCCATAAACGCAGCGACGGAGGTAGCCACAACGTATTTATCTTCTTCGTCGCTGCCAAAATTGATGACCTGACCCACGATTCCGCGCGGGCCTGGGTCCAGATCAACGCCGAGATGGTTGCCGCCGTAGTCGTAGGCGAAGGGAATCCAGTATCGATTGGCGTACAACGCCTGGACAGCGTCGGGCGTTCCAGACGTGCAGAAGGCGCTCCCCTCGGTCATTTCTTCGGGCGACCACTCATCGATAATGTCTTTCCAGGATTCCCAATTCTCTCTGGCCTTTGCCAGTGACAGAAACTCAAGACCATAGAAAAGGCCTGAGTTCGTAGCACCGCGTTGCCCGTCATGCCACTTGTAGAGATCCTTCAGGCTGTCTGGAAAAGGCCTGCCAACCAGGTTTTCGAACTCGGCGATTGCAGCGTCCGAACATCCCGGCGCCAAATCTTCACGTATTTCAGGAATATTGGTTTCCAACCATTTTTCAAGTCGTTCCATCACTGCTTTCATTGAAGCTTCCCGGCATAAAAACGTGCACGCTAACGTAGCTTGAGGCTTTGTGAAAGGCCGGAACATCCATCGGATGCCCGGGCAATTCCTAGTGCTCCGTCAAATGCTCAACAACGCTTTGGCGAATTGACTGACCTGCTCAGGCGTCACTAAAAAAGAGCCATTCATCTGCCAATCGCAGGCGTCATCGGACGTGGAGCCCAGGTACACACGCAAGTAAATGAACCCGGGAAAGAATGGGTCCAAAGTGGCGGACAAAGAAAAGTCCTGGCTTTCAGAAAGCCAATCTTGATCGACCCCCACCTTAATCTGCGCAACCGACGCAAAAAACGCGTCAAGCGGCTGCTGGATATCCGCAGAAAATTTCTCCGACGTTATTTCTGCCTGCATCGCAGTGCCAGTGAGGCGAACCTGAATACAGCCCGACCGACCGCGTGGGCATGGCAGGATGGTCATCGTCAGCCCATCGTGTTGACTTAATTCTGCTGGCATTGCTTCTCCGTTATTGCCGTTCAATCCAGGATTTTACTGAGCATACTTTCCTTGGAATTCGTGAACTCGCTTGCTGAAAAGTAAATAGTGAGCGCCGCGCGCCAGAAGCACTGCAGCAGCAATCAAGACAGCGCTCATATAGATGCTGCTATCGATGATTTCTATGGCAGTGCCGAGAGCGCCCTGAGCAGCAATGGCGCATACGATCGCCAGAATATTGCAAGCAATCACACTTCCGTAGAAAGCAAAAAGCGAAACAGTCAATGAAAACGCTACATAGCCCAGGTTGTTTGATGCAGGCCCAAACAGGATTGGCCATACAGAATAGGCGACATACAAAGTGATAATGAGCGCAAGAAAGGCGGGTGGTCTTTTCATGTCTGGATTAGCTTTCGTCCGATTTGAATGCTGGCAAAAAACGCCGGAATACTAGCCATATTTTCAGCCGCTGTCGTTACGCGTTCTAACCGATCTTATTCCAGAACGCCTCGGCCGATACCTGTCAATTGAAGGGCGCTCACGCTATCGTGGCTCCGAACAATCAACCAAAAGGCTACAACAGGATGAAGCCCCTGGACCTGACGCGTTTCGACCTCAACCTGTTGGTGGTGCTCGAGGCGCTTTGGGCCGAAAGACACGTCGGTCGCGCCGCCGAACGATTGCACCTGTCCCAGTCCGCCACCAGTCACGCCTTGTCGAGGTTGCGTACTGCTTTCGATGATCAGCTGTTCATCCGTCATCCCCGTGGTATTGCCCCGACGCCGCTGGCCACCGAGCTAATGCCGAGAGTCGCGGCGGTGCTTGAGTCGGTCAGGCTCGTCGCCAGTCCTCGTGGCTCGTTCGATCCCAGTCGTTTACAAGCCGAACTCAACGTGGCGGCCACCGATCACGCGGTGCTGACCGTCATCGCCCCGGCACTGGCCCGGATTCAGGCCGCCGCGCCCGACGTGGTGCTGAAACTCAGGCCGGCCGATGGCGAATCCGCTCTGCGCCAACTGGACGCCGGCGAGCTGGACATCGTGCTGGGCTCGGGTTCTTTCGCCCAGACTCCGCAACGTTTTGATTGTCAGCTCGTCCATCAGGAACGTTTCGTCGGCATCGCGCGCAAGGGCCACCCGGCGCTGGTCAAGCGCGGCAAGAAGTTGCACATGGAACTGGATGACTTCGTGCGCCTGCCGCACATCTTGGTTTCACCACGCGGTGATGCTCGGGGCGCCGTCGACGAGGCGCTGGAGAGCCTCGGTCGGACTCGCAAGGTGAGCGTCACTTGCCCGAGTTTTCTGGCCGTTCCGTTCATGATCGGCGCGTCGCAATCCATCGCCGTGGTGGCCGAGCGCGTCGCCTTGCAGCTGCAAGAAACCGCACAACTGAGCCTGTTCGAACTGCCCTTGGCGCTCCCCACCTGGGAGGTGCTCGTTGTTCGAGCACGTGGGCGCGCCAACGAGCCCGCCATCGAGTGGATCACGAACATGATGATCGCCGACTGAGGCTTTATGAATCTGGTGCATCAACAGGCTGTGTAAAAGCCATTGGATCGCCTGCGTCGGTCTTCCTAGAGTTCGGTTGTCGTTCATTCAACCCGCCAGGAATACCCCATGCGCACAGAGCCCACTTTGGTCATGATCCCGTGCTTCGCCGGGGCCCCGTGGCAACTGAACCAGATGACCCACTTGCAGCATCGCCCCCTGCGCACCCTGCGTTTGCCGGACGACGTGTGCGATCTGGAAGCGTTGGCCAACGTCATCACCGACCAAGTGAAAGACCTCGAAAACTACGTGCTGGTGGGTGATTCCTACGGCGCAGTGTCCTCGATCGCGTTGGCGGCGCGGCAGCCGAAAGGCCTCAGAGGGTTGGTGCTCTCCGGCGGTTTTGCCAGGAGCCCGATCACTTCGCCCTGGCTCAAGACCCTGGCAGCCCTTGCACCATTCTTCCCTGGCCCGTTCTACCGGCAGATGACCCTTCGGATTCACGCCGCGCAATTGGCGTCGGCGTTCGACAGGGAAGGGGAGATCCCTTGGTCAACCGGCAAGAGCCGCGCCTTCTTCATCAAGGAAACGTCCCACAGGGCCTACATCAACCGCATGCGCTCGATCGAGAAAGCGGACTACACGGCGCTGCTGAAAAAGATCGACGTGCCCACACTGATTCTGACGCCCGAGGAAGACAAACTGATCGGCAAAGACGCCGCAGACGTGCTCCTCAACGGCATCAAGGGTTCACAGGAAGTCATCCTGCTGCGCACCGGGCACATGTTCAGGTTTTCGCATCCGGGGGCGTATTCGCTGGAGATCAAAAGGTTTCTGGAGCGGGTGTCGCTTTAGGTTCATGCAGCAAGACATGATCCGAGTGCCAGGGCAAAGGATGCCCCGAGCTTACCGACCGTGAGGTATGGCCCGCTGCAACCTGCCGCTCAAACGCAAGCCATCGCGCACATTCAGCCCCATCAGCGTGAGATTGACGGCCCCTGCGATGAGTTCGATGACCTGTACGATGTAAAACCACATGTCGAATCTTCCAGTGGCCGCCCATACGTTGAGCGCAATTGCGCACGGTACAAGCACCAACAGGCCATTGGCGGAAATGAACGGCATACGTTTCTTCTTTGAGCCCACCAGGCGTCCTTGCCGTGACCGGCTCAGCAGCATTCCGCTCGCCCCGGCCAGCACCATCGTCGGGATCAGCACCCAAAGTCCGGGGCTGACGATCAGGTGCTTGAGCTGGGCGATCGACTGCCGGGCTCCCATGGTTTCGACAAGAATCGTCGATAGAAAGAAAGTGGCGATGCAAAACAGTGCCAGCATGCTGGCGGTCAAGTGGAGTCGTTTCAGCATTTATCGAATACCGTCAGTCAATTGGGCGTTACTCAAGCGGTACAGATGTTCGGCACCGCGACCTTGGTAAACAGATGCGGCATGGCCATGGCGCTGGAGGGGTAACGGTTCAGCTAGAAAGCATGATGACCTCCAGTTTGTAAACATGATGACAATGTGGTGCGAGGTGTCGAAACTTTAGTTAATTGACACCATGGTGTCAATATGGAAAGGTTCGCACCATGAAGAAGCCAAACCACACCCCCGCTGGGCGCGCGATGACTGATCTGGTCCTTGAACTCTTTCGAGCAAGTGCACGAATGATCACGGCAGGCGATCGCCTCGTAGCAGAAATAGGTCTCACAAGTGCCCGCTGGCAGCTCCTGGGAACGATTGTCAATGCCGATCGGGCGCAACCCGTCTCATGGATTGCTCGCGACATGGGCGCGAATCGCCAGAACGTTCAGCGGATCGTCAACGATCTCGTGAAGGATGGGCTGCTGGAGTTTCAGCCGAATCCTCACCATCGCCGAGCGCAGCTGGTTGTGCTGACGGATGCCGGAAGAGAAGCATTCGAACGTGCGATGAGACTTCAGGCGCCCTGGATCAACACACTTTCGGAGGGGCTGGACGTCGATGACATCCAGACGACCCATAATGTGCTGAACCAGCTCCGTAACAGGCTTGAGGAAGACCAAAGGGACTAACCCGCCGATATCCGGAACCCAATGCGGATCGATATAGCGCTGAGAGGGGACGTATTTATTTTTCCGGAAATAGATACGTCCCCTTTTTACTATGCGGCACTTGCCGACAACGACTGTGCGCCTTTGCCAGCTCAAGCAGTCAGCGAACATCCAGAAAACGATGACGAGATTGGCCAGCAGAGAAGCAAATCAAAGCCTTGGTCAGTCCGCATCACACCGCGTTTATTTCGCGTCAACTGATCGCACGTTGACACCATAAAGCCATCTCCTATTGTTCTCCGCAGACCGCATCCAGGGACCGGATGAGCCGGACAGCCTTTGCGGGCGCGGTCGTTTATGCCATTCCAACAAGGAGCAGCAAAATGTCCAGTGCGACCAATACTTACGACGTGCTCGTCAATATCGATGCCGATTACCTGATTGCCCATCCCAACGACGTCGGCGGTGCGATTTCCATGCTGGTGACGCGCGATGCCGTCGATCCGCATGCCAGCGGCAGCACCGGCGAAGGCGGCAACGAGTTGTGGATCGATGTCAAAACCGGCGACAACATCCGCTGGCGTGCCACCACGCTGTCGCGCAACTTCGACCGCATCGCACAGATCAAAAACGTCCAGCCAGGCGACCCGCACCAGGGTGGCGATTACAAAGGCACTATCTCGACACCGGTCTCTTTCAACGTGCCCGGTGTGGTGATCTATCTGAACAAGGGGGCTCCCGGCGGTATTTCCAAAACCGATGTGACGTACAGCCTGTGGCAAGCCACTGCTCTGAACCCAGGAAAACTCTGGTACACCATCACTTTCGCGCTGTACGACCGTGACCTGAACCAGATTGGTACAAACCACACCTGGGATCCCTATATCACCGTCAATAACCAGTAACTGAACAGCAAAAAGCCCGGCTAGATACTCTTCGTCAGTGACGAAGGTGTCTGGCCGGGCTTTTTATTGATTTTCGTTAGTCTCGTTCAGGGAATGTTGGGGCGCGTAATGCTTGAATAGTCCTAGCCGTGGGCTAGGCTCAAATTCAACTTTCCAGAGAGCAGGACTTCATTTTCAGCATTCGCGTGCTTTCCGGACTGGAGCCAAAAAGAACAACTTCACTAAAGGGTTACCGATGGATCGATATGATGCCCCGCTTGTTGTAGAGCGCACTTGGCGGGCAGGCATGTTGAAGGGATTGATTATACGAAATCCATGCCTGAGCATTTTCTTCATGACGCTGGCCGTGTTCATGGTGTTGCAGTACAAACCTGCCGTCCTCAACTACACAACACGCTTTGTCGACTTCGCCGATTACATGCTGGCGAACGGCGTCACGCTGTTTCCCATTGCCGACGACCTCAAACCCTATCCCGACTATACGGTTCTCAACACCTTACTGGTCTATCTGGCTTCCTTGCCGTTTGGTCGTGTCTCCATTCTTTCAATGGGGCTGCCTTCCTGCATTGCCGCCTCCCTGATGCTGGTATTCATTTATCGGCTGGGGGCGTTGCACAGCAAGAAGTGGGGCGCGTATGGCGTACTTTTCAGCCTGTTGACCTGGGCCTTTCTGGACGGCGTGAACTCACTGGCACTTGATATCTATCCGGCCCTGTTTACGTTGATCTGCTTCTACGTTGCCTATTCGGCCGAGTTGAAAAAAGACCCACGTCGCCTGGTGTTTCTGTTCGTGGGGCTGGCACTGGGTTTTGCGTTTCGTGGGCCTATCGGCTTGATCGGGCCCGCCTGTGTCATCGGGGCTTATTACTTCCTGAGCCGCCAATGGCGCATGTTGCTGCTGTTTTCATTCCTCTCGGGCCTGATTCTGGCCGCCGGGGTTGTGCTGCTGGCATGGGCCGCGTACTTGCAAGGGGGGCAAGCGTTTCTCGTTGAAGTCCTGAACATGCAAGGAATAGGGCGCTTCGGCTCCGACCACGCACCGCGCTATTACTTCTACTTCTCCGCAGGCCTGTTTACTTACGGTTTTACGGTGTTTTACGCCATCAGCGTGATTCTGAAGAAGTACAAGTTGTTCTTCAGTTCGACCCGCCATAAAGACATCGACCTGCTGCTTTATCTCACCGGGTGGCTGTTGGTACTGCTTGTACTGTTCACGATCCCAAGCTCCAAGAAAGCACGCTACATACTGGCAATCACTCCGGCCATTTCCCTGTTGGCCGCCTACCTCTTTGTCAGCCATGAAGCGGCATTCGTACGCGCCAAAAATGGATTGATGCAGTTCTGTCTCAAGTTACCGGCGTTGGGTTTGGGCCTGCTGTTGTCGGTGCTGGTATACAACAACTTCGCGGAAGTCCCATTACAGCCCAACTACCTGGGCGCAGGCCTTGGGCTGTTTGCGCTATTGAGCTTCTACCATGCCAAACGCGAGTACCTCGCCGAGCATCGCTACCGTGAGTTCATGACGCTGTCGTTTGGGGTAGGGGCCTTTCTGATACTGGATATGTTCTTCTTCAACCCCATCACCTACCACCTGGAATTCATGATCGAGCCCACGCCGAAGTTTCTGCCGTATTGGTTTTGGTGAGGTGACAGGAGGATTGAGGCGTTTTAGAGAGCCTCAATCCTTCTCAGGGCATTTGAAGCCCCAGGAATAAATCTTCATGTCTTTGACCTCTTCCCCGACAGTCGCCACGCCCAGGCAGACGCCATTCCTGACGTAGTTGAAACTGCAGAATTGAAGACCAACCGTGCACGACTCGACTTCAGTGAAGCCTTTTCTCTGGAGGATGTTTTCGACCCCGTATTCACCTGTGTAGGTCGGGTTCGGCTTCCAGCCGTTTTTGATCAAGGCCTTTCGGGCGTTTACAAAGGGCATGTGTTCTTTGATCGGGACGTCCGTTGCGTGGGACAGGGGGCTGATGCAGCAGAGAAGGCTGATGAGGAGTGGTTTTAGTTTCATTTGATGGTTCTGACAGAGCCTCTGTGATTTTTCCCGATTGCATTCAAAGTCTGGAGGAGATTTCCTTCCAGATGTAGCCGTAGTTGTACTGCAGCCAACGAACCAATGCCTTATCGAATTGCCGGCGAAACCAGTTACGTTTTCTTGCCGCCAGCCTTTCCTCTATCGAGACTCTGAGTAAATCGGGATCGAACCCCGTCCATACCGGGGGGACGGCTGCCACAAGGTTGGTGAAACAAACCGGTGCGACCTCTTCATAAAGGATTTCGTAAACTACGTCAGGATCGATGTCTCTAACCTTATCCGCGATATAGTCATATTCGACCGGAAAGTCGTTGAATGGCCAGGAGAGTGCAGCTCTGACTTCGGACAGCTGCGGCTCACTCAGAAAATGTCCCAATGTGAAAACTCCTCCGACGAGCAACCGCTTTTTTGGATTGGTCCGAATCGGGCGACGTTGTGTTTAGGTTTCCTCAGTGAAGAGGGAAACGTTGATGTAGAAATACTTTATGTCTGACCACGAATCCCGTTTGTCTATTGGCGTCTCTTCGGACCCCATACCCAGCATGTACCCCACATTTGTTTTTTTATCGCGATAGAAGAACGGTGCCGAATCCCATCCGCAACACATGTGCTGAAGCTTTGGCAGACCGAAGCTCTGATTCATGTATCGCTCAGCTTCAAGTGCATCAAGGCCTTTTACTCGGTAGCGAGCAAGGAAAGGTTTTCCTTGTATGTCGTTGTCCTGGGTGCACTCCAGAAGCTCAACAAACTCAGGTTTGTCGCTGAGTTTTGCTAAAAAGTCCTCACAGTGCGGTTCGGCCTTTGCGCAACCGGCCAAGACAAATAGCACTCCGAATAGGGGGCCAAGGAACAACCGTTTCATCTATTTCTCCACGACCCCATTTCTACTAAGACCCCGCGCAGCACCAGAGCTATTCATAGAGACTTCACCGAGTGAGCGAAGCGAATGGTACCCGAGCCTGACGCAGTAATGGACGCTCATGATGCAACATTCTGAAAACTGAACGGGCGTCAGACAACCCACACAAATCGCGCTGTAGAAGCAGCCATCGACTGCTTCTATAGACACCGACCGGTTACGCGACCTCGACGTGATCCAGCGCCTGATTCACCGCCAGCTCGGCAATCATCACCACCTGCGCGATACCCAGCGCCGTCTTGCGATTCGAGGGATCGAGCAGGGCGGCGAAGTTACTGAGCATCTCGCTCGCCGAACTCAGGGTTTCGCTGGCATTGGCCAGCAAGCATTCAGTGTTGTACTTCGGATTGGCCAGGTACATCCGCTCAGGCTCGTTGCAGGACGACATGACCCCGGCGGCGGGGAAGAGGTAGTGATCCAGCGCACGCTCGGCGGCGTCGTGGAGTTTTTTGGAGTTGGGGGATTCGTAGGGGGAGGTTGGGTCGGTTTCGGGTGGGTTGGGTGTTGGTTTGATCATGGTGAAACTCCTACATCGTCAAATGGGAGCCGACACTCTCGCTACCAAACGATGGGTGGCGGCCATGCTCAGGTTGGTAGACCGGGACGTAGGAACCGGCGCGCCCGAAGACGCCCTGTGCATGACCACCATGACGCGGAGCCTTTCAGACACTGCACATCATGATGCTTATGCAACCTACGATAATCCGGGGCTACCAAACCCCGTCACTGTTTTTCAGTGACCGGGAAACGATAAGACCCGCGTCGTAGACGCACAAGCCGGCGGATTCTGGCGTAGTCGTAGGCAATGACGCAAGGCGTTGTAGCCTTGGGGAAGTTACGGCTGGTGACTTTAAACGTGGCTGTGTAAATCGCGGATAATTGACATGAGGGACTTGAGTCAGCTTACCTATCAAGGTGCGATTCATGATCGCGTTGCTCGTTGCGAGCGTCCGCTATCGGCCAAAAGCGGCCGTTCGCAAGTGGCCGCTAACGGCCAGAAGCTGACTGTCGTGGACGGCTGTGAATGACCACGCCAGGTTTCATAATTGAGTTCATCGAAAAGTAAAACCTGTCCTAGACTTCAGCCAGACAGTGGCTGACTACGCCGCCTATGGAGCAATACATTAAGTCTTTAACCTTTGCGTGCTTAGCACAAGGAATGCACCATGCAGGTATACGACGACCCAGGCCTGAAAGTTGAAGTGAATGTAGATATTAGCGATATCGGCAACAGCCTTAGCCAAGTATTAAATGACGCAATCCGATTCACTATAAAGGCTGAGAGCGGCCATGTAATACAATTCAAATGTAGAACACTTAAGTGGCTGGATGGGCCTGAAAAAGGTAGTTATGACTCGGGTATCCCCGGTTACTCTGCAAGCCCAACCGACCTTCAGTGGTCGGTTGATGTTGTGCAAGGGCAGACTGTAAGCCCTTACTATGATGATGGAGGCGCATGCAAACGCGGAGGTGGTGTGACGGTCATTGCTGATCAGCCAGGTGTAGACCAGACGATGAATTTTCATTTTCAAACTGAACAGGCCTACCCGACCAAAGATTTATTCTGCGCAGCCAGTATTATTATCGCCAATAACAGAGTCACTCATGTGGTCGCATGGACTCGCACGGGCACGGAAGAAAATACTTATTACCGAACAGTTGTCAGAACGCTTACTTTTCTCTCTTTACCTTGGCGAACTATTCTAATCAGGGATGGGTTCACAGTTCCTGCCCTGGCTTAAGGATTGTCTGAGGTAAATGTAAGCGATCCTTAAACCCCATCTGCTCCAGGATGGGGTAACTGTTTACGATGGCATTTGCGGGAAGCGGAACAAGTCGAACGTCGGTTATTGGCGAAGCTGGGGAAAAAGGGGACTGATTTATTTCTTAGAAAATAAATCAGCCCCCTTTTCTGCTAATCGATCGACTAGGGATAGTGTTCACAATGGATGATCGAAGTTGTTCGAGCTTACGATACCTAGAAAAGCGCTTGCAGTTGCTGGATACTCCCGATGGCGCCCCAGGTGGCATTACACGAGCATATGTGCCCGATGGAAGAGCAAGTACAATGCATGAGGCCGACCTTCAAGTCCGCAGCAATCTCGCCAGTACGCGGTACCGTCCCAAGCCCCGAGCGCTCTGCGCCATGGTTCGTGCTTCCGGAGTGGTGGCTTTCCGGAATCGACTTCGATCCGAACAGAAATCCAGCGCGATGACCGTGGTGCGTGTCGCAGCCACAGTGATCTTCATGCTTGGGCTGGGCGCAGTGTCTGCCGCTGCGCAGCCGTCAGCAAGCACCGCAGAACAGATAACAATGAGGGTGCCGCCCACCGGAGCGCGCGTATGCCTGGGGTGGCAGCAAGGCCAAACTCCGGCGCCTCAATCGTGTACAGCTTCTGGGCCGCTGACCTTAGTACCAAAACAGGATGGCATGTTGCGTGCAGGCCGTCCCGACTACGAGACGGTGGCTGGCCAACCTTTGAGCTCGTGCGTGCGGGATCGGGTGTCCGGGTTGGTCTGGGAGGGCAAGCCAGATAGCGGCAGACCTGCGTTCATACGTAGGCCGATTGGCCCGCCCGACCTGGGCTATAGCTCGCTGGTCAATACCTACGGACCGCACAACCAGCCGACACCAGGAAGCCGGGCCAATACCGACGCTTATTCTTACTATGGCGATGGACGGCCGGGTGACGCCATGGCTTATGTGGCACAGGTGAATACGATGCGGTTGTGCGGCTTTACCGATTGGCGCCTGCCCACGGTGGCTGAGCTGCAGGGCTTGATCGATATGGACGAACTGATCAATGTACTGGCCGATAAAAGGCCCCCAGAGGCGGCCGTCGATGTGCAATGGTTTCCCAACACCGTGTCGGGGAATTACATGACCTCCGAGCCTGCCGATATGACCCGCATATGGTGCGTAAGCTTCGACTCCGGATCTGTCAACAGGTGCCACCGCAGGATGACAAGCGACACTGCGCCGTTGTTTGTTCGCTTGGTGCGCGGCCCCGAAGCTCCGGAGGCAGGGCGCTATCGCGCAGTAGCCGACGAACGCGGCGTGCCCGGCGGCGTGGTTGAAGACCGCCACACCGGCCTGGTGTGGCGCCGCTGTCAGGAGCCTCAAGTATGGAGCGGCCAGCGCTGCATCGGGATGCCTGTTCGCTACCGCTACCTGCGAGCCTTAGTAGACGCCAGCGCGCAACCGGGCTGGCGCCTGCCCACCATCAAAGAAGTCAACAGCCTTGCAGAGCGTTGGTTCAATATAGTGAACATACCCGCTGCCGATTTCCCGGCGTCCGGAACATCGCCGCTGCACGAGGGCTATTGGACTTCTACCGTCTGCAACGGTGGCTCCGAGACGCGGGACAGCAGTTCATGGGTCAGGGTCTGGGTGTTGTGGCGCGACGGCAACACTACCTGCGAGCCGCTCGTTTTGAACCTTGAGGTCCGACTTGTACGTGAGTGAAGTGCGATTTCCAGTGACCACGCGTTTCCATATATTCCTATGGGCACAAGAATATCCGTGAAAAGCATTATCATCGCTGTTGTAGGGGTTATGGCGTCGATCTTGGCAAGCTCCACGCAGGCTTCCAGCTGGCAGGTCTGTAAGTTAGAAGTAGAGATCATCGCGAGGGGGAAGCAGCCCTACCCCGAACTCCAGGGCCGTGTGGCGTCAGTTAAGGCTGACCCCGCAGACGCTCAGTGCCCGAAGACAGGAACGGTGATCACCTTCGAGCCGGAGAGCGCCGACTGGCAAAGTATGATCCCGCGTAAGCTCTGGCCTGCGTCCGGCCAATGGGTAAGGATGCGTTACCAATACCTGGATGGCATCTGCAAAGGCGACGGCAACAGCCACCCTTGCAGGATCGAGCATTACCCGATGGACTGGTGAAACGGCGTCAGCTATGCACCAGCACTTGCATCGCCACACGCAACGGCGCCGGCGACTACCGGTGATGGGGGCCTTCGCCGAGTTCGAGCGCGCCCTGATCCGTGAACGGCAACGCGAGGGCATCGCCCTGGCCAAACAACGCGGTGCCTACCGAGGCCGCAAGAAAGCCCTGTCCGGAGAGCAGGCTGTTACCCTGCGGCGCAGGGCGGCGGCCGGCGAGCCCAAGGCACAACTGGCCCGCGAGCTCAACATCAGCCGGGAAATACTCTACCAGTACCTCCGCACGGATGACTGATCCATGCCGCGTCGCTCGATCCTCTCGGCAACGGAGCGGGACACCCTGCTTGCGCTGCCGGAGAGTCAGGATGACCTGATTCGTTATTACACCTTCAACGACTCCGATCTGTCGCTGATCCGCCAGCGGCGTGGCGATGCCAACCGCCTGGGCTTTGCGGTGCATCTTTGCCTGCTGCGCTACCCCGGCTATGCGCTGGGCACCGACAGGGACCTCCCTGAATCGGTGATCCAGTGGGTGGCCAAGCAGGTCCAGGCCGAGCCGACGAGCTGGGCGAAGTACGGCGAGCGCGACGTGATCCGCCGAGAGCACGCCCAGGAACTGCGCACCTACACGTCACGAATGTCCGCTTCTGGCCGAAAGCGGACCTTGGCGAACTCCTGCGTTTACTAGGTTTTACTATCCAACTTACGCCTTAACCCACCGCCCCCGACTCCAAGCACTCAAAGAGTCGACCGCAAACACCAACCCCAACATCGCCAAAATCACCGTCCCCGCCTGCGCCTCCTGAAACAAACTCAAGCTCACATACAACATCTGCCCCAACCCCCCAGCTCCGACAAACCCCAGCACGCTGGCCATCCGAATATTGTTCTCCCACCGATACAAACAATACGCCAGCAACTGCGGCGCCAAATTCGGCAACGTGCCGTAGCAAAACGCCAAAACCGGATTCCCCCCTTGCAACCGAATCGCCTTCGCCGGTTCCGGCGGCGTGTTCTCCAACGCTTCAGCAAACAACCGCCCCAACACGCCCGTGGTGTGCAGAGCCAGTGCCAGTGTCCCGGCATTCGGCCCAAGCCCGGCCGCAAGCACCATCAACGCAGCCCACACCAGTTCGGGAATGGCGCGCAGGGCATTGAGCAGCAGGCGGGCAGCACTCTGAAAAAACCAGCCAAACCGGCCAGCAGCGGGAAGCGCCAATAGCAGTCCCAGCACGGCAGCGAGGAGGGTGCCGAGGGCGGACATGGCGAGGGTTTCCATCGAGCCGCGAAGGATGGCGCTCAGGTAACCGGGGCTGAGGTCGGGGCTGAGAAAGCGGCCCACGTACGAGCCCATTTGTTTAAGGCTGGTAGCACTGCCGAGTTCTTCGAGGTCGAGGCCAAGGTAGGCGAATGAGGCAATGACGGCGGCGACGATGGCGAGGATCAGCAGCGGGTTGATCAGGCGTTTCATGCCAGCCTCCAGCGCAGCAGGCGGCTGAGTTGGTCGGCGCCGAGGACGAGCAGGAGGAAGGTCAGGAGCATGCTGGCGACTTCGCCGCCGGCGAACATGCGGATCGACAGGTCGATCTGTTGGCCGAGGCCGCCGGCGCCGACGAAGCCCATCACCACCGAGGCGCGGATGGCGCATTCCCAGCGATAGACGGTGTAGGAGAGCAGTTCTGCCGCGACGTTGGGCAGGACGCCGTAGGCGAAACTGGCCAGGCGTCCGCTGCCGGCCTGGAGCAGGGCGTGGGCCGGGCGTTGGTCGGTGGATTCGAAGATTTCGGCGTAGACCTTACCGAGCATGCCGCTGTAGGTGATCGCGATCGCCAGTACGCCCGCTGCCGGGCCGAGACCGACGGCGCGCACGAACAGCAGCGCCCAGACGATTTCCGGCACGCTGCGCAGGAAGATCAGCAGCCCGCGCACCGGCCAGCGCAGCAGTCGGCCCAAAAGGCTCGGGTGGCCGCTGCGGGAGGCGGCGGACAGCGACAAGGCGCGGCTGGCGAGCAGGCTGGCCGGCACCGCCAGCAACAGGGCCATGGCCATGCCGGCGGTGGCGATGGCCAGGGTTTGCAGGGTGGCTTTGAGCAGTAGTTGAAGAAACTCCCGATCATGTTCCGGAGGCCAGAACGTCGAGACAAACCGGCCGATTTCGTTCTGATTGTCGGCGCGCAACAGCACCCCCACATCCAGCTCGCTGAGCTGAATCCCCGGCCACAGCAAGGCAATCGCCAGCACGGTCAGCAGCAGCCGTGGCAGCGCGGCGGGGTCGCGGGTGTCGGCGCTCAGCATCGGGGAATCTGCACAACCAGCGGCGGCACGGTCGGCGCCGGGGATTGCAGTTGTTCATTGGCGTAGAGGGTGTCGAGCATCTCGCGGCTGACCTGCGCGGACGGGCAGTCGAAGAGGATTTGCCCCTCGCGCAAACCGATGATGCGCGGGAAGTGCGCCAGCGCCAGTTCCACCGCATGCAGGCTCGCGACCAGCGTGACGTTGTGCTCCCGGGCATGGCGCGACAGGATCGTCAGCGTGTGCCCGGCCAGTACCGGGTCCATGGCCGAGACCGGCTCGTCAGCCAGTAACACTTCCGGCGCCTGATACAAAACGCGGGCAATGCCGACGCGCTGCAATTGCCCGCCGGACAGTTGCTGGCATTGGCTGAAGAGTTTGTCCGCCAGATCCAGTCGCGCCAATGCCGCGCGAGCGCCGGGCACGTCGAGCGGATGCAGCAGGTTGATCAGGCTTTTGCCCAGGCTCCATTGTCCGAGTTTGCCGGCCAGCACCGCCGTCACCACCCGTTGCCGGGGCGGCAGGGGTGGCGCCTGATGGATCAGGCCGATGCGTGCGCGCAGCCGTTGCCGCTGTCGGGCGGACAAGTACCAGGCGCGCTCGCCCAGCACTTCGATGTCGCCGCTGCTGGGCCGAATGGCGGTGGCCAGCAGGTTCAACAGACTCGATTTGCCGGCGCCGGACGGGCCGATGATCGCCACCTGTTCGCCGGCCTCGATCTGCAAATCCACGCCGCGCAGGGCTTCGACGCCATGGGTGTGGCGCAGAAAACCCTGCTGGAGGCGCAAGGTCATTTCAGCAATTCGGCGGCGCGGGCGGCTTCCTCGATGCCTTTGTAGTTGTCCGGGCTGGTGGCGATGAAGCGGCTGGCGGCTTGCAGGTCGAGGATTTTCTTCTGCTCGGGGTTGGCCGGGTCGAGGTCAAGGAAGGCCTGTTTGATCTTCGCCGCGAGCGCCGGGTCGAGGGTGCCGCGCACGGTCCAGTTGTAATCGAAGTAGGTCGGGGTGGTGGCGAAGACCTTGACCTTGTTGGTGTCGACCTTGCCGGCGTCCACCAGTTTCTGCCAGACGCTGGCGTTCAGTACACCGGCGTCGACCTTGCCGGCCTGTACCCAGGCGACGGTGGCGTCGTGGGCGCCGGAGTAGCCGACGCGGCTGAAATAGCTTTCCGGTTTGATGCCGTCCTTGAGCATGAAATAGCGCGGCATCAGGCTGCCGGACGTGGACGACACCGAACCGAACGCGAAGGTTTTGCCTTTCAGGTCGGCGAGGCTTTTGACGTTCGGGTCGGCGGTGATGAATTTGCTGGTGAACTGCGCGTCCTGCTCGCGTTGGACCAATGGGATGACCTTGGGATCACTTTTCAGCTGTGCCTGGACGAAGGTGAAACCGCCGAGCCACGCCATGTCGAGGCGGTTGGTGGCCAACGCTTCGACCACCGCCGGGTAGTCGGCCACCGGCACGAACTCGACTTTCATGCCCAGTTTCTGCTCCAGGTAAGCCCCCAGCGGCTCGAACTTGCGCAGCAGTTCGGTCGGGGCTTCGTCGGGAATCGCGCTGACCTTCAACACGTCCGCGGCGTGCGCCAGCACGGCGGACAGGGACAGGGCCAAACCAGCGGTCAGTGCCAGGGTTCGCTTGAGCATGGAGTTCTCCGTTTCGTGGTCGTCTGGATCGATGCGCGGGTGATGACATTCGTCATCGGGTGCAAAGTCAGGTTAGACGAAACGGCGCGATTGCGAGGGCTCAGTCGACCTGAGCAAAACGCTCCACCAGCCAATCGATAAACACTCGCACCCGATTGCTCAAATGCCGGTTCGGCGGATACAGCAGATGAAACGGATACGCCTGTGGCCGCCAGTCCGTGAGGATCGGCACCAGTTCGCCGCGCTCGATGGCGGCCCTGACCGTGTAGCTGAAGGTGTGGATGATCCCCAGTCCCGCCAGCCCGGCTGCCAGGTGCGCGTTGCTCTCGTTGACGCTGACCAGGCCTTTGCCTTCGATCTGATGGCGTTCGCCGTGGCGCTGGAAGTTCGACGGCAGGATGCGCCCGGTGGACGCCGAGCGGTAGGTGATCATCTGATGGTTGGCCAGCTCCTGCGGATGGCTCGGCGTGCCGTGACGTTGCAGATAGTCGAGCGTGGCGCAGGTGGTCCAGGACACTTCGCCGAGGCGGCGCACGGCAAGGGTTTGCTCGGTCAGCGGGCCGCCGCGAATCACGCAGTCGACGCGCTCGCTGATCATGTCCACCGGGCGGTCGCTGACGCCCAGATCAATCTGAATATCCGGGTAGCGCTCGAAGAACTTCGGCAGCTCAGGAATCACCAGCGTCGTCGCGGTCGAGCCGCCGATGTCCACGCGAATCCTGCCGCGCGGCAGTCCCTGGGCCTGGCTGAAGCCCTGGTCGATGTCGTCCAGTTGATGCAGCAGTTGTTGCGTCAATTGGTAGTAGGAAGCGCCGTCGGCCGTGACGGTGAGGCGGCGGGTGGTGCGTTGCAACAGGCGCACGCCGAGGTGGCTTTCCAGTTGCCCGATCAGTTTGCTGACGGTGGTTTTCGGCAGGTTCAGCGAGTCGGCGGCTTTGGTGAATGAACCGCTTTCCACGACGCGGGCAAAGGTGCGGATCGCCATTAACTGATTCATCGGCTCGGGCTCAGAAGGGAAGGCAGGGCTGAGTATTGTGCATGTCTGTGCACAAACAAAACCGATTTGGCGGATTTTTCAATTCAATCCATCGGCCTAAAGTCGCTTTCAACGGCTCACCTACGACCCGTCACCTTCCTTGAAACGGTTATTGGAGACACATCATGAGCAACAGACTTGAAGGCAAAATCGCACTGATCACTGGCGGCACCACCGGCATCGGCCTGGCCTCGGCGCAGGAATTCGTCTCCCAGGGCGCCACCGTATTCATCACCGGCCGGCGTCAGGCCGAGCTGGATAAAGCGGTCGCCGCCATCGGCCCACGGGCCATCGGCATTCAGGGCGATGTGGCGAATCTGGACGATCTGGATCGCATCTACCGCGAAATCGCCGAGAAGGCCGGGCACCTCGACATCGTGTTCGCCAATGCCGGTGGCGGTGACATGTTGCCGCTGGGCTCGATCACCGAAGAGCATTTCGACCGGATTTTCGGCGCCAATGTGAAGGGCACATTGTTCACGGTGCAGAAGGCGTTGTCGCTGTTGCGCGATGGCGCATCGATCCTGCTGACCTCATCGACCACTTCGGTGCAGGGCACGGAAAACTTCAGTGTCTACAGCGCGAGCAAAGCGGCGGTGCGCAACTTCGCCCGGTCGTGGTTGCTGGATCTGAAACCTCGTCGTATCCGCGTCAACGCGATCAGCCCTGGCCCGGTGCGTACGCCAGGTCTGGCGGGGCTGGTGCCGGCGGAACATACGCAAGGGCTGTTCGATCAACTGGCATCTATCGTGCCGATCGGGCGTCTGGGTGAGCCGAGCGAAATCGCCAAGGCTGCGTTGTTCCTGGCCTCGGATGACAGCAGCTTTGTGAACGGCATCGAGTTGTTCGTCGACGGCGGCACCGCGCAGATCTGATCTGATTTAAGGCGCTTAATGCCCCGGCACTTGTTCAGTCGAGTGTCGGGGCTCGTCCGTTTCTTCGGCCGGCGCGTTATCCCAGATCAGACGCGGGTCGAAACTCATCGCCGACAACATCGTGAACACGACCACAAGGCCAAAGAACAGAATCCCCGGTCGTGGCTCAATGTCCCCCAGGGCCTGGAATTTCACCAGCGCCGCCACCAGCGCAACCACCAGCACGTCGAGCATCGACCAGTAGCCGATCAACTCGACGAATCGGTACAGCTTCGAGCGTTCCCGGCGTGCCCAGTGACTGTCCCGCTGCACGGTCACCAGCAGCAGCGTCAGCGCAACGAATTTCACCCCCGGCACCGCGATGCTGGCGATGAAGATGATCAAGGCAATGTCCCACGCGCCGTGTTCCCAGAACTCCAGCACGCCGCTCATGATGGTGCTGTCGGCGCCATTGCCGAGCAGCGTGGTGTTCATCACCGGCAGCAGATTCGCCGGCACGTAAAACGCCAGGGCAGCGAACATGTAGGCCCAGGTGCGGGCGAGCGAGTTGGTCTTGCGCCGGTGCAGCGGGGCGTCGCAGCGCGGGCATTGGTGGGGCTCGCCGGTCATGTCGCAGGCCAGTCCGCAGCTGTGGCAGAGGCAGAGGTTGAGTTCGCTGGCAGTCGGTGGTCGCTTCATAGGATGTCCCACAGTTCACGCACGTCGCGCCCGGCGATGCGGATCAGCAACAGGCTGAGCACGGCCAGCGCAAACAGGCCGATGCCGGGAATCACGTCGAGCATGCCCGCCAGTTTGAACACCGCGACCATGGCGCCGAGCAGACACACTTCGAGCATGCTCCAGGGCCGTAGCGTTTCCAGCCAGCGCATGCACACCTTGAAGGCCGGGCAACGGCGCGAGGCGAGGGCGAAGCTCAGTACCCAGATCAACAGAACCAGCTGAAAGGCCGGGGCGATGATGATCGAGATCGCCGCGACCATCGCCATGAAGGTGATCGGCCCCTGACTCAGCGCCAACACCGAATCCCACAGGGTCGCGCTGTTTTTCAGGCCCTGCATGCTGATGCTCATCACCGGGTAGAAATTGGCGAACAACCACAGCATCGCCGCCGTGAAACTCAAGGCCAGTCGTTGTTCCACGGTCAGGCCGCTATAGCGCTGGAGCACGCCGCCGCAGCGCGAACAGAGGGTTTTCTGATGTTTGGCGAGCGTGGCGTGTTTGTACACGCAGTCGCAATGCTCGCAGATGATCAGTCGATCGGTGCTGGCCATGGGCGCTCGTTGGGAGGAGGGCGTGAACCCCTTCAATATAGGCGCGTTGAGGCATTCGACAACTTTCACATCTGGAAACGCACCTTTGGTCTGGCCGGCAGACACGTCACCGGAACCGTTCCATACTCCTGTGCGCCATTGGTAAATCGACCTTCATCATCCGCAGGAGAAACGCCATGAGTGAAAAACCGACGATTGTGCTGGTGCACGGATTCTGGGGCGGTGCCGCGCACTGGGGCAAAGTCATTGTTGAATTGACACGCAAGGGCTACAGCGCAATTCAGGCCGTGGAAATGCCACTGACCTCATTGGCCGACGACGCCGAGCGCACCCGCAAAATGATCGCCCAGGTGAACGGGCCGGTGCTGTTGGTCGGGCACTCGTATGGTGGGGCGGTGATCACTCAGGCCGGCAATCAACCGAATGTGGTCGGGCTGGTATACATCGCCGCGTTCGCTCCGGATCAAGGCGAAAGCCCCGGCGGCATCACCCAGGAACATCTGCCTGCCGCCGCGCCGAATCTGGCGCCGGACAGCGACGGTTTCCTCTGGCTCAAGGCCGACAAATTCCATGAAAGCTTCTGCCAGGACCTGCCGGCGGATGAGACGCTGGTGATGGCCGTGACGCAGAAAGCGCCGCTGGCCAGCACCTTCGGCGATGTCATCAGTGATCCGGCGTGGAAGCACAAACCGTCCTGGTATCAGATTTCCAGTCAGGACCACATGATTCACCCGGACAACCAGAAACGCATGTCCGCCCGGCTCAACGCGAAGAAAGTCATCACCCTCGACGCCAGTCATGCCTCGCTGGCCTCTCACGCTGCTGAAGTGGCGGCGCTGATCGACGAGGCCGCCAAGGCCTGACAACGACCACGCAACCGGCCGTTTTCAAACCGGTTGCGTGGCATCTTCTTCCGCGATGGCCGCCCGCACGCTGGGCCGTTCGGCGATACGTGTCATGTAGTTCGCCAGCGCTGGCCAGTCTTCAATGGCGATACTGAATGTCGGCAGCCACTTCAACACCGTGAACAGATAGGCATCCGCCACGCCGAACACCTGCATCAGAAAGGGCTGGGTCGCGAGGATGCGGTTCAGGTAATCCAGACGTTTGAACAGTTTGTGTTTGAAGATCGTTTTGGTGGATTCCGGGATTTCGCTGCTGAACAACGGCGCGCTGCCCCCATGAATTTCCGAACTGATGAAGTTCAGGTATTCCTGCAGGCGCGAGCGCTCCCAGGTGCCATTGGCCGGGGCCAGCGAATGCCCCGGCACCCGGTCCGCGAGGTATTGAAGAATCGCCGGGCCTTCGGTCAACACTTCACCGTTTTCCAACATCAGCGCCGCCACGTAGCCCTTCGGATTGATCTCGCGAAAGTCCCGGCCGTCGGCAGTGCGCTTGGTCTGGTTGTTGACCCGGATCAGTTCGAACGGCAAGTCCAGTTCACGCAGCACGATGTGCGGGGACAGCGAACAGGTCATGGGCGCGAAGTACAGTTTCATGGGATCTCCTTTCAGATGAAGGCCCAGAATCCAATACCGCTGCGCCGCTTCGCAAAGGACATCTGTAGTGCTAGCGTATGACAAAATCTCATGGACTGAAGAAACCCTATGCTCCCCCGACTACCGTCACTCAACGGATTGCGCGCCTTCGAATGTGCGGCTCGCCATTTGAGTTTCACCCGCGCCGCCGAAGAGCTGAACGTCACGCAAACCGCGATCAGCCATCAGATCCGTCGCCTCGAAGATGAGCTGGGTGTGCGCCTGTTCATGCGCTTGAAAGATGGGTTGGCGTTGACCGATGAGGGCAATGCGTACTTTCCCGGGATTCGTTCGGCGTTTCTGGAGCTGCGGCACTCCACCGAACGGTTACTGGAGTCGAATAACCACAGCGTCCTGACGATCAGTACCCTGGTTTCGGTAGCGTCCAAATGGTTGCTGCCACGCCTGCCGTCATTTCGCGAGGCGCATCCCGAGATCGATGTGCGGATCAGCGCGTCCACCGAACTGGTGGATTTTCGCAAGGGCGGCATCGATGCGGCGATCCGCTATGGCACCGGCGAATGGCCGGGTTTGCGGGCCGACTGGTTGATGTCCGACGAGATCTTCCCGGTGTGCAGCCCGCGACTGTTGACCGGCGAAAACGCTTTGAAGGCGCCAGCGGACCTGATCAATCACCCTTTGCTGCAAGTCAGCGGCCTGACCGCCAATGACTGGCGCGACTGGCTGCACGCGGCAGGCCAGCCAATGCTCCCGGCCAAAGGCCCGCGCATGACCTTCGACCTGGCGATGATGGCGGTGCAGGCCGCGATTGACGGGCAGGGCGTCTGTATCGGCCGCTCGACCTACGTCGAGGACGACTTGCGGGCCGGAAGGCTGGTGGCGCCGTTTGATCTGCGGCTGAAATCCGATTCCGGTTTCTACTTCGTCACGTCCCATGAAAATGCCGATTCGAAAAAAATCGTCGCGTTCAGGCAGTGGCTGTCGCAGGTGCTTTGAGTTGTATGCGCGTGTATCAATCCCGCCGCCGTACACACTGGGGTAACTTACGCCGATATCAGGACACATCCCGTGTACATGCCTTGCTCAGAGTGACTGTCGACACATCACTATTTCCGAGAGGGCAACACCATGCGCCGCACACTTCTGATGACCGCTGCAGCCGTACTCGTTTCAATGACCGGCCTCGCGCACGCGGCTGACACCCAAACCGCCGCCCCCGCGAAGAGCTGGCAACAAGGCCTGAGCCGCACGGATCTCGTCCGCCAGGATTTGGGCGCAGCGGATCGTGAAGTGATTCAGGCGCGGGTCGATTTCGAGCCGGGCATCACTTCGCCCCGGCATGCGCATCCGGGCGTTGAAGTCGCCTATGTGATCAGCGGCACCTTCGAATATCAGCTGGAAGGCCGGGCACCGGTGACACTCAAGGCGGGAGACTCGCTGTTCATCCCGGAGGGCGTGGCGCACATCGCGAAGAACGTCGGCAACGAAAAGGGTTCGGAACTGGCGACTTATATCGTCAAGAAGGGCGAGCCGTTGCTGATCCTCAAGCAATAACGTCCGGGAAACTGAAAAGGCCTGCCACAGTGGCAGGCCTTTTTGTTGTTGGTGGATTCAAGGCAGGCAGATGATCAAGCCGATATTGCCGCCCCATTCAAATTAAAAGAACTTCAGCGTACATCCACCTCTTTCACATTTCCGGCCGATGCTCTTTGCCTGCGCCTCTGAAGCCAGCTGAAAAACGCATGTACCGGATGAAGAACGGCGGTCAGCACGCCAAGCAGCAGGATGATGAAGAGGATGATCAGCGGGACGCTTTCGTGCGAGAACATGGTGGGTTACTCCTGTAGTCACTATGTTGGAACCCGCAGACTAGACGCATCCGGCGATGTTTTTGGTGAACGTATGTTCATCCTCGAGCGCTTCGATTGTGCTACGGCAAGGCTTGGGATCGGCTCCGGAGTTGTCAGAAATTCAAAGGCCCGGCGTTGGCAACGAACGCCATCCATCGCATGCTGAACGTCTTATTCATCGTCACTGAAGAGGCATCCCTTGCAGACCCTTCGCCGTGCTCAATCCGAAGACGCCGTGCCCATCGCCGCGCTGGTCGATGAGGCCTACAGCCCTTACATCCCGCGAATCGGTCGCAAGCCTGCGCCCATGCTCGATGACTACGAACAAGTGCTGCGCGAAACCGATACGTTCGTGCTGACCGACAACGATGAAATCCTCGGTGTGCTGGTGATGAGCCAGGAAGGCAACGAACTGCTGCTGATCAACGTCGCGGTGTCGCCTCGGCACAAGGGCAAAGGCCTGGGCAAAGTGCTGATGTCGTTCTGTGAAGAGCATGCGTTGAGTGCCGGCTGCGAAGCGGTGCGGCTGTACACCCATGAGCGGATGACCGAGAACATCGCCATCTATGAAAGGCTCGGTTTTGTGGAAACCCATCGCGCCACCGAGGACGGATTTGCCCGGGTTTTCATGCGCAAGACGCTGGCCGGTTCTCGCTGACTGTCACGCCGGTATGCCGCACACGAGTGATGTAAAAAAAAGCCCGAAGCAGTGCTTCGGGCGTTTGAGGATGAAACCGGCGTAAACCTGTTTCAGATCAGGCGCAGGGTCACGTCGATATTGCCGCGAGTGGCCTTGGAGTACGGGCAGGTCTGGTGCGCGGCCTCCACCAGTGTCTGGGCGACCGAAGTTTCAAGCCCCGGCAGGCTGACATTCAGGCGTGCCTGAAGGAAGAATGCATCACCGGTCTTGCCCAGATCGATTTCGGTTTCCACCGCCACATCGGCCGGCAGTTTGATTTTCAATGCGGCAGCGGCCTTGCCCATGGCGCCGATGAAGCAGGCTGACCAACCGGCCGCCAGCAATTGCTCCGGGTTGGTGCCGCTGCCAGCGGAGCCGGGTGGCGACAGTTTGATATCCAGGTTGCCGTCCGAACTGCGCGAGGCGCCATCGCGTCCGCCGGTGGTGCGGGTCTTGCCGGTGTACAGCACGGTGTCGATTTGATTGATCATGGGAATGCCTGCCTGAGTGAGTGATGGAGTCGGAAACGAAGGTTCCGATGGCCCACACTTTTGCATCGGCATGTACCCGGGATGTGTCCTGCAGCGGGGGGTTATGTATCGCTGTGTAGCGGCCGGATCATCCTGAGCGTTGAGAGAGGCTCAGCAGTATCCCGAAGCTCACGAGCAGGCCGCCAAAGGCCCGGTCAATCCACAGCCGTGCCGCCATCAGCTTCTCGCGCACTCTTCCGGCCGAAAAGCACAGCGCAACCAGACTGAACCACACCACATGCGCCCCGGCGATGAACAGTCCATAGGCCAGTTGCACCGCCAGACCCGTGTCCGGCCGGACGACACCCATGAACAGGCTCACGATGAAAATCGAGGTTTTGGGGTTCAGCGCGTTTGTGAGAAACCCCGTACGCAGCGCGGCCAGATCCGACAGGGCAGGTGGCGGCGCATTCTGCGGCTGAACATCGGGCCTTGAGCGAAGCATTTTGATGCCCAGATAGACGAGATACCCAGCCCCGGCCAGCTTCAGCGCATTGAACAACCAGGGCGTTTGCTGAAGCACCCATCCGAGCCCGAGCAGCGTATAGCCGACGTGAACCAGCACCCCCAAACCAATGCCCATCGCAGTGAGAACGCCTGCGCGTCGAGACAGCAGCAAGCCGTTGCGAGAGACCATGGCGAAATCCGGCCCGGGGCTGATGCATGCCAGCAATGTGATGGTGATTACAGCTATCCATTCGCTCATGGTGGAACCTTGCGGTGGTTGGTGATAGAAAGCCATGTTTACAGATGTCGTGCGCTGGAACTAACGATGATTTCTGAAGTAGATGGTGACTTTGAATCACTGAAATCCGAATCGAGAATGCCTTCTCTGCTGGCGCTGCGTTGCTTCGAATCTGCTGGCCGGTTTGAAAGTTTCGCCCGTGCGGCTGATGAACTGCATCTGACGCCCGGCGCCATCAGCCGGGCCGTGCGCCTGCTTGAAGAGGACCTGGGCGTTGACCTGTTCGAGCGGCGCAAGCGCAGGGTTTTCCTGACGGACGCTGGAAGACGACTGCTGAAAGCAGTGAGTGAAGGGCTTGGGGTGATGAACCATGCCGTCCGCGAGATACGCAGCGAGGCACGCCGTGCGCGGCGGCTGGTCCTGTCCTGCGAGCCAACGCTGTTGATGCGGTGGCTCATCCCGCGCTGGAGTGAGTTCCAGGCACAACATCGTGGCCCGGACATTCATCTGGTGGCCGGCGGTGGGCTCTTTTCCTTTGAGCAGGGGATAGACCTGGCCATTCGGCGAGACGATTTTCCCCGTCCGTCCGGTTACCACGCCGAGAGGCTGTTTGCCGAGAAGGTCGGGCCGGTATGTCGGCCGGATAAAGTCGGTCAGTGGTTCGATGAACGGGGGACATGCCTGCGCGCCACGGCCCCTCTGCTGCAAACGACCAGCCGACCCACCGCCTGGCAGGAATGGGCTGCCGCAACAGGGCAGCCGGTTCCGGCGACGCAGATGCAGTCCTTCGAGCACTTTTATTTCAGCATTCAGGCGGCGGTCGCCGGCCTGGGTGTGGCCATGGGGCCGTGGCACCTGGTTCGCGACGATATCCAGAGCGGCGTACTGGTCGCGCCATCAGGGTTTGTTGAAGACGGCTCGCATTATTGCTTGCTGTCGCCGACACCTCTCAAGCCGGGCAGCCTGGAAACGGATTTGCTTGAATGGTTGCGGGCGGTGGGTTGTTAGGTGATGTCTGCCCAACGTCGGCGCCGGCCCTTATCACGTAGGCTCCGGCGCCAGGGTCCAGCAGCAGCGCTAATCCGTTTGCAGCAATAGATGCACATCGATAACCGGGTTACCCATCAACTTCTGCGGGAAGCGGTCGCCGACGAAACTCTTGTTCACCGGTTCCACCCAGACACTCAGTTTGCCGCCCGATACCTCGGCCAGCGGCAGCTCGAAGTCGAAGTGGCTCATGGCGTTGGCCACGCAGTTGGCGCAGGTTTGAACCGCCACCGGCTGAAACAGTGATCGGGTTGCGATGGTCTTGCCGTCTTTCTGCAAGTGCACCGAGAAGCTGCCGGGAATCTTCAGGCGATTGATACCGCTGACCCGCACGTTGACCCGACTGGTCTGGACCGTGAAATGTTTGTTGGCGGCGAGTGTGCGCTGGGTCTTGGGCAGAAAGTCGACGTTCGAGGCTGTCGCGGAAGGGCCGTAGTCAACGTCGAGTCGGGCGACCGAGTCGATGATCGCCAGCGTGTTCAACTCGGGTGGGTTGCTGGTGAACGGGTTCAGGGACTGGAGCGCCGCTTCATTGAAGATCTGATAACTCAAGGGGTCGCTGTCCTGGTTGATGGTGGTTAGCAAGCCATGCAGGTCGGTGGCCAGCATCTTTTTCTGCCATTCCCAGAACAACCTGTCCCAGTTGCAGTGGAAGAACCAGAACACCGGGTCGAACGCCGCGACCTCCTGGGCGCCCATGGTCGAACCGATGGAATTATGGCCCCCGTCATGGGCCGCGATAATGGTGTTGTAATTGGCGTCTGACCAGTAGCCGTGGAAGTCTTCCCAGTCGGTCTTGCTCATGGCGCGGTTCACGTCGTCGGCCACACCGTTGTTCAGCAGGTTCTGGGCAATCGTGTCGTAGTCAAAACGTGAAGTGCTATAGCCTTCGGGGTAATCCGGGCTGACCGCTTGTGGCAGCACGTACGTATCGAAGGGCGCGCTTTTGAGCACGTCGGGGAAGGGCGTGGTGATATCCCAGTAGGGCAGCGTCACACTCTCGCAGCCGGGGACCGATCTCAGGGCATTTTCGAAACTGACCAGATACGCCCGGTGCCACGGGTTGTAGCCCGGGACATGGTGCATGCAGTAAGTATTGGGGGCCGGAAACCAGTGGTAGCCGGCCTGGACGAAATAGCTGTTCGGGTCACTCGGGGCCTTGGCTACGATGCCGGAAAACGCCTTTTTGAGCAGGTTGAGTTCAGTGCTGGACAGCGTGGTGATGTCCTTGCGGATCCTGCCGGCCGGGGCTGCCGCAATGGACAGCAATCGAGCATCGAACTCCACTTCGTTGGCGCTGGTGACAGGGACGCCTTTCGGATAGCCGTTATTCATCCAGTTGAGGAAGGTGCTCACCCAGTCAGGGGACCAGGGTCGCCCTGGTGGCATGTTCCCCACCGCCACTTGTTGATAGATGTCGCCGGCGTGATTCACCACGGCCTCGTAGCTGGCAAGGTCCAGGCCTTGCGCGGCCATGTGCTGCTGGTCCTGGGTGGTGAACATGTCGCGGATCTGTCCGTACCAGGTGGGGTTGGTGACAGACGTTGAGGTCGATGTAGTTTTCATGCCCGACTCCTTGTCGTGAATTTTCGTGCAATGGGGTTAACCATCAGTGCTGATGGGTGCCCGACGGTTGATTCGCTGCGTGCTTCATGCCTGCCATGCCGATGCCGCCGCCGGCGGCATTGAGGTCCGGGACGATCCGGATATTGGTCATCATGCCGCCGTCTTCGTGGTCGAGGATGTGGCAGTGGATGACGAACTCACCGATGTAGCGGTCGTAGTGAGTGCGCACCAGCACCTGATAGTCGTTCTGCACGAAAAGGGTGTCCTTGAATTCATGCCACATCCCGCAGTACTGGTTTTGCAGTCCCAGTTCGTCGGCCGGCACCAGGCATTCGCCATTGGGGCCGTAAATGCTTTTGGGCTTCTCGCCGGGCTTGGCGTACAGCACATCCATCACCTGGAACGGGTTGACGTGAATGTGAAAGATGTGGGGTTCGCCCTGGGAGGTCAGCACCCAGTCATCGGTGGTGTTGACCTGGCGGGTGAAGTCGACCCGGTCCGGGTCATAGGATTTGTAGTTGATGAAAAAACCGAACGCACCCGTCCATGGTTCTCCCGGTTTCGACGGTGGGGTCGCAGGAGGTGAGGGCGGGAATGGCGCATTGCCGATGAAGAAGTCGACCTTCTGAATGTCATCGTTGACCACGGCACCCTTGAGGTCGTCCATCCCGCGCCACGGCTTCAGATTGCCGGTCAGCAGTCCCTGCAGGGCCTCGGTGGGCAGCGATGAGTCTGATTTGTTGCCGTCGTAGAGCGCTTGCTGGATATAACGCTGCGGGTCGTCGGTGACGACTTTTCCACCAGTGACGATGACCGTCGCCAGCAATTGGGTTTCGTTCGGTCCCTGGCCGCCGGGGCCACCATGAGGCCCGGCGTTGGCGCGTTCTGCGGGCGTTGCCGCCTGGTTCAGCACGCAGTAGGTGCCGTCACGGGGGAACATCAGCAGCAAATCACTGCGATAGCCGGGTTGCAGAAAGTTGCTGCCGATGCCGCCACTGATGCTTTTCTTGTTCACGCCTATGGGTCGGATCGCCGTGCGCGTGATCCCGTCGGCGGCAATTTCGAATTGCGGGACAAGCTCGACCGGTTTGCTGGAGTCGGGCACCGTCACCGGGCACAGGTCGGCGATGATCGCTTCCTGTTCCTTTGGCGTGCCGCCGAGCACACCCTTGAGGGCGAGACTCGCTTTGGGACTGGCCGTGTTCATGGGCACGATCTGCAGGTTCACGGTGTCGTGGATGCCGCCGTGAATAAAGCGCCAGCGCTGGATCTCGCCCGCAGCGATGCCTTGCAGTGTCGGTTGCACCACGCCGTTGATGCTGGTGAATCGACCGCTCTCGTCCCAGACCGTGGCCGAAGCGAGCTGCTTGTCGAAATTCTCCACCACGCCAGTCTTGCCGCTGGGGCACGTCCAGGTGTGATCCTTTTGCGTGATGATGGTGCCATCGTCGTTGAAGCAGGCGTAGGGAATCTGCTGGAACAGAAAAACCTGTTCGGTAAACGGCTTCCCGGTTGCGTCCTTGAGGATGGTGTCGATGTCGCCCGGTTTGTCGCCGGTGTAAGGGCGGTCGCCGCGCACAATCAAGGCGCCGGCCGCGCCGCTGGCGACCTGCAGCGCGGTGGAACCATGCCGGTGCGCGTGATACCAGAAAGTGCCGGATGGGTGATCGGTGGGGATGTTGATCTCGTATTCGAATTTTGTTTGCGGCGCGATGTTCAATAGCACGTTGTCACTGTTGCCCGCTGGCGAAACGTGCATCCCGTGATAGTGCAGGTTGATCGTGTTGAAGCAGCCGGGGTCACCGTTCGCCGGGTCCTGTCCCCCCGGACAGCTGGGGTCGTTTTTATCCAGTTGATTGTCCAGATGCACCCGCAGGGTGTTGCCGGGCCTTACGTCGATGAGCGGCCCCGACAGGCAGCCGCCATACGAACGCAGCATCACTTTGTCCTTGGCGCCATCGGGATTGCCCGGGTTGTACATGTAGTTTTCGCGTTTCTGCACTTGCAGGTTGAGTTCCACGGTTTGCCCGTCGCGGGTGATATCGCCTGCCGGATTGCAACCCGTTTGCGCAACGGCCAGTCCGGTGGCTTTCAGTGTGCCGGGCCGGCCCTTTTCAAGAAGCCTGGGCGGTGACAGGAAAGGCTGCGCCGACAGGTCGGCGAGCGCTGCGTGGGAGGCTGTACACATCATCAATCCGGCCAGAACCCTGTGAAGCGAAGCCATGTTGTGCTCCCTGCGTCGTTGCGCGAGTGTCTGCGACAGCCTCGATGGCCGCGTGTCCTTTGATCAACTGAACAACTTGAGAAGTGTTGCTGCACGCTCGCTGTCAGGAGGGGCCTGTGCGCTTGAGCACTTCGGCGATGGTCGTTGCCATGCCATCGAATTCACAGGTGCGCGCGGTGCCGGGTGTGTAGACCGGCGGTCTGGCGACGGAGGGATCGCCGCTGTCGAAGGGCGGATCGGGGTTGTACTGAATGCTCAACTGCACCGTCCGGGCAACGATCTCCCCGGCGATCAGGGCGATGATTTTCAAGGCCTCGTCCAGGCCTGACGAGATGCCGCCACCGGTAATGCGTTGCCCGTCGACGATGTAACGCGGATAGCCTTCCACTACGTTGATACGCGTGAAGAGTTTCAGGCAGGCGATGAAGGCCCAATGAGTCGTGGCGTTGTAACCGTCCAGCAAACCGGCGGCGGCCGCGAGCAAGGCGCCCTCGCAGACGGATGCGGCAAATTGCGCGGCCTGGCCCTGCTGCAACAGCCAAGTCATACGGTGTGAATCTTTCATCAGTTGCTGCAAGGCGCCGGGGTCACCGCCAAGGATCCACAGCAGGCTGATGTGTTCTGAATGTTGATCGAAAGTCGGCAGATTTCCACCGATGGTCATGCCGTCCCGGGTGGTGATGGAAGGCCCATGAAGGGAGATCAGCCGCACGACGCGGGTGGGGGCGGAAGGGTTCTGCGAAGACTCGATCTGAGTCATCCAGTTGAACAGCTCGTAAGGAACACTGACGTCGAGCAGATCCACGCCATCGTAGACCGCGATTGCGATCAGGTACTGACCTGGTGCAGGCATGACTCCCTCCTGGGGAACACCGCGGCGACCGCAATGGCGTCGTCAGGTGCATAGCGTCTTGCTAATCAGCGTTGCGAGGCCCGGACAGCAAAACCGGAGGTTCAGCCGCTTAAGGCCAATGGCCAGTAGGACAGCTGTTGGGAGCATAGTCGGCGTTATTCTGCGTGCAAGGTGTTTTCCAGGGCATCTGCCGAGTGGTATCAGGCGCTGCTGGCGGCATCCACAGGCGCCCGTTTTTCAAGGCCGGTCGATAACCGGCGTTGCCTTGCCCAGCAAGTCAATCCGACAGCCCGGCGCCGCATCGCTCACCGTCACCCGCATGTCATGCAGGCGCGCAACCGCCGACACCATGCTCAATCCCAACCCGTTGCCCGGGGTGTGGCGGCTGGATTCCGCGCGGTACAACCGGCGCAACACCGCTTCACGCTCGGCCGGGGGAATGCCCGGTCCGTTGTCAGTGACGCGAATCCCGACGCTGTCCTGATCGGCGATCACGCTCAGGCGCACCTGGCTGTGGTCGGGCGAGAACTTGATGGCGTTGTCGAGCAGGTTACACAAGGCGTCGAACAGCAGTTGTGCGTCACCGGCCATGATCGCGGGGGCCTGACTGTTTTCGATGGTCAGGCTGATGCCGCGCTCTTCGGCCAACGGCTCATACAGCTCGGCGGCATCGGCGCTGATCAGGTTCAGGTCCAGCGGGGCGAAGTGACTGCGTCGGGCGCTGTTTTCGATTTCCGAGATCCGCAGCAGAGCCTTGAAGGTCAGCAGCAAGGCCTTGGCTTCCGTCAGTGCCGCGTCGATGCTGGCGGCGTATTGCGCTTCATCCAGGCCCCGGCGCTGTGTACGTTCAAGGCCAGCGATCAAGCGGGTCAGCGGGGTGCGCAGGTCGTGGGCGATGTCGTCGCACACGCCTTTGACCTCACTCATCAGTCGTTCCAGCTCATCGAGCATGCCGTTCACCACCGAGGCGAGCCGGTCGATGTCGTCGTTGTTGCCCTGAACCGGCAAACGCCCGGTCAGGTCGCCCTCGATGATGCCTTTGATCGAGCGGCTGACTTTATCCAGCCGGCGATGCGCCGAATAACCCAGCACCACGGCGCCGAGCAACCCGACCAGCAACAGCAGCAGGCCGCCGGAGATCAGCGCGTTGATCAGCAGCTCGTCGAATTCGCGAATGTCGTGGACGTCCTGGGCGACCAGCAGGGTTTTGCCGTCGGCCAGTTTATGAACGATGAACCGAACCGGCCGATGATGCCCGTTGGACTTGAGCCAGCGAAATTCCTGCGGTTTGTCATAGGCGGAGAAGGGCGGCAGTTGCTTGATCACGCCGGCAATGAATTTGCCGTCGGCGTCGAACAGGCTGTGGGGCAGGCGCGCTTCGACGTCCTGCAGCGCGTGTTTGCGGATCTCCTGCAATTGCAGTTCCGGCGGCTGGGCGCTGCGGTTTTCCACCTGCCGATAGAGGGCCGTGTCCGCTTCGGTTTTCAGGTAGAACGCGGTTTGCCAGTAGACGTAACCGAACAACGCCAGAAACGAACAGCCGAACAGCCCGAGAAAAAGCAGCGCCGTGCGAAAGCTGATGGTGCGCGGGATTTCACTCAGGTGAACGGAGAACATACCCGGCTCCACGAATGGTATGGATCATCGGCGGTTCGCCGTCACCGTCAACCTTGCGGCGCAATCGGCTCATGTGCACTTCGATGACGTTGGTGCGCTCGTCATAGCTGTAATTCCACACCGCTTCGAACAGCATGGTTCGGGTGACCACCTGATCGGCATGGCGCACCAGGTGTTCGAGCAGCGCGTATTCCCGGGGCACCAGATCGATGGTGCGCTCGCCGCGTCGGACGGTCCGGCTCAGCAGATCGACTTCCAGACTGCCGACTCGCAAACGGGTTTCCTGAACCTGGGATACCGGTTCGGCGCGACGCCGGTTCAGGGCATCGAGGCGGGCGGTCAATTCGATGAACTCGAACGGTTTGGTCAGGTAGTCGTCGCCGCCCGCACGCACGCCGCGAACCCGTTCGTCCAGCGCACTCAAGGCGCTGAGAATCAGCACCGGCGTGTTCACGCTGGCGGCCCGCAACGCGGTGAGTACGCCCAGGCCGTCGAGACCGCCGGGCAACATGCGGTCCAGAACGATCAGGTCGAACGGCTCGCCGAGGGCTTTGAGCAGGCCATCGCGGCCATTGTCGACGCTGCTCACGGTGAAACCGTGGTCGGTGAGGGCCGCTTCGATTTCGCGGCGGGTGGGCAAGTCGTCCTCGACGACCAGAACATGGGTCATGGCTTTTGAACCACTCACATCATCAGGCAGAGATGGCATAGTGTGGCAAAGCCTGCGGTCGCGCCACGTTCCCGCTGGATAAATAAAAGTTCAGGTTGGCTTGATGGAGTAGGTGCCTTGCGCATTCTCGTGGTTGAAGATGACGCCCAGACCGCCGCTTATCTGCTGCGCGGGTTGAGCGAAAGCGGGCATGTGGTCGATGTCGCCAGCGATGGCAACAGCGGTCTGGACATGGCGCTGGAAGGCATTCACGACGTGCTGGTCGTCGACCGGCGCTTGCCCGGCCTCGACGGCATCGGCCTGATCAAGGCCTTGCGCGCCCGGCAGGTGCGGGTGCCGATCCTGATGCTCAGTGCCCAGGCATCGACCGAGCAGAAAGTCGAAGGCTTGCAGGCTGGTTGTGATGATTACCTGGCCAAACCTTATGCCTTCGCCGAAGTGCTGGCGCGGCTCGAAGCCTTGTTGCGCGGGCGCGATCAGGTCGCCGGGCCGGCACGGCAATTGGTCGTGGGTGAATTGCAACTGGACTGCGCCACGCGTACCGCGGTGCGGCGGGGCAAGGTCATCGCGTTGCAGCATCGCGAAGCCCTGTTGCTGGAAAAACTCATGCGCCACAGCGGCCAGATCGTGACCCGCGACATGTTGCTCGACAGCGCCTGGGATTACGAATTCGACCCCAACAACAACGTCATCGACAAACACATCCATCGCTTGCGGCGCAAACTCGATGACGGTTTCGAGTATTCGCTGATCAAGACGGTGCCCGGTGCCGGCTACAGCTTCCAGACGACGCCCGAGCAAGGCTAAACAAAAGTTTATCTGCCGGGGAACGCTCTGGCAGGCACCCCTCGCTATCTTCGCCGCATTCGTGGATCGCTCCACAAAGGCTCAAGCGGGGGAGACAGCTTGCTCATGTCGGTTTCAAAGACGAAGGCGCGCAGACGGCGCGTTGCATTTCAATCATCAGCGACGCTGATCCTGCTGGGCGTTCTGACGCTCGGCGGCTGTTCGATGGTGCCTGAATATCGGCAACCCGAACTGCCCTTGGCCCAGCAGTGGAACGAGGCTTCCGGCGGTCAATCGGCGGCGGGTGGGCAATGGTGGCGCGAGTTTCATAGCGCCGAGCTGGATCAGTTGATCGATCGCGGGCTGGCCTCCAATTTCACCCTCAAAGCGGCGATCAGCCGTATCGACGAGGCGCGGGCGTCTGCGCAGGTCACGGGTGCCGGGCAATATCCGGCGCTGAATCTGAGCGGCAACTTTCAGCGCCAGAACAATTACGGCACCACGCAAAAACGCAGTGTGTTTGCCGAAGCCACCTATGAAGTGGATTTCTGGGGCAAGCAGCGCGCCGCCGCCGATTCGGCCGAGGCGCTGGCCAACGCGACGGCGTTCGATGCCCAGACCCTGCGCATGAGCCTGAGCGCGAGCATCGCTGACAGCTACTTTCAGGTGCTGTCGCTGGAAGAGCGCCTGCGTCTGGCCCAATCGATCGCCGACGACGCCCGTCAGGTGCTCGATCTGGTAGAGATCCAGGCCGGTCAGGGCGCGGTTTCCAATCTTGAGGTCGCCCAGCAGCGCAACGCCATGCAGACGTTCGAAGCAGCGATGCCGCCCTTGCGTCAGCAACGGGATCAGGCGCTGTATCAACTGGCGGTGCTGGTGGGGGCGCCACCGCAAGGGTTCCATTTGCAGGGCTACGGCCTTGGTACCTTGCGAGTGCCGCAACCGGTGACCGGCCTGCCGATCGGTCTGCTGCGCCAGCGGCCGGACATTCAGGCCGCCGAAGCTCGGCTGAAATCCGCCAACTTCGACGTTGGTGTCGCCCGCGCCGCGTTCCTGCCCAATCTGTCGCTGGACCTGCTGGGTGGCATCGACACCCTTGCCGGCGGGCAGATCTGGAGCGTCATCGGCACCCTCGGCCAACCGGTTTTCGCCGGCGGTCAACTCAAGGGCCAACTGCATTTCGATCAGGCCCACGTAAAGGAACTGACCGCCAGTTACCGCGAGTCGATCGTCGAGGCCCTGCAAGACGTCGAAACCCAGATCAGCGCCGCCCGTGAACTCGACAAGAGCTACGCGTTGAACGCCTCGGCGGTGGATTCGGCGCGGGAAGCGGCGCGCCTGGCGCAGGTTCGCTATCGCCTCGGCTCTACGGACTTCCAGACGCTGCTGATCGTCGAGCGCACGCAATACCAGGCCGAAGACACGCTGCTGCAGGTGCGCCTGCAACACCTGCAAGCGGCTGTCGGTCTGTTCCGCGCTCTGGGCGGCGACTTTTCCGCTGATGCCCTCGCTCTCAATTCTTCTGCTCAGGTGACTCACCCATGACTGTCCTGCACCCACGTCGTCGCGCCGTTTTCCTGGGCGTCGCGGCACTTTCGCTGGCGGTGGCCGTCGGCGGTTTTCAATGGATCAAACAGGCTCACGCTGCGCCGGTAAAAAGTGATGCTGGCGCGATCCCGGTACAGATGAGCAAGGTCAGCCGTCAGGATCTGCCGGTGTGGATCAGTGCCATCGGCAACGTGCAGGCGCTCAACAGCGTCAATGTGCGGGTGAGGGTGGACGGCGAGTTACAGAAAGTGCTGTTCAACGAAGGGCAGACCGTTACCGCCGGCAGCCTGTTGGCGGTGATCGATCCGCGGGTCTATCAAGCCCAGGTCGCTCAGGCTCAGGCATTGCTGGCGAAGGATCAGGCGCAACTGGCGAACCTCAGAGTCAATCTCGACCGCGCGAGCAAACTGGCCGCTGCCAAGGCTGGCCCGACTCAGGACGTCGACACTTACCGGGCACAACTGGCCGCTCAACAGGCGACCGTGCAGGCCGATCAGGCGGCACTGGATGCGGCGCGGCTGCAACTGGAATTCACTCAGGTCAAGGCACCGCTGACCGGCCGCACTGGCCAGCGTCTGCTGGATGTCGGCGCGATTGCCCACGGCGCCGAAGCGACAGGGCTGGTGACGATCACCCAGATGAACCCGATCTCCGTCGCGTTCGCCGTGTCCCAGGACGAATTGGCGGAAATCCTCGAAGAGAACGCCAAAGGCGCCCTGCAAGTAGTCGCCATGACCCGGGATGGCCAACAGGAAATCGCCCATGGGCATCTGAGCTTCATCGACAGCCAGGTGACGGCGGCCAGCGGTCAGATCCAGCTCAAGGCGCAGTTCGACAACGCTGACGCCAAACTCTGGCCGGGTGAATTGGTCAGTGCGCGGTTGCTGGTGCAGACCCACCGCGATGTGGCCGTTGTCCCGGCCGATGCGGTGCAATTGGGGCGTCAGGGCAATTTCGTCTACGTGGTCGATGCCGAGCAGCGGGTGCAGCCACGTCTGGTGGACGCCGCCAATGTGGTGGACGGCAAACAGTGGATTCGCCAAGGCCTGAATGCGGGCGAAACCGTTGTGGTGCAGGGCCAGTCTCGGGTCGCACCGGGGCTGAAGGTTGTACCGGTCAAGACTGATACCACCGCTGATCTGGCGGAGGCCGCCCAATGAATGCGCTGGCCGGACTGATTCAACGGCGTGTGGGGCTGAGCCTGCTGGCGCTGGGCGTCATGTTGTTGGGGGCTTTCGCTTACTTCCAATTGCCGGTGGCGCCGCTGCCGACGGTGGATTTCCCGACCATTCAGGTCACCGCGAAACTCTCGGGGGCCAGCGCCGAAACCATGGCATCGTCGGTGGCAACGCCGCTGGAACGGGCCTTCGCCGCCGTACCGCAAGTCACTTCGATGACTTCGTCCAGCGCCGCCGGCAAGACCCAGGTCGTGTTGCAATTCGATCTGTCACGGGATATCGATGGCGCTGCGCAGGACGTACAAACAGCGATCAACACCGCCACCCCGAACCTGCCCAAGACCATGTCCAGCGCGCCGACCTTCAACAAGGTCAACCCGGCCGAAGGCACCGTGCTGTCGCTGGCGGTGACGTCGCCGACCCGCACGCTGCCGGAGCTGGATCGCTACGCCGACAACTACATTGCCCAGCGCCTGTCGCAAATGCCCGGCGTCGGCCTGGTGGATTTCCATGGCGAGCAGAAACCGGCGGTTCGCGTGCAGATCGACCCTGACGCACTGGCCGCACGGGGTCTGACCCTCGAAGATGTGCGCAGCGTGATTGGCGTCAGCACCCTGGATCAGCCCAAGGGCACGCTCGATGGCCAGAGTCGTTCGATCACCCTTGGCGCGACCGACCAGTTGCTCGATCCGCAGCACTATCGCGATCAGGTCGTCGCTTACAAGAACGGCATGCCGATCAAACTGGGCGACCTTGGCCGGGTGATCGCCGGGGCCGAGGACACCCAGCAAGCCGCGCAGCTGGGTGGCGAGCCCACGGTCATCGTCGACATTCACAAGCAGCCGGGTTTCAACCTGCTGTCGACCATCGCCACAATCAAGGCCAAGTTGCCTGAGCTGACCGCTTCATTGCCTCGCGACGTGCAGGTGCAAGTGGTGGGCGACCGTACCCAGACCATCGAAGCGTCGGTCAATGACATGCAGTTCACCTTGCTGCTGTCGATTGCGCTGGTGGTCGTGGTGATCTTCGTGTTCCTGCGCAAGGCCACCGCCACGCTGATTCCCAGCCTGACCATTCCGCTGTCGCTGGTGGCCACGTTCGGCGTCATGTATTTGCTCGGTTACAGCCTCGACAACCTGTCGATCATGGGCCTGGCGATTGCCGTCGGGTTCGTGGTGGACGACGCCATTGTGGTGATGGAAAACATCGTCCGGCACCTGGAAATGGGCAAGTCGCGCCTGCAATCGGCGGTCGATGGCTTGCGCGAAGTGGGTTTCACCATCGTTTCGATGACGGTGTCGCTGATCGCGGTGTTCCTGCCGATTCTGTTGATGTCCGGCATCGTCGGGCGCTTGATGCGTGAGTTCGCGGTGACGGTCAGTGTCGCGATCATCATGTCCGGCATCGTCTCCCTGACCATCACGCCGATGCTGTGCGCATGGCTGCTCAAACCCCATGCCGATCAGGAGGAGGGGCGCTTTGCCCAGGCCTGCGAGCGCGTGTTCGACCGATTGCACAACGGTTATCGACGCAGTCTGGACTGGGTACTGGATCATCAACGCCTGACCATGGCGGTGGCCATCGCTACGCTGGCGGCCACGGCGGTGCTGTATGTCGGCATTCCCAAAGGGTTCTTCCCGCAGCAGGATAATGGTCTGATTCAGGGTGTCGCGGAAGCGGCGGCGGATATTTCGCCGATCGCCATGCGTGCGCAGGTCAACCGGGCGGCCGAGATCATCGGCCAGGACCCGGCAGTGGCGCGGGTGTATTTCTGGATCGGCCCGAACCCGACCGTCAGCCAGGGCAAGGTGATGATCAACCTCAAACCGTTCAGTGAGCGCACGGCGAGCGCGGCCGAGGTCATCCGGCGCCTGCAACCGGCGCTCGACGGGTTGTCCGGGGTCAAGGTGTTCATGCAGGCCAACCAGGACATCCAGATCGGCGGCCGGGCCAGCAAGACCCAGTATCAGTACACCTTGCAGGACCCGGACAGCGTCGAGCTGGATCACTGGAGCGGGGTGCTGCTGGCCAAACTGAAGACCTTGCCGCAACTGCAACACGTCACCTCTGACCAGCAACAGGCGATCGCCCAGTCGACGCTGGTGATCGACCGGCCGACCGCTGCGCGCCTGGGCGTGACCGTTCAAGCGATTGATGACGTGCTGTACGACGCGTTCGGTCAGCGGCAGATTGCGACGATGTTCACTCAACTGGATCAGAACCATGTGATTCTCGAACTCGACCCGAGCTGGCAGACGTCCACTGCCACCCTTGAGCATCTGTTCGTTCGCGCCAGTTCCGGAGCCTTGGTGCCGCTGAACCTGCTGGCCAGTATCAAGACCGAGCAGGTGCCGATCATCATCAACCATCAGGGCGTGTTCCCGGCCATTACCCTGTCCTTCGACCTCGCGCCAGGGCACGCCTTGAGCGAAGCGGTCAGCGCGATCAATCAGGCGTCGCTGGCGGTCGCGATGCCCGACACGGTGGTGGGCAGTTTCCAGGGTACTGCCCAGGCGTTTCAGGATTCGCTGAAGTCGCAGCCGTGGCTGATTCTGGCGGCGATCCTGACGGTCTACATCGTGCTCGGGGTGTTGTATGAAAACGCGATCCACCCGCTGACGATCATCTCGACCTTGCCGTCCGCCGGTTTCGGCGCGTTGCTGGCCTTGATGCTTTGCGGGCAGGATCTGTCGGTGCTGGGGATGATCGGGATCATTCTGCTGATCGGCATCGTCAAGAAGAACGCGATCATGATCGTCGACTTCACCTTGCAGGCGCAGCAGCGAGGGCTGTCGCCTCGGGAAGCCGTGAGGGAAGGGTGCCTGTTGCGTTTGCGGCCGATCCTGATGACCTCGCTGGCCGCGTTGCTCGGGGCCGTGCCGCTGGCGTTCGGGCATGGCGCTGGCTCAGAGTTGCGTCAGCCGCTGGGTATCGCGATTGTCGGTGGTCTGGCGGTTTCGCAGATCCTGACGCTCTACACCACGCCGGTGGTCTACCTGTGGTTCGAACGTCGGCGGCACAAGACACAGGCCGCCGGGATCATCGAGGCATCCTGACGCTTACTGCGACTTGAAGGTCAGGACCGTGAAGGTGCCGGGGTGAAACACCGGGTCGGGCTTGGGCTGCTCCCGGCTCGGTGCCGGCTGGGTGAAGTCGGCGGTGAACAGGTAGGCCTGACTGCGTTTGGTGTCCAGCACCATGTTGTGGGCCCACGGCCGCGTCCCGACTGTACCGCGCAGTTGGTATTGGCCCTGGTTGTCGCGCTGAACGATCGCAAGACTGGCGTCGGTGCCGCTGGGCACCAGCAATTGGTCTTTCACGGGATCGTAAGCCAGTGCGTTCACGGCGCGGCCGATCGGCAGGGTGCTGAAGGCCTTGCCCGTGTTCAGGTCTGCGATCACCAGAACGGGGGCGCCGCCTCGGCACGCCACGAACAGACGTTGATGCGGTTCGTCGACGGCCAGAGCGCTGGGCTTGCTGCAGCCTTTGAATGTCCAGAGTTGCTGGTGTTCAAGTTTCTTTCCGGAAAGAACGGCGACCTGGTCTTCATCGCGCATGGGCACAATGAAGTTGCCGTTTTCAAGAATGACGGGGCCGTCGAGCTTTTGCGCTGGCACGTCCACCGCGTCCGTCAGGCGATCGGTTTTCGGGTCGATCAGGTACAGCGTCGAATGATCACCGCGCCGGCCACTGGTGACGATCAACCGGTCACGGCTGGCGTCGTAAAGCAGATTGTTGAGGTTGCCGGAATCGAGGTTCAGCCGTTGCAGGACTTGCAGGCGATCCAGCGCCACGATCCCCAACGTCCCGTCCATGTTGGCGACATACGCCCGATTACGCTCAGGCACGAAGGCGACGGCGTTAGCGCCGGCGGAGTTGTCGAGGGTCTTCACCAACCGTTGCTGTTCGACGTCGAACACCGACAGTCCGTTTTCCCGGCGGGACACGAACAGGTGCGGCCCCTTGGGTTCCAGTGCCGCGAAGCCCCAACTGTGACCGTCGCCTGGCAATACCTTTGAGGCGCTGAGGGTGTATAGCAGCGGCTCTTTCGCTTGAGCATGGGGGCCGATCAGGCCAAGCGCCAGGCCTGCAAGTGCGAGCCACGTTTTTGAAAACAACATCAAAGACCTCAGTATTTTTGTTGGATGGACAGGTGTGGAATCGCGTTTGGCGGCCGATACAGGCCCAGAGTACCTTGCTGATCTGCGCGCTGCGACGACCGCGTTGCTACTTTTCGTACTGAGCCCGGGTGTGTTATTTTTTTGAGCAGGTCATTGAATATGTATACAAAGTGGTGTAGCGGCTGCGTTTAGTGGTGGTCTGTCAGTAAACTGGCAACGGGTTATTTTTTGAGGTTGTTGTTCTTTTGCTTAACTCACAGTTTGATTAATTAATATATGAAGGGTTAGGCAGTTGGATATAGAGTTCGTCAATCACGCCTCATTGCTTCTGGAAGAGAAGGGCAGTTATTTTCTTACTGATCCCTGGTACGTTTCTCCTGCGTTCGGCGGCTGGATTCAAAACCCGTCACCCAGAACAACAATGATTGAGAAGTTGCTTTCTCTTCCGGCCGATAAACTTAATGTCATTATTTCGCATGGTCATGATGATCATCTGGATGAATTTTTCATTCAGCAGCATTTGGCGGATGCCACGTTCTTTGTTCCGAAATTCAAGACGAATGGACTCTCCAAGCGGATTGAGCGCCTCACCGGTCGCTATCCGGTTGAACTGACAGAAGAGGCACATTACGTCGATGGGGTGGAGTTGAGATGCTTCATCAATCCGGATTTCACGGAATATGATTCGATTGTTACAGTCGTGTCTGAAACCGATGCGGTTATTCATGCCAATGATAACTGGCACGAATATCCGTTTGCGCTTACCGATGCGCTCAATGAATGCTTGAGTGCTGTCCCGGTTGAAAGCCGTTACTTTTTTATCCAGTTCGGTATCGCTGACAGTTTCCCTGTCAACTACCCGTCCTTTGACAAGCAAAGTGCGGACGAGATGATTGAATCCCGATTCAAGTCTTATCAGGCCGCCACCACGGCGAACCTCAAACACCTGGGGCTCGACAAGGGCTTCTATTACGCGAATCAATCGCTGTACCAATACCCGGCCTCTTGGGATCGCGGGTCGCTCTATGATCTTGCGCAAGACTTTCTGCGCCGGAATCCAGGGCCGTTTACCCAGTGTGTGTCCGGAATCGACATAAAAACGAGCCAGCTCCATGACTCCCCAGGTGAAGAACTCTTTGATTTGCTGCTTGGGCAGCTCGAGCGTTTTCTGAACAAGGCCGTGGGCGGTCCTGTTCCCGTCAGATTGCTCACCGCGTCGGATGAATATGAGAGCGGTACCGTCGGCTACGAGGCTTCGCGCCATGTCTGGTCTCGGATATTGAACGCCGAGTTGACGCTGGAGGCGATTATCATCGGAGGCATGGGGCTCGTGCACAGGCCGGATCAAAACATATCCAGTATCCACGCCAAGGTTTCCAAACTGGCGTACCTGATTCAAAGCAAACTCATTTCGAACGGTCTTAACTTTTTGATGGAAAGTAAATGAAAACTCAAGACGGTCAGCTGTTTTTTACCCCTCCCAGCCAGGCGGATGCCTACAAGGAACTGCGGGATATTCATGGCGAGATTCATACAATCGCAGGGGAATACTGGAACTGGCCTTCGGTTGCTACGCTGTCACGACCTTCGCTGGCGCGAATCCTGAACCTTAACCTCCTGTACGACGAGATGCTCCCTGTTGCGGGATCGATCTGCGAGTTTGGCGTTCATTACGGCAGCAGCCTGGCAACATTGCTGAATCTTCGGGCTATCAAGGAACCCTACAATTACTCGCGGCATATCTTTGGCTTCGACACCTTCAGCGGTTTTGCCGAAGTTGACGAGAAAGATGGCGCGCAAGTCAAAGCGGGCGACTTTCATGTAGACGATGGTTATGAGAATTTGCTGGAGCGGCTGCTCCAGGCTCAAGAGTCGCTGAGCCCCAATAATCACCTGAAGAAGTTCACCCTGATCAAGGGTGATGCCTCAGAGACTTCGAAACAATGGCTTGAAGACAATCCTCACTCGCTCATCTCGATGGCCATTTTCGATATGGACGTTTATAAGCCGACGAAGGATGTACTGGAAGCGATCAAGCCACGACTGTCAAAAGGTTCGATTCTGGTTTTTGACGAGCTGAACTGCCCTCACTTCCCAGGCGAAACACAAGCGCTGCTTGAAGTGTTTGATATGAACACTATTCAGGTTAAGCGCTCGCCGTTCCTGCCTTACGTATCGTACTTCCGCTTGTGATCTGCAGTGATGCGCTGTCTGAGTGGTCATGGATTTTTCTTCCGGGAATCCGCGATCAACGTGCGCCGGTCAGTCGCTCAGTCGTAGCGGCCAGCAGCGCCTGAGTCATTCAGCGTATCTTCCTTGCCTCAAAGGCCGGTCAACCGGTCGTTGAGGTAAGGGTTACCCTTCAGCACGCGGACTCATCAAGACGCTTGTGCGAGTTTGCGCAGGTTGCAGCCATGGTTTTTACACCTAACCTCAACATGGGCATCTGTGTGCGCTCCGCCAGCTTCAAATCTGCATGACTTCAATGCCCATCAGTGGATAGCTGCATCCATAGGCAAGGAGTCTGAAAATGAAAATCCCCCGCACGCTCTGCGCAACTATCGTTTTGAGTTTGACCGCTTGTTCGTCCACCCCGCTTATCTACAATGCCAGCGATAACTCTCCAGGCACTATAAAACCGCTACAGAAACTGCTCCCTGACAACACCCCTGTGAGGCTGTTTTTTGTTCATGGTGTAGGAGATCACTGTCCGGGTTACGCCCTGGGTCCTGACGGCTGGTTGAATGAAAAAAACGCTGCTGCGATGGGGTTGAAACCCGTACCCGGCGGAATCGAATCTGATGAATCCATCAATGTGAACGTCTTTATGGGAGGAGAAAAAGACCCGTACTCAGAGGTGAACGTCCGCAAAAAAAATTACTCTCTGACGCTGCCTGACAGGGACCGCGCAGTGAGCGTAGAGGCGATTGAAATTACCTGGTCACCCCTGACCCGATGGCTGAAAAGCAATCAGCTTGGATATGACTCGCCGTCTGTTTTCGCAAATAAAAAACGCAAGCCATGCATTGAGTTCCCCGACCCGAAAATTCCTCCAACGGTACAGGCGCCACCAAGGCTTTTGCTCGACAAAACAATCAAGGAGCAGGTTTTTGACCGGAACTTGTCCGATGCCATTCTCTATACCGGAACCTATGGGCAGACCATGGTGCGAGGGCTTGCAGAGGGGATTTGCCATGCCATCACGCCTACGGACAAGAATAAAAAATGTATATGGCCCTCTGCGCAGGAAAGTAAAAAAACACCGCACAAGAATTTATTCGTGACCCACAGTCTGGGCAGTCGCATGACTTACGATATGTTCCTCCAGCTTCTGGACCAGACAAAAGACAGCAAGACCAACCCTTTTCCCTACAGCGAACGCAGCAGTGCACAGGGATTCATCGAAAACATGATCGCGAATACGCCAGCCTTCTACATGATGGCGAATCAGCTTTCGTTGCTGGGTTTGGCCAAAGTTCCGCCTCTAGCCCGCTCCAGTGATAGCGTTGCACATCCTTTTTTTCGGCAGTTATTTCCTGTAAGTGACTTTGATGCTCTCTCGTTTCAGTCGCAAGAAAACGCAGGACCGGTTGTGTACGGAAATGTTCTTTCGGAACTCGCAGATTTAAAATCAACCGTAGAAACGAAGACCGGAAAACAAACCGACGGCCTTCAGATAGTCTCTTTCAATGACACAAATGACCTGCTCACCTGGCATATCCCGAGTTGGTACGCCAACGCTGAGGCTACACCGGGAGGGCGGCCACGGATCGATGTGACGGACGTATTTGTGCAGAATACCCCCAAGCTCCTGATCATCGAGCTTCCCCTGAACGCGCACGTTGACTACTTTAAAAACCCGGACGTCAGGGATCTCATCCGTTGCGGCGCTGCCAATGGCGAAGTCTTGAAGTGCCCTGGGCGTTGACCGGGTTGTAATATCCAGGAAGCCCGGAAACGACAAAGCCCTGAATAATCAGGGCTTTGTCGATTTGGTGGGGACGAAAAAATAAATCTGTCCCTATTTTCACGCTATTTTCACGCCCGGTCCATCGCCTCATCCAGCCTTTGATCCTCACCCAGAAAACCACCGCTCTGGTGCTGCCAGAGTCGCGCGTAGGTGCCGTTTCTTTCCAGCAGTTCGGTGTGGGTGCCTTGTTCGATGATGCGGCCCTCATCCATGACAATCAGACGGTCCATGGCCGCAATCGTCGACAACCGATGGGCGATGGCGATGACGGTCTTGCCCGTCATCATTTCATCGAGGCTTTCCTGGATGGCGACTTCGACTTCGGAATCCAGAGCACTGGTGGCCTCGTCGAGCAGCAGGATCGGAGCGTTCTTGAGCATCACCCGGGCGATGGCGATACGTTGGCGCTGGCCGCCCGATAGCTTGATGCCGCGCTCGCCCACCAGCGTGTCATAGCCCGAGTGGCCTTGGCGATCACTCAGTTGGCTGATGAAACCGTCGGCCTGGGCATTGATCGCGGCGCTGCGCACTTGTGCATCGGTAGCATCCGGGCGGCCATAGGCGATGTTGTCGCGAATCGAGCGATGCAGCAGGGACGTATCTTGCGTCACCATGCCGATTGCACTGCGCAAGCTGTCTTGCGTTACCTGAGCGATGTTCTGCCCGTCGATGCGAATCTCACCGCTGTCGACGTCATAGAACCGCAACAGCAGATTGATCAGCGTGGATTTACCGGCACCGGAGCGGCCCACCAGACCGATTTTTTCGCCCGCGCGGATCTTCAGACTCAGCCCGTCGAGTACCTGACGTTCGCCGTTGTAGTTGAAGTGCACGTTGTCAAAGGTCACGGCGCCGCCCGAAGGCACCAGCAGGCCGGCGTTCGGCGCATCCTGCACTTTCGGGCCACGGGTCAGGGTGGCCATGCCGTCCTGCACGGTGCCGATGTTTTCGAACAGCGACGTCATTTGCCACATGATCCAGTGCGACATGCCATTGATCCGCAGCGCCATGGCGGTGATCGCCGCCACTGCACCCGCACCGACCTGGCCCTGATGCCAGAGCCAGAGGGCATAGCCGCCTGCGCCAAGGATCAATCCGACCACCAGCGCCTGATTGACGATCTCGAACTGGCTGACCAGGCGCATTTGGCGAAAACCGGTCTGCTTGAAATCCTCCATGGCCGCGCGCGCGAAATGCGCTTCACGGTTGGAGTGCGAGAACAGTTTGACGGTGGTGATATTGGTGTAGGCGTCGGAAATACGCCCCGTCATCGAGGAGCGTGCATGGGCCTGTTCCTGCCCGACTTGCCCCAGGCGCGGCACGAAGTACAGCATCGCCAACCCGAACAACGCGACCCAGGCAAGAAAGGGCAGCATGAGTTTCAGGGCAAAGCCACCGGCCAGCGCGATGATCGCAATAAAGTAAACGCCAATGCCGGGCGCGATTTCGATGAGGGTGAACAGCACCTCGCGCACTGCCAGCGCAGTCTGCATCACCTTGGTCGTGACCCGGCCGGAGAACTCATCGGAAAAGAACGAAAGGCTTTGCCGCAACATCAGGCGATGGAAGTCCCAGCGCAGCCGCAGCGGCAGATTGATCGCCAGAATCTGGTGCTGCACCATCGTGCGCAACGCCACCAGGCCGATGCTGGTGAGCAACACGATTGCGATCCCCCACAGCACTCGGCTTTCTTGCCCGCTCACTTCACCACCGGCCTGCCAGGTCGAGAGCAGGTCCACCACTTGCCCGAGAAAGGAAAACAACCAGGCTTCGTAGATCGACACACTGGCGCTCAACAACGCAAGGGCAAGGACATAACCACGGGCACCGCGGGTGCAGGCCCACAGAAATCGCATCAGGCCAACCGGCGGTGGCGGCGCCTCGTCGGGGGGGAAGGGGTCGAGCCTGCGTTCAAACACGCGAAGCATAGGGGTCTCCGAAATGATCAGGTTCAGGGGGAGTATGCCATCTTCGTCATTGGCCCCGGACAGGAGGACCGCCAGCGGACGATTTTCGAGTGGTGCTCACGGATGGCCAGATCATGGAACGGGCCGACTACTGGGAACGACTCATGGATTTACGTCCACGAAAGCGAGCATGAGAGGGCGGTCGCGCAAGTCGCATGATGACTGTTCGCTAGATCGGTCGCGGTGTTCACCACCGCGACCGGATCGCTAGAGTGTGATAGTGGGTGAATCAGCTTCCGTCGCGGACCTGCATCAGCGCGAACCCCAGCAGATTCAGGCCTTGCCACAGGTTGGGGTTCCTCGCGTTTTCGTGGTCCTGGGCGAGCCCGATGCCCCAGATGCTATCAACCGGGCTTGCCTCAACGATGATGCGCGAACCGGTGTCCTTGAGGAATGCATTCAACTCCGGGTTCTGAGAGAACTTGGCCTGGTTGGCCCGGACGACAATTGCATATCGGTGTTGCAGCCAATCCTGTTCGTTGAATCCACGCACGTTGCGGCCAAGCGCTTTCGCTGCATTGGGGGTAGGCGCCAGGAGCACTTGAGCTCGAACTTCCTGATCGCCGAACAAGGCGGCCTTCTCGGCCATCATGAAATGCTCGGCAGTCGCGTAGCGTTGCCCGTCGACAACGAATTCAGCCTCGAACCACTGGCTGAAGCATGACGCTGTAACGCCGCTCTTGCTTCGCTGGTGTCCCCAGAAAAACGTAAATTCAAGCGCCTCTCCTGAGTTGAAGCGGGAGCGGAGGTCTTCCAGATACTTTGAATCTTGCAATGAGGTTTCCTCGGCAATTGGCTTTGCGGTGGGAGATTTAGTATGACGAAGCAGGGTAAATTTCGATCGATGGGATTACTTGTCTTTGCTGGTGCACAGTTTTCTCGGCACCGTTAACACGGCGTTGTGCTCTGTCACGCCTTGCCAAAGCCAAACAATGAGCGCAGCCAGCCTGCCGATTTCCGTTCATAGAAGGGGGGGGTTTGCTTGAGGAAGTAATCGCCAAGGCCTGGATCACCTTCTTGAACGCGGTACAGGTCCACGGGTTCGCCATCCGGAGCGGTGTCCCCGGCAACGTTGCCGGCTTCAAGCATGACCCGTTCAATATCGCCGTCCGCTTCGATACCAATGACCAGATGAGGCTTTTGATCAGACGATGCATCATGCATCAACGCCAGAAACGCACGCTTCACGTTGTGATGTTTGGCGAGTAATTGGGTGAGCGAGTTGACCATCTTCGCGGGATATTGCGATGGCTGCCCGAGCAGCACTTGAGTGTCTTTTTCGACCGTGCGCTGTGTCGGCTTTTGGCCGATCTCGTCGCCGAGCAAATGGCGCACTTCCTCCGGGAAGAACTCTTTCCCGTAAGGAGACTTTGGATTAAGGAAAAGAGGGGTGCCCTGTGTGATTTCAAACAGCGATCTGGCCGGGATCTCGATGTAGGACTCTTCGCTGTCTATGGATTTCTGTAGCGTTTGCAACGAAGAAAAAAACGGGATGACCGCGGTGCCGTCGGGCTTTTGCCAATGCGCGATGCTGATGTTGCTGCCAGCCTCAAGGTTGACTTGACCTTCGCCAGTGTCGGTCGTACCAAGAATGTAGATAGTGGAATTCAACAGTGTCTTGAAAAACTCGGGTCGGTGTGCCGGCTCATCCGCCGCCAGCCTGAGTGACTTTTCGAGGGTGTTTTCTTGTTGGGTATCCATGATGTCCATCGGCAGTTCCATCAAAACAGACAAAAAGTGAGTAGCAAAGCGTGCGCAGTTTTTCACGCTGCTGTGAAAACGGGAAGAACACAAGCCTGATGAATCTGCAGCACAAGGAAGCCGACACCACGTGATCTGCCTTGCCTTCACTTCATTCGCGCACCATAGAAGTGGTTGAGTAGTATCAGCTCAACCACAGCTACAAATACGCACAGCACGAGAAAGCCAGGACTGAAGACACGCTTGCGGCCGGATGAGCTTATATCCATCCAGTTAGCGCCTGAATCGCCGGAAGTCAGCAGCAGGAACGCTATCCAGGCACAGGCCCAGACTTTGCCCCAGAAGCCAAGATTTCTGAAAGAAGTCATCCGTGTTTTTCCGTATGCCGCTTGATTCGGCAGATGTTTATCTGTTGGTTAGGCTTGAGAAAATAAAGGGGGCCAGTCCTCATAGAAAGAGCCGCCTATAGGGATCGGGTTGCCATCCATGTGGTATGCAGCCCATGCCAGTAGGTGTGCCATGCGTTCTGCACCAACTGGCGACAGTCCGCAAGACTCTATAACTTCGCCTAGTCGTGCTCGGCAAACATCGAGGTGGCGTCGAACGCCTGAAAACCCGCCAAGATAGAGATAGAACTCGTCGAGAACGATACCCACGCCTGGAACACCATAGGTGCCCGCTACACCTGGAGCCTCGTCGTATATGGCCTTCACATCATGACCTTCCAGGATTGCGACCGCGGTTAGTACCTCGCAAAAGGCATCTTTCATGCTGTTGCTGACCCAGAGGTCATAGCTGTTGCCAATAATGATGGGCGCGCCCATGAGTCTTATCCTGATTTTGCTAATGGAACGATAATAAAGGTTTTTATTTTAAGGAGAGGGTGCGGGCGCTTTTCTCCAGACGACAGGCGAAAGTAGAACTACCGCTATAAGAAACGCCACCTGAGACAGATAGAACAGCTCCAGCCACTGGTGATTCATGGCAACGTAGTAGGTGTTGTGGGCGACGTCCGCCAGAATGATTGCTGCAGTCAGGAAGATTCCAGCCCTGGGCTTTATGAACAGCAGCAGCGCTGCCAGCGGGTCCAGAAACGTAAGCGCTGCCCAGAAAATGCGGCTGGCCCAAAGAGTGCTTGCCCCATATCCGTAATTCCAGAACAGCCCATGCTGGAAATCCGCTCGAATGTGATTGGTAGTCGCCACCAAAAGACAGCAGGCGAACAGAATTCGGATGGCGAATGACAGCCTTGTCATGGATTGCTCCGTTTTCTGAAGGATCGCCATGATGACCGCAGAATTTTCAGAACACCAGAAACGACAAAGCCCTGAATAATCAGGGCTTTGTCGTATCAAATATGGCGGAGGCGATGGGATTCGAACTCATGGACCTGTTACAGTCGACGGTTTTCAAGTCCGAAGATTAATTTTTATATTTCAATGCCTTAGCTTGAATTCGTTTCCGCTAGGCAGTGTTTATTAATGCTCTGTAGGCCTCTGAAATCAAGGGGTGGATACTTATTTGCGGAAACGAAGTTGGCCGGTTATTTGGCGTTCTGGGTAGGCTCATGATCGCGCTAGACTTCAAGCTGCGATCGATAGACTGCGTCTGATGGAAAGCGACTTTCATCTGAAGTGAGATTTGCAGCCAACCTGGTCAGCCGTAACAGGCAGGACACGGCCAAGAGCGGACGGCGTCCAGTAAATAAATCTGTCCCCTTTTGCCGGCGCGTCGAGGTTATGCAAGAGCTGGTGATCAAAGAGCGACTGCGCTGGGTACATGGTGGGGATTGTTATAGTCCAGACACCGCTTCCGCTTATGCAACGGGCAGGTCGTCAGTGGCAGGCGCCGCCTGCCCCGTAGACGGTTGCGCCACACCGTAGCAATGATTTGTCCAGTCGCTGTCCTCTTCGTCGTGTTGTCCAAAGCCTTGCTGAAGGGTTGCCGCTTTAATGTCTATTCCGGCCTGAAGTGTGAAATAGCTTTGACTTCAGCGGCATCACTGGCCGACAACTGATTATACATGGCTATTTCTGTTATATAACCTGCGCGTCTGGCGGTTGCACTGGCAGAGTCAAGCTCAAAAAAATCAATAGTGTCTTCCCCTTTTTGGGTTATTTTTTTAACGAAAATAGCGTCGCTCACGCCGCGCTCGACAAACGAGATTTCTTCCGAGGCGGTGTCGAAATAAGGGTGAATTAAATGAAATTCACAATCGCGGTAATTTTTATTGTAGAGTTTGATCATCGATTTGGTGCCTTTAAGCATGCGGTTGCAGTAACCACATGCTGCAAAAAGGTTTTCGGTGATAAACATGAACTCTGGCCAGCCCCCTTTTTGATCCTTGTGAGCGAAGTGCTCTCGGTCTACGAGCTGTCGCCTCAAGCCGGTGCCACAATATACACACCTGTTGTTCTGGATTTTCAGTAACTGCTCAAGGAGGCTGGCTTTATAGACCTTCATTTGATTGGTTTTCAAGTCCCACTGCTTGGCCTTATGCGGCTTCAATTCTTGGAGATAGTCCAGCGTCGACTGATCAAAAGCCGGCAGTTCGGTGATGTTTAAATACCATTCACGGATTGGCATCGACCAGCTCCGCAATATTTTTGATGACCCGGTGGAGTGGGTCTGATTCGTTAAATGCTAAGCGTTCAAATTTCTTTTTTAATTGTATCAGTCGACTATTGTCTTGGGATTTGCTTGAAATTAACTTCAACGCTTCGGTAAGGTCGCTTTCGAATGCTAAATTCCCCACGGTTCGTACATCAAAGACATCATAAAGGATGTGGTCGGCACTCCAGGCGTACGTGGAGTATTCTATATTTCTAACGTTCAGCTGTTCATCCTTGTTCTCGAATACATGCAGTGAACTGGTTTCTTGTTCAAGATCAGAAATGATGAAGTGCGAGTGGGTGGCTATGATGACGTGACTGCCTGGGAATGAGCTTAATGCGCGTTTAAGCAGTGCCACATATTTTATTTGCCAGCTTGGGTGGAGGCTAAGTTCTGGTTCGTCGATGAAGACAAGGCAGTTGGGCTTCGCATGCCGGATAAGGCTGGAGAATGTATAGAGAAGTTGGGTTTCTCCGGAGCTGGAGTGGCCGAATCCAAATTTTCTATTTGTATGGAGTTTCTGTATGTTCAGGTCGACATCTGAAATCATGCCAATGCGCCGAAATACGTTAATCCCGAAATAAAGGTCGCTGTAGTCGGCAGCGGTGTTGTTGAGGTCTATGGTGACACTATTTTGACGTCCAGCGAATATTTCGTTCATCAGGCCATGACATGCTCGAGACGCATCTTCATAGGTGAAGTTCCGAAACATTTGGACTTGTAATCTGGAGCTTTTGCTTGAGTAGTTATGAACTGCCAGCATTAAATGGACAGGGTCGGCGACCAGTTCGCGGAATTCTTCGAGATTACTTATGCTGAAAGCCACTTCAATCGTGGGCGAAATCCCTAAGTATTTAAATAGCTCTGCAAGTGAGTGGTGATGATGCCGCAATGGAATATTAAGAAGGTTTTCGATTGTGCGGCGTGACAGCGTTGCTGTCCAAGACGCATTGGACGTTTCACGTACACCGCAGTATCGATAAAAGTCATCTTCGTCTGAGTCAGCAAAGGGGAACTTATCATTTACGGTGGAGCTGATTGCTAGGACTCGCGAGGGTAAGGGGAGATCAAATGCGGAGGCCTCCTCTCCATCGATGGTAAAGCGTACGCCAAACTCGCCAGCTTGGCACTCGACCAGATCCCCACCAATGTAATATTTGAATTGCAACTGGTCAGTAATCGCTCCTTTTTTCTTCACGGTACTGAATTTTCCATGCTGGTTCTTCGCCTCAGAGAGCAAGCGGAATGACTCAATCAGCGAAACTATGAAGCGCGTTTTTCCTGTAGCGTTTCCGCCGACAATAACGCTTTTGAAAGGTGTTGCGCCTCCTGTCGAAGGAGCCACAAATTCTTGATTCTTAGGTTTAAGTACATGTATCAATCTGAACAAGATATAACTCCCGCAGCGCAGCGGCACTTCCTGCGAACGTTGTCTTAACTGTCGAATATTGAGCTAGAGTTGTTCCAGCGCTGACACCTGCCTGCAGCACGGCTCACAAGAGCGCTGATTTCCCTTTCCCTCACCGAGACGATCTGTGTCTTACGGCAGTGCTGAGTATTTTTTAGCGTGTGGCTGTGTGGTTCGGCAGATGCGACTTCCATTTGAAACGCCTGTATCCATATACATGATGGCGCATACTAGCATTCCACTTCACTGGCGAGGAAGGACGGTCCTCGTTCACTGCCGAGACAGGAAATCGCGCCAGGCAGCCTGCTTTAGGGCCCTGTTGTGGCCCAATGATTCTGGACACCCCGATAGGGCGTTAAGCTTCGCCCAACCATGAGGTGTTTGCGTGATCAGAAGATCATTCAGTACAAATTTCAAACTCGAAGCAGCCAGCCTGGTTTTAGCGAAAAGGGGACAGATTTATTTACTAGCCACCGTCCGCTCTTGGCCGATAGCTGTCACTCCTGACCGTCCGCATTCGGCCAGAATCTGACATTGCCGGCGAAAACCCGCATGTCTATGAGAAGGGCAGTGGGGCAGCCATTCGTCAGCAGTACGAAAAGCCCCTCCTTGACAGGCAAGTTATCTGGGCAAATACTCGCCGCAAGATTCATATAGATGACTAGATAACAAGGTGAATAAAGTCGATGAATTCTTTATCCAGTGATGCCCGACTCCCGCTGTACCAACGCCTGCGTGACCAATTGGCTGAGCAGATCGCCAATAATCGCTGGCGTCCGGGGGAGGCGATCCCTACTGAAGCGGCGCTGTCTGCGGAATACCAACTGTCCACCGGCACGGTGCGCAAAGCGATTGATGCGTTGGTCATTGAGGGCATTCTGGAGCGTCAGCAAGGGCGAGGGACGTTTGTTCGCCGGGCGCAGTTTCAATCCTCATTGTTCCGTTTCTTCCGATTCCAGACTGTTTCCGGTGAGCGCCAGGTCCCGGAGAGTCGCATCCTCTCGATCGAGCCCGTTGCCGCACCTTCGGCCGTAGCGCAAGCACTGGGGTTGCCCGCCGATGCGCCGGTCATTCGTATTGTCCGTGTGCGTCTGCTCGATGTTAAGCCGGTGCTCGCCGAAGAAATCTGGTTGCCCCGCCAGCGGTTTCAGGCGCTGCTGGAGATCGACCTCAGTCGCGAAGGGCCGCTGCTGTATCCGATTTACGAAGAAGTGTGCGGACAGGTTGTTGCATCGGCCGAAGAAACGCTGACCGCTGAATCGGTGAATGACGTGCATGCCCGATTGCTCCAGGTAGCGGTCAACAGTCCGGTGATCGTGATCGAGCGTCTGGCCCGCGATTACGCGGGTAGCCCGCTGGAATGGCGTCGCTCGCGCGGCCACGCGGAGCACTTCCGCTACAGCGTGGATATTCGCTGACGTCTGCCTGCGTAGCGGAGCGTTCTGCGGCGGCTAGATCGCCGCCCGATTTCTGTTTGTTTGCCAAAGCTGACCCTGTCGCGGTGCGGTTGGCTGTCGGCTGCCTTGCGTAACACCTATAAGGATAAGAATCATGTTCAGCTGGTATCGCCAAGTTACTCCTCGGGAGCGCAAAACGTTTTGGGCCTGCTTCGGCGGATGGTCGCTCGACGCGTTGGAAGTACAAATGTTCGGTCTGGCGATTCCGGCGCTGATCGCCGCTTTCGCGCTGACAAAGGGCGATGCCGGATTGATCAGCGGCGTTACCCTCGTCACCTCGGCACTCGGTGGCTGGGTGGGTGGGACGTTGTCTGACCGCTATGGCCGTGTGCGCACGTTGCAGTTGATGATTTTGTGGTTCTCGTTCTTCACCTTTCTCTCGGCCTTCGTCACGGGCTTCAATCAGCTGTTGGTGGTCAAAGCGCTGCAGGGTCTCGGAATTGGCGGGGAGTGGGCGGCCGGCGCGGTGCTGATGGCCGAGACGATCAATCCGCACTATCGCGGCAAGGTCATGGGCACTGTGCAAAGTGCCTGGGCGGTGGGTTGGGGCCTGGCGGTCGGGGTGTTCACGCTGATCTATACCTCGGTGCCACAGGACATGGCCTGGCGTGTGATGTTCCTTGTCGGGTTGCTGCCGTCGTTCCTGATCATCTGGGTACGTCGTAACGTTGAGGAGCCGGACAGCTTCCAGCGTCTGCAAAAAGACAACGCCATCCCGCAGAGTTTCTTCAAGTCGCTCGCCGGCATTTTTCGCCCGGAACTGATTCGCGTGACCCTGCTTGGCGGGCTGCTGGGACTGGGCGCGCACGGTGGCTATCACGCGGTAATGACCTGGTTGCCGACCTTCCTCAAGACCGAGCGCAATCTCTCTGTGCTGAACTCGGGCGGGTATCTGGCGGTGATCATCTTCGCCTTCTGGTGTGGTTGTGTGGCCAGCGGCTATTTGATCGATCGCATTGGCCGTCGTAAAAACATTGTGCTGTTTGCCTTGTGCTGCGTGGTCACGGTGCAGTGCTACGTATTTTTGCCGCTGACTAATACGCAGATGCTGTTCCTGGGGTTCCCGTTGGGGTTCTTCGCTGCCGGTATTCCGGCCAGTCTGGGAGCGCTCTTCAACGAACTTTACCCTGCCGATGTACGCGGTGCCGGCGTTGGCTTTTGCTACAACTTTGGCCGCGTGCTGTCCGCTGTATTTCCATTCCTGGTCGGGCACATGAGTGACTCCATGTCGCTGGGTTCTGCGATTGGTATCGATGCCGGGATCGCCTACGGCGTGGCGGTGCTTGCCGCACTTTGCCTGCCTGAAACCCGGGGCAGGGACCTTGAAGCCAATGCCACCTCCGTTTCGGCCGGTATCAACGGCAATCAACGCGCTCGGGCGTGATGATCCTAACCTTCAGTAGATAAAACCTATGTCAGATACCCGCCCCAAGTCGATCACCGGCATCGACTCCCATGCCCATGTGTTCAGCCGTGATCTGCATCTGATCGGTGCACGGCGCTACACCCCTCAGTACGACGCCACGCTTGACCAGTACCTTGAGCATTTGCAAACGCATAGTCTGAGTCACGGTGTATTGGTGCAACCAAGTTTCCTTGGCACCGACAATAGCTACCTGTTGGCGGCGTTGAAGCAAGCGCCGCAGCAGTTGCGCGGTGTGGTAGTGCTGGAGCCAAGCGTCAGTCGTTCTACCTTGAATGACATGGCTCGACTGGGCGTGGTCGGCGTGCGCTTGAACCTGATCGGCAAGGCGTTACCTGATTTTCGTGACAGTGCCTGGCAAGGTTTTTTCAGCAATATCGTTGATCTCGACTGGCATGTCGAGTTGCACCGGGAAGTCAAGGATCTGCCGGGCCTGATCCAGCAATTGACGCCGTTCGGCGTGAAGTTGGTGATCGATCACTTTGGGCGGCCGGACGCGAATGCGGGTCTCGATCAGCCAGGGTTTGGCGAGTTGCTTGAGGCCGGATCGAAAGGTCCGATCTGGATCAAGGTATCGGGAATCTATCGTTTGGGAGGTACGCCACAACAGAACATTGATTTCGCTCGAAGGGCATTAGCGTTGCTGGAACAGAGCTTCGGCCTGCATCAGTTGGTATGGGGCAGTGACTGGCCGCATACGCAGCATGAGCAAAACATCGGTTTCGCCACCGTCGTCGACCAGTTGCAAGCTTTGGAACTTTCGGCGCAAGCCAGCGACTCGCTGCTGGTGCAAGCGCCTCGAAGGTTATTCGGTTTTTATAAAGACTAACGCTGAAACTTAGCCGTTGCAGTTGCCATTCATCTCACCCACTTACAAGAGTTTGGGCACCAGCCCAACCGAGAACCTTTCATGACTCCCTTAGATATAGATCTGTTACTGACCGCATTGATCAGCGTCCTGGTGCTGGTAGCGCTGATCGTCTCGCGCCTCAAAATGCACCCGCTGCTGGCTTTGCTGGTAGTTTCCGTCGGCGTAGGCTTTGCAACCGGTATGGAGCCAGATGGCATCGTCTCCCACTTGGTCACCGGCGCCGGCAAGACACTGGGGGCAGTGGGGGTGGTCATCGCGCTGGGGGCGATGCTCGGCAAAATTCTTGCTGACGCCGGCGTCACCGAGCTGATTGCTGCGGTCATCCTCAAGCGCACAACGGATCGGATGATTCCGTGGGCGATGATGATGGTCGCGTTTGTGATTGGCATTCCGATGTTTTTCGAGGTCGGCCTGGTGATCATGCTGCCGCTGATCTTCAGCGTGGCGCGCAAGCTGGAAAGTCAGGCGCGCTTCAAGGGTTCAGCGTATGTCTATGTGGGCGTTCCGGTGATTGCCGCACTGGCCGCTATGCACGGCATGGTCCCGCCGCACCCTGGCCCGTTGACGGCCATCGCCGCGCTGAAAACCTCGGTCGGGCCGACCATGCTCTATGGTTTCCTGGCGGCTATCCCGGCCATGATTTTAGGCGGTCCACTGTATGGCGCATTCATTTCCCCGCGCATGAGCACTCGGCCCGATCAGGTGTTGCTGGATCAGTTCACCCTGGCTGAAAAAGCCGACGATAAATCAAGCCCCAGCGTATACCTTGGCGTGCTGGCAGCCTTGCTGCCGGCGATCCTGATGCTGATCCATGCCGTCGCCGAGATGGTATTGTCCAAGGACAATGCGCTGCTGAAAATGGCCGGTTTCCTCGGCAATCCGCTGATAGCGATGCTGCTGGGCGTGCTGTTCGCTGGGGCCAGTCTGGTACTCGCGCGCGGCGGCGATGCGGGGCAATTGCGCGACTCGCTGGGCAAGAGCCTCAAGCCAATCGCCTCGATCATCATGATCATCGCCGGCGGAGGTGCCTTTCAGGAACTGCTAACCAGCGCCAAGGTGGGCGATGCGATTGTGCACCTGACTCAGCAGTCGGCGTTCCCTCCGCTGATCCTCGGTTGGTTGATCGCCATGTTGCTTTCGGTATCTACCGGTTCCGCCACGGTAGGTATCGTGGGGGCTGCCGGCTTGCTGGCGCCGCTTGCCGGTGCTGATCCCAGCCTCAACCTGCCGCTGCTGGCCTTGTCCATTGGCTGCGGCTCGTTGTTCTTCAACTACGCCAACCATGCAGGTTTCTGGATGGTGAAGGAATCCTTCGGCATGACGATGGGCGAAGCCACCAAGACTATTTCGGTGGTGCAATCGATCGTCGCCGTGGTCGGTTTGATTGTGGTGTTGCTGTTGAACGTGGTCGTGTAATGACCTGAGGCGGCGTCAAATCAGGACGCCGCCATCTGTGAAACCCCTTATTGGCCGTCGATCAGGCGCGGCAGTTGCAGCGGATTGGACTCGCGCAGTGCCTCACCGACCGCTTTTGGCCGGAAGCTGCCAGTTGAATACAGCTACATCTCCGGGTGTGTCGAGTTCGAACAAGTGATGTCGGAGGGGTAGGGTTGCGGAAATGACCGAAAAGATGCGGAAATGATCCAGAGAGGGCGGAACCGAATTTTTCTAAATGCCAGAAACGACAAAGCCCTGAATAATCAGGGCTTTGTCGTACATAAGATGGCGGAGGCGATGGGATTCGAACTCATGGACCTGTTACAGTCGACGGTTTTCAAGACCGTTGCCTTAAACCACTCGGCCACACCTCCGTTGCGTTGCGGGCGCCATAATACCTGAATGAAACACACTGTCAAACTCTGTGCATGGCTTGTTACAGAGCGTCTGTTATGATCTTTGCGACTGAACGTTTCAAACCAACAGGAGTGTCGCCATGCGCGAACAGGATTACGCAGTTCACAACAGCGTGCAGGCTGAGCAGCTAGAGGTTAGCCGCGTCCTGCGCAACACTTATGGCCTACTGGCGCTGACTCTTGCATTCAGCGGCGTGATGGCTTTCGTAGCTCAGCAGATGCGTGTTGGCTACCCGAACATTTTCGTGGTGCTGATCGGCTTCTACGGGCTGTTTTTCCTCACCAACAAACTCCGTGATTCGGCCTGGGGCCTGGTGTCCGCGTTTGCCCTGACCGGTTTCATGGGTTTCCTGCTCGGCCCGATCCTCAACCGTTACCTGGGCATGCAGGGCGGCGCTGAAGTGGTCAGCTCGGCGTTCGCGATGACTGCACTGGTGTTCGGTGGTCTGTCGGCCTACGTGCTGATCACCCGCAAGGACATGAGCTTCCTCGGTGGTTTCATCACCGCCGGTTTCTTCGTGCTGCTGGGTGCCACTCTGGCGGGCATGTTCTTCCAGATCAGCGGCCTGCAACTGGCGATCAGCGCAGGTTTCGTGCTGTTCTCGTCGGTCTGCATCCTGTTCCAGACCAGCGCCATCATCCACGGCGGCGAGCGCAACTACATCATGGCGACCATCAGCCTGTATGTATCGATCTACAACCTGTTCATCAGCTTGTTGCAGATCTTCGGCATCATGAGCCGCGACGACTGATTGGTTTAATCGGCGTTAACAAAAAACCCGCGAAAGCGGGTTTTTTGTTGTCTGCGAAAAAGCGGGCAGGGCGCAGCGATCAGTTGATCTCTATGCTGCCATCGGCGTGTTGCTTGTAAATCGTGTAGGGCAGCAGAAATGTATCCAGCACCCCGGAAACGGCTCCGTCGACCACCAGCCCCAAGGATGGGTTCTTGTAGTTGAACGCATCGACGTCATCCGGTTTTTCGGCGTGCAGCATGCAGAAATCGTACGTCACACCGCTGTAGATGCGCGGTACGGCGCCGCAGTAGGTTCTATTTGCCTTCAACTGATCCACGTTCGCCTTATCGCTGAGTACCACGGTCTGTATGGTCCCGCAACCAGCCAGCATCAATGCCGCCAGTATCACCGCCTGAATTTTCATGCCGCGAATCCTTCGCCGGAAAAACGCCAATCTACGCTTCTCACGCCATCGGCGGCAATCGTCGTTTGACCGGGGTCTTCTTGACGATCGCGGTGTTGGTTTCGGCCAGCGTATTGAGTCGATCAAGCAAGGTATCCAGTTGCTCCATCGAGCGCACATGCAGGCGGGCAATGAAGCAATCTTCGCCGGTCACCTTGTCGCACTCGGTGAACTCGGGAATCGACATAATTTGCCGTTCCACTTCCTGCAACTGCCCCGGCAACGGCCGCACCCGGACAATGGCCTGCAACTGGTAGCCGAAGCACTTAGGATCGATCTCCACGGTGTAGCCCTTGAGTACGCCGCGCTCTTCAAGGCGCCGCAAGCGTTCGGCCACGCTCGGTGAAGACAAGCCGCTGATTTGCGCCAGCGCCTTGAGCGAACGCCGGGAGTCTTCCATCAAGGCCCCGATCAGGATCTGGTCGATATCGTCGGTCATACAAAAATCTCCCGCATTAGGCGAATGATGCAAACCACCCTTGATAAAAAAGGCAGAAATCGAGTTTAGCCTGCTTTTTGCGCTGGAGAAGCTCCGGTCTCGCTTGGCATACTTTTGCCACACATTAAGGAGATTGATGATGGACAACGCAATCCGTCGCGGCTCATTTGAAATGACCGCTGCCATGCTGATATCCGGGACGATAGGCTGGTTCGTACTGGTGTCAGGCCAACCGGTGCTGGACGTGGTGTTCTGGCGCTGCGTATTCGGCGCCGGCACCTTGCTGCTGATCTGCGCCGCGTTCGGTTTCTTGCGTCCGGGGATTCTGACGCGCACCACGTTCCTGCTGGCGGTGCTCAGTGGCATGGCGATCGTCGGCAACTGGGTGTTGCTGTTCGCCTCCTATTCCCGGGCGTCGATTGCCATCGGCACGGCGGTGTACAACGTACAGCCGTTCATGTTGGTGGGTTTGGCGGCGCTGTTTCTTGGCGAGAAGATCACCCTGCAAAAGCTGTTCTGGCTGGGAATTTCCTTCCTCGGCATGTTGGCGATTGTCAGTGCCCACGGCGAGCAAGGCGAGGGCGGCAATGACTACCTGATGGGGATCGCCCTGGCCCTTGGCGCGGCATTGTTGTATGCCATCGCCGCGTTGATCATCAAGCGCCTGACCGGCACGCCGCCACACTTGATCGCGCTGATCCAGGTCTGCACCGGGGTGTTGATGCTCGCACCGTTTGCTCACTTCAGCGCGCTGCCGCAAGCGCCCAGTGCCTGGGCGAGTCTGGTCACGCTGGGCATCGTTCACACGGGCCTGATGTATGTGCTGCTCTACGGCGCGATCCAGAAACTGCCGACCGCACTGACTGGCGCACTGTCGTTCATCTATCCGATTGCGGCGATTTTTGTTGACTGGTTTGCCTTCGGCCATCAACTGCAAACCCTGCAATGGGTAGGCGTGGCGGCCATCCTGCTGGCTGCCGCCGGGATGCAACAGGGCTGGGGTTTCAAGTCGCGACGGTTGGCGGCGCAGTAACCTCAGATGTTCCAGCGCGGCGCGGTTTTCGCCAGGCGCTGGCGCATTTCGCCGATGTTGGACGCCAGTTGCCGGGTCAATAGACGGTAACCGTCCAACGGGTTGTAGACCGGGGCGTCGAGGCTGGCGTCCGGTAATTCCACCGGGCGCCCGAGACGCTGGGTTGCACCGGTTTTCAGGGCCCGGGCCATGCCGATCAGTTGCACGCGAATCTGCCGGTGCTCGGCCTTCAATGCCGATTGCAGATGCGCCATCGCTTCAGGATCGTTGGTGTCCGGCCGAGTATTGCCGAGGATTTCCAGGGTGCTGATGCACATGCGCAGGTTGCGCTGGATCGCATCCAGTTCGGTCATCGATACCTTCACTTCCTTGGACACCGACGGCATCAGTGAGCGCAGTTGCACCATCACCGTGTTCAGCCGGCCCATCAGTTTCAAGTGTTCATCGGCCGAAACCGGTTCACCACTGATGATCCGCCCGTACACCGTGGCGCAATCGCGCAATGCGTCGGCCAGGTTGTAGCGCCACGAATACACCGCGTACAGCGGCAACGCGAAGGAAAAAGCCAGGGCCAGGGCGATACCGATCAGGATATCGACCCCGCGCCACAGCCCGTCGGTGATCGGGTTGTCGCCATGCCCGGCGACAATGAAAACGGTGATGGCCGAAAGCAGGGCGGTGTAGCCGCCCTTGCCGATGGCGTGATACGAGAAGAATCCGCACACCACCGCCATTGCAAAATAGGTCAGCCACGGCATTCCCAGCCACGCCTGTTGTGCCACCAATAACAGGCCGACGCCGGCACCGATCAAGGTGCCGGTGGCGCGTTCGGCGGCTTTCTTGCCGATGTTGCCGTGGTGCTGCAAACCACCGATGACCACCAGCATGGTCACCGACGCCCACTCGCCGTGGGGCAGGTTGATGCCGGTGGTCAACAGAATCGTCGCCAGCAACCCCAGCGCCACCCGCACCGCATGAATCAACCGCGCGTGTCGGTAGCGACGGTACGGGTCCAGCAATGGCCGCAGAATTCGCCGCAACAGCGGCGGCCAGCGGTGGGGGCTGAAAGTGCTCAGCGGTGATTCCTCCTTAAAAGATGTAATCGGTCGCGATGAAGTTTGAATCCCGTCCGCGAATGATTTCGCTGATCAGATCCTTGTTGGGTTCCTGGAACTTGGTCGCCACCAGTGTACGGATCGAAAACACCCGCAGCGCATCGTGTACCGACAGCGTGCCTTCGGCGGAGTTCTTGCGCCCGTTGAACGGGTAGGTGTCCGGGCCGCGCTGGCACTGGGCGTTGAGGTTGATACGCCCGACCTGGTTGGCGAAGGTGTCCACCAATCGGCCGACCGCCACCGGGTTGGTGCCGAAGATGCTCAGTTGCTGGCCGAAGTCCGATTCCAGCACGTAGTCGATCACGGTATCGAGGTGACGGTACGGCACGATCGGCACCACCGGGCCGAACTGCTCTTCCTGATAGACGCGCATCTGTGGCGTCACCGGGTACAGCACTGCTGGATAGAAGAACGACTCTCGCGACTCGCCGCCATTCGGGTTGACCACTTGGGCGCCTTTGCTCTGCGCGTCAGCCACCAGGCCGTGCAGGTAGTCGACCTTGCCCGACTCCGGCAGCGGCGTCAGCGAAACCCCGCTGTCCCACGGCATGCCCGGTTTGAGGCTGGCCAGTTTGGCGTTGAATTTCTCGATGAAGCTTTCAACCACGTCTTCATGCACAAACAGGATCTTCAGCGCGGTGCAACGCTGGCCGTTGAACGACAAGGAACCGGTGACCGCTTCACTGACCGCGTTATCCAGATCGACCTCGGGCAGGACGATGCCGGGGTTCTTCGCATCCAGCCCCAACGCGGCGCGCAAACGGTGCGGTTTCGGGTGCAGTTTCTTCAGGTCGCTGGCGGCCTTGTTGGTGCCGATGAAGGCGAAGATGTCGATCTTGCCGCTGGCCATCAGCGCACTGACGGTCTCGCGGCCGCTGCCGTAGATGACGTTGATGACACCGGTCGGGAAGCTGTCGCGGAAAGCTTCGAGCAATGGACGGATCAGCAGCACGCCGAGCTTGGCCGGTTTGAACACCACGGTGTTGCCCATGATCAGCGCCGGAATCAGCGTGGTGAACGTCTCGTTCAGCGGATAGTTGTAAGGGCCCATGCACAGCGCCACACCGAGCGGTACGCGGCGGATCTGGCCGAGGGTGTCCTGTTCCAGCTCGAAACGGCTGGAGCGGCGGTCGAGTTCTTTCAGCGCATTGATGGTGTCGACGATGTAGTCGCAGGTGCGGTCGAACTCTTTTTCCGAGTCCTTGAGGTTCTTGCCGATTTCCCACATCAGCAGTTTCACCACGGCGTCGCGCTGTTGGCGCATGCGCCCAAGGAAGGCTTCGACGTGCTGGATGCGTTCGGCCACGCGCATGGTCGGCCACAGGCCCTGGCCCCGGTCGTAGGCGCGCACGGCGGCGTCGAGGGCGGTGAGGGCGGTCTCGGCGTCCAGCAGCGGCGTGCTGCCGAGGATCACTTGTTCGTCGCCGTTATCACCCTTGAGATAGACCGGGCTGCGCACGGTGGCGAGCGGGCCGTCCCAGCGGCGCAACTGGCCATCGACCAGGTATTCGCGTTGCTCGACCTGACCGTCGAGGCGGTATTTTTCCGGGATGTCGCTGACAGAAGGGAACAAGTTGCCAAGGATGTTTGCTGTGGTCATGTCGCTACCCTGCTTGCCAATTGAAAAAGTCTGTACAGGTTATACGCCTGAATGCGCTGAAATTTAAACCCGCAAATGTCACCCGAATGTCACGCAAAGGCGCAGGGCAGAGGGCTCAACAAGATTCCCACCTTTTATTCGATCCCGAGTCGCATCCCGACTGTCCCCGTTTGCCCCCTTCACTGGCCCGCAATGCCCTCAACCCGCCGCCGTCGCTGCCTTAAGGTGTGATCACAACAATAAGTGGCACCCCACGCGAGGATCGTTATGCGGGCATCCCGAATCACGTTGCTGCTGATGCTGGTCACTGCGCTGGCCGGCTGCGGCGAAGACCCCAAACCCCCGGCCAGCACTAACAACGCCATGCCCAAAGACCCGGCGCTGGCGCAGATCTACGCCAACAGTTGCCAGCTCTGCCACGCCAACCCCGCCGCGAATGCGCCGCTGACCGGTGACCGCAAGGCCTGGGAACCGCGCATTCAGCAGGGCGCCGACACGCTGCTCGACCACGCCATCAACGGCTACAACGGCATGCCGCCAATGGGCCAGTGCGTCGAGTGCTCGGAAGAACAATTCCTTCAGTTGATCGGCTTCATGGCCGACCAGCCGCTCCCACAATAAGGATCCTGGCATGCGGATAGATCTGACACGCCGGCAGTTGTTGCAACGGGCAAGCATCGTCGGGGCGTTCAGCGCGCTGGCCTCCAACCCGGCGCTGGGCCAGTTGATGCGCGCGCCCCGGCTGATTCCCTGGCGCAACTGGTCGGGCGGACAGAGTTGCCTGCCGGCGGCGCGGGTGGCGCCGAAGAATCTGGATGAACTGACGTCGGTGATTCAGCAGGCACCGGGCAAGATTCGCCCGGTCGGCTCGGCGCATTCCTTCAGCGCATTGGTGCCCACCGACGGCACGTTGTTGTCGCTGAGTTACTTCAACGGACTGCTCGATCACGACCCGAAAACCTTGCAAGCCGAATTCGCCGCCGGCACACCGATGTCGCGCATGGGCACGCCGCTCAAGGACGTCGGCCAGGCCCTGCAAAACATGGCCGACATCGACTACCAGACCCTCGCCGGGGCCATTTCCACCTCGACTCACGGCACCGGCAAAACCTTCCAGTCCTACTCGGCCCACGTCTGCGGGATGCAACTGGTGACCGCCAACGGCGAAGTGCTGGACTGCGACAGCCAGCGACATCCCGACGTGTTCAACGCCGCCCGTGTGTCCCTTGGCGCGCTGGGTGTGGCCACCAAAATTCGCCTGCAAAACCGCCCGGCCTATCGCCTGCGGGAAACCCAGTGGATCGCCAAGACCGAAGAACTGCTGGAAGACATCGACAAGAACACCCGCGAAAACCAGCACTGGGAAATGCTCGTCGTCACTCATTCCGACTACGCCTTGTCGATCGCCCTCAACGAAACCACCGACCCGCCCACGCCACCGATCCCGCCTGAAGAGGAGGGCGGCAACGAGTTCGTGACGCTGATCGAGAAGATCGACAAGTACGGCAGCGACTTCCCGAACCTGCGCAGCTCGCTACTCAACAGCCTGCGGCATCTGGCGAGTTTCGATGACCGGGTCGGCGACTCGTTCGACATCTACGCCAACGTGCGCACGGTGCGCTTCAACGAAATGGAATATTCGGTGCCCGCCGAGCAGGGCCCGGCATGCCTGCGCGAGATTCTCAAGCTGATCCGTGACAAGGACCTGCGCACCTGGTTTCCCATCGAGTACCGCTACGTGAAGGCCGACGACATTCCGCTGAGCATGTTCGAGGGCCGCGACAGCTGTTCGATCTCGGTCCACCAGCATTACCAGATGGATCACCACAACTTCTTTGCCGCCGTCGAGCCGATCTTCTGGAAGTACAACGGCCGTCCGCACTGGGGCAAGTTGCACACACTCAATGCCCGCACGTTGCAAACGCTCTATCCGCGCTGGCAGGAGTTTATTCAGGTGCGTCAGGCGCTGGACCCGAGCGGCAAGTTTCTCAACGGGCATCTGTCGTCGATTCTGGGGGTGAGCTGATGGCGGTCAATCGACGTAATTTCGTGCTCGGCACTTTGGGTGTCGGTGCCTTGTTGGTGGGCGTTGGTGCATGGCTGCGGCCGGGGGATCGCGGCGGGCTCTACAGCGAATATTTCCGGGCGCTGAACAATGAACTCAAGGAAAAAGGCCCGATGCGCCCGGTGTTGCTGATCGATCTGGATCGGCTCGATCACAACATCGATGTGGTGATGCGCTCGGTCAAACGCACCGGCAAACACCTGCGGTTGGTGGAGAAATCGTTGCCGTCGCCGGGGCTGCTCAGCTACATCGCTCAAAGGGCAGGGACTCAGCGACTGATGTCGTTTCATCAGCCGTTTCTCAATCACGATGCACAGGTTTACCCGCAGTCCGACATTCTGCTCGGCAAGCCCTTGCCGGTACGCTCGGCGGAGCTGTTCTACCAGACCCACAAAGGCCCGTTCGACCCGGCGAAGCAACTGCAATGGCTGATCGACAACCCCGAACGCCTGCAGCAATACCTCGCGCTGGCCCAGGGTTTGGGCACGCGGATGCGGATCAACATCGAGCTGGACGTCGGCCTGCACCGTGGCGGCGTCAGTGATCTGAACGTGCTCGGGCAGATGCTCGCGCTGATCGCCGCCAACCCGCAGCACCTGGAGTTCGCCGGGTTCATGGGCTACGACCCGTTCGTGGGCATGGGCGTGCCGGGGATTCTCGGTTCGCCCGAAGAGCTGTTCGCCAAGGTGATGGTGATTTATCAGCGCTGCGTCGACTTCACCCGACAGCAATATCCGGCGCTGTGGCATGACGGCTTATGCCTGAACACCGCCGGCAGTCCGAGTTACCGCATGCACGAAAACGAAAATCTCAGCAGCGAGGTGTCGGTGGGGACGGCGATGCTCAAGCCGACTCATTACGACTTACCGTCGTTGGTCGAACACGAGCCTGCCGCGTACATCGCCACACCGGTGTTGAAAAGCACGGGGGCGGTAAACATTCCCGCGCTGGATGACAAGTCGAAACTGTTTTCGTGGTGGGACGCCAATCAGCGGCAGACTTTCTTCATCTACGGCGGCAACTGGATGGCTGAGTTCGAATCGCCGCCGGGCCTGCAGAGTAACGGTGTGTATGGCCGAAGTTCGAATCAGGAGATGGTCAATGGTTCAAATGCCGTGGGGCTGACGGTGGAGGATCAGGTGTTCCTGCGACCGACCCAGACTGAAGCCGTCCTCCTGCAATTCGGTGACTTGCTGGCGGTACGTGGCGGCAAGATCGTCGATACCTGGCCAGTTTATTCCTGACGTTGAATTGCGATGAAACCCTGTGGGAGCCAGCCAGTTCCCACAGGTTTTTTTATGCCCGCAGTTTCCCGATCAAATTCCGTAATGAAGCTTTTATGACAAAAGTTCGGTAGCACATCGCCAGTCCGGTCATGCCTATGTAACGCGCTTGAGGGGCCCTTTGGGCGCTTTTCACAAGCCGAGGCGGGACGCCGGGAGTGAGGCAATGGGGACTATGGAACGCTACTCGAAAGTGGGCATGCAGGAACTCGATCAACGCCTGTCGAAGATCGTCGAAGCCGCGCGCAAGAAGCCGGTTTCGGTGTATCGCTACGGCGCGCCGTGGGTCTGGATCGTGTCGCAGGATGACTGGCAGGGCGCCTTGAAAGAGGTCTCCAGCTACATTCCCCCAGGGCATTCGCTGGTGCTGCTGCGCCCGCAGATCGACGACCTGTTCGACGCTCACAGCGATCTTCTGCACGACCTCAACGCCCAGCCCGGCATGCTGATCCCGGCGCAGACGGTCATGCACATCCTGCTCCTGCAACTGCTGTATTCGGTGCCCAGCGAGCAGCAGCTCTACGAACAGCTCAATTACAACCTGCTGTTCCGCTGGTTCGTCGGCCTGGGCCTGAACCAGAAAGTCTGGAGCTTCAACGTCCTCAGTCGCGACATCGCCATGCTGCTCAACGAGCCGCGTGCGGTGCAGCTCATCCAGAAAATCATCGGTGAAGTGTTCTGCGGCGCGCTGCTGCAAATGCCCGAGTTCTCCTTGAACTTCGCGCTGCTGCACACCTGGCTGGGCAAACACACCGGGGCCTGCACTTCAGCAATCAAGAACGCCAGTAACTGACGCACACGCAAGGCGCATGAGCGCCAACAGGTCATCGCGAATTTCAGGGGGTAGTGTGGATCAGATTTTCACGTCACGGCTGGCGCTGTGGGGCTGGCTGCTGGTGACGGCCGGCGCGCAGCCGGCGTTCGCCGAGGAGGCCGAAAACACAGCGGCGCAGCGTCTGGTGGACGTCAACGAATACTTCGTGCGCGGCAACACTGTGCTCGATGCGCGGGCGATCGAAGAAGCGGTGTATCCGTTTCTCGGCCCGCAAAAAGCCTTGAGCGACATCGAAGGCGCGCGGGACGCCTTGCAGAAGATCTATCAGGAACGCGGCTATCAATCGGTGTTCGTTGAACTGCCGGAGCAAGCGGTGGCCGACGGCATCGTCTACCTGCAAGTCAGCGAAACCAAGGTCGGCCGGGTACGGGTGGTCGGCGCCAAACACTATTCGCCGCTGGACATCCGCGACAACGTCCCGGCCCTGAAGGAAGGCGAAGTGCCGGACTTCGCCAAGGTCCAGGGCGAACTGGCGCAACTCAACAAGACCCCGGGCCGCCAGGTGATGCCGCTGGTTCGCGAAGGCCAGCGCCCCGGCACCATGGACGTGGACCTGCAAGTCGAAGACCAGAACCCGTGGACCGCCAGCGTGGGGCTGAACAACGACTACAGCGCCGATACCGAAAAACTCCGCGCTGTCACCAGCCTCGGTTACAACAACCTCTGGCAGCTCGGCCACAGCGTCAACCTGACGTTCTTCACCGCGCCGCAGGACACCGACAACGCCAAGGTCTGGTCGGGCTCGTACACCGCGCCGTTGACCGATCGCTGGAGCGTGCAGTTCTCCGGTTACCAGTCCGACAGCAACGTCGCCACCATCGGCGGCAGCAACGTGCTCGGCAAAGGCCATTCCTACGGCGTATCGGCGATCTACACGATCCCGTCCAGCGGCAACTGGTCGAACTCGCTGTCGGCCGGCATCGACTTCAAGGACTTCGACGAACGCCTGACCCTGTCCGGCGAAAGCGACAAGGTGCCGCTGAAATACGCGCCGTTCACCTTCGCCTACAACGGCTATCGCTACACCGAAAAGAGCCAGCTCGGCCTCGGCCTGAGCCTGGTCGCGGCCACCCGCAGCATTTTCGGCTACGGCAGCTCCGACGAAGAGTTCGACTACAAACGCTACCGCGCCAACCCGAGTTTCGCCGTGCTCAAGGGCGACACCAACTTCACCTGGACCTTCGACAGCGACTGGCAGAGCGCAAGCAAAGCCGCGTTCCAGCTGGCGTCGGGGCCACTGGTTTCCAACGAACAATTCTCTGCCGGCGGCGCGACCTCGGTACGCGGCTATCTGGCCGCCGAACGCACCGGTGATGACGGCGTGCTGCTCAGTCAGGAAGTCCGCACACCGTCGCTGGCCAAGTACGCCGGCACCTGGATGCAGGACTGGCGCTTCTACGCCTTTGCCGAAGGCGCGCAGCTGTATCTGCGCGACGAGCTGCCGGACCAGGACGCCAGTTACGCCCTGGCCAGCGTCGGCCTCGGCACCCGCGCCAGCCTGAGCAAATGGCTGTCCGGCAGCGTCGACTGGGGCTACCCGCTACTCGAAGGGCCGAACACCTCGAAACAGGAATCGCGCCTGCACTTCAACCTTCAGGCCACTTTCTAACAAGGAGCACTTCCATGCAGCGCCTCTTCCTTTCGTTGTTGATCTGCCTGGGCTTCGTGCTCCCGGCCACGGCTCAGGCCTGGTGGCAGGACGACTGGCATTACCGCAAACAGATCGCCGTCGACACCACGCCGCAGGGCGCCGGGATCAATCAGGCCCTCGGCCGCACCGCGCTGCTGGTGCGTCTGCACACCGGCAACTTCACGTTTGATGGCGTGAAAGAGGACGGCTCGGACCTGCGCTTCGTCGCGGCCGATGACAAGACCGTGCTCAACCACCAGATCGAAAGCTTCGATGCGCTGATGGGCATGTCGCTGATCTGGGTCGATGTGCCGAATGTCGAGGGCGGTCAGCGCCAGGACATCTGGATGTACTACGGCAACCAGAAGGCCCCGGCGACCGGCAACGGTCAGCTCACATTCGATCCGAATTACACCGCGCTCTATCACTTCGAAGGCGCCACCGGCACCCCGGCGAAAGACACCACTGCCTACGGCAACACCGCGCAGAGCGCGACCGGCGCCGCCATCGACGGCGTAGTAGGGCGGGCCTTGCAGTTCAGCGGTCAGCCGTTGCTGCTGCCGGCCAGCCCGTCGCTGCAACATAACGCTGGCAGCGCGTTCACCTTCAGTGCCTGGCTGAGACTGGATCAGGCCAACGGCGAGCAACTGATCCTGGCCCGCCGCGAAGGCGCCAACAGCCTGCTGGTCGGTGTGAATCAGGGCGTGCCGTTCGTGGAAATCGACGGCCAGCGCGCTGTGGCCACACAACCGCTGAATCCGGGCCAATGGCAGCACGTTGCGCTGACCGCCGAAGGCGCGAAAGTGACGCTGTACATCAACGGTCGCGAAGGCGCGGCATTGGCCCAGGCGATGCCGGCGTTCAATTCGGTCATGGCCATTGGCGCCGATTTGCACGAAGGTCCTTTCCAGCCGTTCGTGGGCGCCATCGATGAACTGCGCCTGTCGAAAGTCGCCCGTCCGGCGCCGCTGTTGCTGGCCGACGCCACTTCCCAAGGCGCCGAGTCGAAACTGGTGGCTTACGGTGTCGATGAAGAACAGTCCGGTTTCGGTTTCGGCAGCCTCGGCTTCCTGCTCAACGCCGTGCCGGTGGACGCCTGGGTGATCATCGCGGTGCTGGTGCTGATGATGTTCCAGTCGTGGATCATCATGCTGCGCAAGAACCGCACCCTGAGCCGTGTCACTGCGGCCAACGAAGACTTCCGCGTGCAATTCGCCAAGGTTGGCACGCGCCTGGAAATGTTCGCCGACGACGCGCAACTCGCCCAGCGTTTGCAGCACTCGCCTCTGTGGCGCCTGTACCAAGTGGCGGTGAAAGAGATCCGCACCCGCCGCGAGCAGGGCGCCGATACCTCGTCGGTTTCGGCGGCGACCATCGAAGCCATCCGCTGCTCCATGGACGGCGTGCGCACCCGGGAAAACCAGCAACTCAGCTCGAAGCTCTCGACCCTGTCCAACGCTATCGCCGGCGGCCCGTACATCGGCCTGCTCGGCACCGTGCTGGGGATCATGGTGGTGTTCCTCGGCACGGCCATGGCCGGCGACGTCAACATCAACGCTATCGCCCCAGGTATGGCCGCAGCCTTGCTGGCCACCGCCATGGGCCTGTTCGTCGCGATCCCGGCGCTGTTTGGCTACAACCGCCTGATCACCCGCAACAAGGAAGTCAGCGCCGACATGCGCGTGTTCGTCGACGAGTTCATCACCCGTCTGGCGGAGATGCACGGCGAAGGCCAGTCCAGTGAAGCGGCGCATCAGCGCGGTCATCACGCCAACCATTCCGTACCGGCCTGAGGAGCACTGACATGGCGTCCGTAAATGCCTCCCACGACGATGACGAAGATGCCGCAGTGGACAGCATCAACATCACGCCACTGGTGGACGTGCTGATGGTGGTGCTGGTGATGTTCATCCTCACCGCCACCGCGCAGGTCTCCGGGATCCAGATCAACTTGCCCAAGGCCAGCGCCGCCGTGTCGCTGTCCGAGGCCAAGACCAAGGCGATTTCGGTCAACGACGGCGGCCAGGTGTTCCTCGACGCCTACCCGGTGACCTTGCCGGAGCTGGAAGAGCGCCTGCGCATCGAGAAGGCGCAGAACCCGGACTTCCCGGTGATCGTGCGCGGCGACGCCACGGTGCAGTACCAGAAGGTTATCGAAGTGCTGGATCTGCTGCGCCGGCTCGAACTGTCCCAGGTCGGTCTCGTCACCGGCAAACCGAGTCAGGGCTGAGTCATGACCGCACAACTTCCGATCGAACCGCTGCCGGTGAAGCCGTCGCCCTTGCGCTATGCGAAGTGGGGCGCCGGGCTGGTTCTCGCCGCACTCGCCGCGTGGTTCCTGTGGCAGTGGGCCAACGACATGAGCGGCATTCGCCGCGAAGCGCCGAAAGTGCCGACGATCATCCCGTTGCCGCCACCGCCACCTCCGCCGCCGGAAAAACCACCGGAGCCGGAAACCCCGGTGGAAGAAAAAATCGTCGAACCGGAGCCGACGCCCGAGCCACAGGAAGTGAAACCCGAAGAAGAAGCGCCGCCATCGCCAGCGGACGACCTGGCCAACCCGATGCAAATGGACGGCGACGCCCAGAGCGGCAACGACGCGTTCAACATCGGCGCGGGCAAGGGCGGCGGCATGGCCGGCGCGGGCGGTGGACGCGTGGGTAACGGTACCTACAGCCAGTTCCTCGCGTTCACTTTCCAGAAGCTGCTGCGCGAGAACCCCGACCTGCGCAACCTCGCGTTTTCGCTGCAGGCCGATGTGTGGCTGAGCAGCGTCGGCGAGATCACCCGGGTCGAGCTGATCAAGTCCAGCGGCAACCCCGAGATTGACAGTCAAGTGCTGGCCGCCTTGCGTAACGCGCCGCATCTGAGCGAACGGCCGCCGGCCTCCATCACCTTGCCTGTGCGCATGTCCCTGCAAGGGCGGCGTCCGGGTTAACCGAATTCATAAAGCTGTATGAAAAGGAGTTGTGTGCAGATGATTTCCAACGTGAATCGATTGTCCCTGGCGGTCGGCATGGTCATCGCGACCCTGGTCGGTCAGGCCGCGGCAGCGCCTGCGCCCTCGGAGAACGCCACGATCAATCTGATCCGCTTGCTGGTCGAGCAGGGCATTCTGAAACAGGACAAGGCTGACGCACTGATCGCCCAGGCCCAGAACGAAGCGGCCCAGGCCAAGCAGGCTGCGGCGTCTACCGCCGTGGCGGCCGGGCCGGTCGCCGCACCGGGCGATGTGCGGGTGCAATACGTGCCGGCCGCGGTGCGCGACCAGATCCGTGATCAGGTCAAGGCCGAGGTCATGGCCACCGCCAAGCAAGAAAACTGGGCCGCGCCCAACACCTTCCCGGACTGGGCGTCGCGCATCAGCTTCGACGGCGATATTCGTCTGCGTGACGAGTCGCGCTACTACTCGGGCAGCAACAGCAACGAAATCGTCGACTTCGCCAAACTCAACAACAACGGCCCGTACGACGTGAACCCCAACAGCAGCACCGCATTGCCGCCGTTGCTCAACACCCGTGAAGACCGTACCAACCTGTTCCGCCTGCGCGCCCGACTGGGCATGAAAGCGGTGATTTCGCCGGAATGGACTGCCGGCATCCGCATCGGCACCGGCTCGGACAATAACCCGGTGTCGACCACCCAGAGCCTTGGCGGCGGCTTCGCCAAGAAAGACATCTGGCTCGATCAGGGTTACTTGACCTGGAAACCATCGGATGAGCTGACCCTGACCGGTGGCCGGTTCGCCAACCCGTTCATGTCCACCGACATGCTGTATTCCAACGACCTGAACTTCGACGGCGTGGCGGCGATTTTCGACCACAAACTCAGCAGCGACTGGGGCGTGTTCGGCACCATCGGCGCGTTCCCGGTGGACTACACCAACGACACCACCACCAGCAACGGCTTCGACAAGGAAGAAAGCGACAACAAATGGCTTTATGGCGGGCAGGTCGGCGCCAAGTGGGCGATCAACAGCAACAACCGCTTGAAAGGTGCTTTGGCTTACTACCGCTTCCAGGACATCCAGGGCCAGCGCTCCAGCCCTTGCGAGCCGTGGGCCGGCGCGCCGGGCTGCGACAGCGACGGCACGCGTGCCGCATTCATGCAGAAGGGCAACAGCGTGTTCCTGCTGCGTGACATTACGCCGAACCCGCTCAATCCGAGCACCACGCCGCAGCCGCAATTCGTTGGCCTGGCTTCGGAGTTCAACCTGCTGGACCTGAACCTCGTGTGGGACGCCGACCTGCCGGAAGACTTCAAGCTGCGCACCCAGGGCAACTACATCCACAACCTCGGCTACGACGAAGGCGACATGCGCAAGCGTGCGGCCGGGCAACTGGTCAACAACCTCGACAGCAACGGCAACATTGAAAGCGGCGCCAACGCGTGGATGGTTCAGTTCACGCTCGGCAGCGCGCTGGAGCTGAAGAAGCAGGGCGACTGGAATATGTTCGCCGGCTACAAGTACATCCAGCCTGACGCCTTGCCGGACGGTTTCAACGACTCGTCGTTCCACCTCGGCGGCACCAACGCCAAGGGCTATTTCCTGGGTGGCAACTACGGTCTGGCGAAGAACGTCTACGCCACCGGCCGCTGGATGAGCACCGAGGCGGTGTATGGCGCGCCGTTCGACATCGACGTCTTGCAGCTCGAGATCAACACGCGCTTCTAAGGCGCCGGGAGAGGGTTATGAACGCGCGATTTTTAGTGTTGGGTCTGGGCTTGATAGTCGCCAGCGGGGCCAGCGCCGAAGGCATGGAGGAACGTCTGCGCACTCAGTTGCGCAGCACCACCCAGCAGCTGCAAACCCTGCAAAGCCAGCAGGCCCAGGCCAGCGCCGCGCAACTGGCGGCGCAGAGCGAAGCCAAGGCAGCGCAGGCGCAAATCAAGCAATTGACCGCCGAGCTCGCCAAGGCCAAAGGCGTCGCCGAGCAACTGGCCGGGCAGCAGCAAAGTCTGCACAGCCAGGCTCAGGCACAGGTGGCGGCGAGTAACGAGCAGACCGGCAAGTTCAAGAAAGCCTATGACGAGCTGCTGGTCATGGCCCGTGCCAAAGAGGCAGAACGGTCTAAGCTTCAGGCGCAATTGACTGAACGTGACACACAAGTGCAGCAATGTTCGGTCAAGAATCAGCAGATGTACGGCGTGGCCAAGCAGATTCTCACCGCCTACGAAAACATCGATGTGGCCGAGGTGATGAAAATCCGCCAGCCCTTCGCCGGCAGCGCCCGGGTCAAGTTCGATGAACTGGCTCAGGGCTTCGGCGATGAACTGTACAAGACTCAATTCGATGCGCCGCAAGCCGCGATCGCGCACTGATTAAAAGACTCATAAACAAGGAAGAAGTAATGACTCAATTGATCTCCCACGTCTCCCCGCAATCCCTGACCGACGTACTGCAAGCCGCCGGTTATCGCGTCAACCAGACCGAACAGAACGGCATCGTCCAGTTGCTCAGCGCCAGTCAAGGCATCGGTTACGCGGTGCGCTTCGGCAACCCGGCGGTGGCGGAGCAGGGCAGCTACGTCGACTTCACCTTCAGCTGCGCCTTGCGCGTGCAGGGTGAGTTGCCGGCCGGTGTGGCCGAGCAGTGGAACGCGACCCGCCGGTTTGCCCGGTTGTCGTTGCAGGGCGAATTTCTGGTGATGGAAATGGACGTGGTGGTGGCCGCTGGCGTCAGCAGCGATTACCTGCGCGGCAACCTGGAATTGTGGGATCGCCTGCTTCAGGAATTCATCGTGTACCTGCGTGATTTCACCCAGAACGCTGCTGCCACCCAGGCTCCAAAGGTTGAGCAAGAGGAAGTCGCGCTGTGACGAAACCTGCCATGGTAATCAGCGCCGCTGCGGTGGCGCTGTTGGTGGTGGCCGTGGCGCTGGTGGTGCGGCCGGGCAATGACCCGGTCGCCGCCCAGCAACCGGCGCCGGTCATTGCGGCGAATGCCGGGCCGGCGGTGGCGCGGTTGGGCAATCAACAGGTGTCGCCGGAGGAGTTGCAGGCGCTGCTGGCGGCCGTACCGCCGCAGACCCGCGAGCAATTGCGCGGCAATCGTGAGGCGCTGGAACGCTGGATTCGTTCACGCCTGGCCGAAAAGGCCGTGCTGGAACAGGCCGATGCCCAGGGCTGGGCGCAGCGTCCGGACGTGGTACGGCAGACCCGTGCGGCCACCGAGCAGATCGTGTTCCGCGACTATTTGCAGTCGGTGAGCAAAGTGCCGCCGGATTACCCGAGCGCCGCCGAGTTGCAGCAGGCGTATGACGCGGGCAAGGCCAATTGGCAGACGCCGGCGCTGTATCGGGTGAGCCAGATTTTCCTCGGCGTGAATGAGCCGCAGAATCTTGAAGCCGTACGCAAGCAGGCAGCGGAGTTGAGCAAGAAAGCACAGGCGAGCCCCGCGGAATTTGCAGCGTTGGCCAAAGAGTTTTCCCAGGATCGCCTGACCGCTGAACGTGGCGGTGACACAGGGTTGCAGCCGTTGCAGCAACTGGTGCCGGAAGTGCGTGGTGCGGTCGCGCGGCTCAAGGTCGGCGTGGTCTCCGAACCGGTGCAAAGCAGCGCCGGGTTTCACGTGATCAAACTCACCGAACAACAACCGGCCCGCACCGCGACCCTCGACGAACTGCGCGATCAACTGACCCAGGCCTTGCGTGCCCAGCGTCAGGAACAGATCGCCCAGGCGTATCTGGACGGCATGCTCAACACCGCGACGCTGAGCATCGACGGGGCCGAGCTCAACAAGGTGCTGGAGACCAAACCTTAAGCGCTGCACACCAAAACAAAGATCGACAGGGAGTCATCGATGTCATTCACCGAACCCGCAGCACGACAGAGCAGCGCCGATTTCCGCTGGCCCCGGGACAAGGAAGAACCCTGGCCGGCGCACGCCGCGACCCTCGACGGCGACGTCGCCCAATACTTTCTGGTCAGCGCCCGTTGCGGCTGCTTCATGCAGGCCGCCCGCAGCCTCAACGTGCGCTCGACCCTGCTGCGCAAACAACTGGCGCAGCTTGAACAGCAACTGCAATGCGCGCTGTTCAGCTTTCAGGGCAGCGCCTTGACCCTGACCCGCGAAGGCCAGCAATTGCAGGCGCAACTGGTTGCCCTGGCCCACGAACGCAAATTGCCGGTGATCGAGCAGCCGCTGATAAGGCTGGCCGTTGCCGAATCGATCCTGCATGACATCCTCGGCCGCGACCTCATCGCACTGCTGCGCCGCAACGCCAGCGTGCGCCTCGAAATCATCGCCCTCGACAGCGAACTGGCCCTGCGTGCGGTCAGTGCCGACATCGTGCTGTGGCTCGCCCATGGCGACACCCCGCATCCCGGCCCGACCTTCGCCACCAGCGAACCGCAACGCCTCGCGCAACTGGAATATCAGCCCCACATTGCCAAACGCTACTCCCGCGTGACTGCACGCCCGGAAAGCCCGGATGACCTCGCCGATTTCATGCTGGTGCAATGGCAGCATGACCGGCAGATCGACAGCTTCCGCCCCTGGAACAATCTCGTCGAGCAGCGCTTGGCTGGCGTGGTGCAGATGCAGTCTTATGAACTGATGCTGGAGATGATTCGGTGCAGCGCTTGCATCGGACTGTTGCCGATGTACATGAGCCGATTTGATCGCGGGTTGGTGGCGTTGCCTGGTTTGTTTGAGGAAGCGATGCGGTTGCAGGCGTGGCTGGCGGTGAACAGCGAATCGCAGGACGTTGGGGAAGTGCAGACCTTGGTGGAGTTGATTCAGCGAACGTTCAATGAGCGGCAGGAGTGGTTCGAGTAGGTCTCGCCAGAATCAGTTGCGCCGGTTTACAGTGACCGGCCACGCACTGGTCCAGGAGGGATCTTTCATGCCTGAGCACAACCCCGCCATTCACCTCGAACGCTTCAGCGAGTCCCACGTCGAAGGCGTCACCGCGCTTTACAACGACCCGGCCGTGACCCGGCAGGTGTTGCAGATGCCGTTTCAGTCTGCCGAAATCTGGCGCCAGCGGTTGATGCCGGAAAACGAACGCATGGTGAAACTGGTGGCGCTGCATCAAGGCGTGGTGATCGGGCATCTCGGGCTGGAGGCTTTTTCGCGGATTCGCCGCAGTCACGCCGGCAGTGTCGGCATGGCCGTTGCGGTGGCGTGGCAGGGCAAAGGTGTCGGTTCGAAGTTGTTGGCGGCGGCGCTGGACGTGGCGGACAACTGGATGAATTTGCACCGGGTCGAGCTTTCGGTGTACGCCGACAACGAGGCGGCCATCGGGCTCTATCGCAAGTTCGGCTTCGAAACCGAAGGCCTGTTCCGTGATTACGCCGTACGCGACGGACAATGGGCCGATACCCTGAGCATGGCGCGTCTGCGTCGGGTCACGGCTTGACCAACTGATCCGACTCTACGTACTGGAACGTTGCCTCAGCGGCAGGCGTCGACGGCGGAAACAAGCGAATCACCGGCACCCAGATTCTGGCGGTCGTGGAATCGTAAAAATCCTTCTGATTGCCTTGTGCCTCTGCAAGCCCGGCATTGGTGCCGCCGGCTATGAAGAAAAACGCCATGAGCGGGAGTGTGTCTTGCAGGTTCTGTGGCCAGGTCTTGATCACGATTTCATTCTGTGCGGAGAAATGCGCAGGCATCTGGCTCAACATTCCCCTTGCGCGTACCGATTGATAGAAGGGCACGCCAGCAGGTCTGCCGGTGGCCTCGGAAACGTCAAACCCGCATTGGCGCAAATGATGACTGTTGGGTGAGGTGTCCCATACATTCTTCCATTGTTCGGCGGTGGCAACCCCGGCACTCTGGCAGCGCTGACTCGTAGCAGGAAACGAGACATAAGGGCCGCAGGGCGTTGTTCGGTTCCAGGTCCAGCCATCTATCGGAAACGAGCAAAGCACATCGAGATCGACCTTGTCCCCGGGGGCGCCGAAGATCGGGTACAGCATGAAACCGTTGCCTTTGCCCCAGGCCAGGCGCCCATATTTCGAGTCGGCCCTGAGGTAGGAAAACGAAACCCCTCCGTTTTTGACTGAAGTCGGACTGGGATTCCAGACATGATGGGTGTCGCCGGGATTCTTGTCCGTGACTCGAAAGATGATGCCGGAGCATAGAAACGCAGGTCGATTGTCGTTCTTGTCGCAGTTCGGAAACTGGCGGTTATAGAGCGTGTTCAACAATTCGACCACTTGGGGGCCGGTCATCGCAGCGTGCGGGTTGTTGCTGGCAATCTGTGGGAGCGTTGACTGGGTGTCGACCTGGGTACAACCGAGAAGTATTGCAATCAGTAGCGCTTGAACGATGTGCTTCACGCTGATTGCTTTCAGGCTGCTCATCTTGAATGTCCTTATGCTGTTCAAGGGGCCACTTCAGGCAACGGCTCTTCATGGTTGCAGCCTGCTGCCACGGTTTTTGTAAGTCCTACATCCGGGCGCCAGGGCTCCAGGTTCCACTCCGGTTTGTCCCGCGCAACCATCAGATGGCAAATCAATTGGTGGCGCAGGCCGTGGGTGTTCGTCCAGTAACGGCTGTTGGAATAATCACGGGTGAGTTCATCCCACAAATAGGCCGTGCCTTCCGGTGGTGTTCGTCTGGCACAGTCAGTTGGCTTGATGGAAATCGTCCACTCGTAGTTCCGGTATATCCATCGCGCGCTGGCGACGTAACTCGAGCAACGCTCCACCGTCTGGATGTAGCTGTCCGCTGCGGAGCGGGGGGATGTGCGAGCTTCAGGTGGCAGGGTCGCTACTTGCGCGCAGCCAACGAGCAACATCAGGGGCAGTGTGCTGATTATTTTGTGCATGACTTGATCCTCGGCCCGTTTAACGGGCCGGCGGGTTCTTGGCGTTGTTATTGACGATGAGCCTTCCTAGAGGAGTACCTTCAAATACGGCGAAAAAATGATGGGGTCCGTGCTACCCGTACGCCTGATGGAGTAGTTGAAGTAGCCGGTTTTGCCCGGGTTGCTGCTCACCCAGCCTGTCGGAATACTGAAGTCCATATAGGGACCCTGGACGTAAGGGATCTCGTTGCTGTCGAGACGTGTCTGACCATCGATGGTTAATGAGATACGTGCCGTATATGGCGCCTCGAGGGGATTTGGGGCGTAAAGCCTGAGGTTGTTTCTGGCAGTGTTGATCGTGGGGACACCACAGAGGTGCTTCTGTCGGGTGATGTTGACGTCCAGGTCTTTGGACGGAAGCTCCTTCACGGTGTTGGGCAAAATGACGGTGTAAGAGAACTCAATCTTGTTGGCGATGGAGTCGACTATTACTCGACGAGGGATCAGAAACGTCAACGTTTGCCCGGGAGCAGAAACTGTCTGGGTCTCGCTACCGTAAGTTTCTGCGCGCCCGATGCAATAGACCCTGACTTTCTGTCCTGTGTTGGAACCCGTGTATTGCACTTCTACGGTTGCGTGGGTGTTCTGATAAAAATCCTTCTCGAAATTCAAGAGCCTACCGTCCGCTTCCTTCGCTTCCAGCACTGTGGGCTTGAGCAGGTCGAGGACAGGCTGTTTCACATGCACATCGATGTAGGTGGGTGCTGACCAGATGGCCTGGGGGCCTGAAGAGTCGCCGAGGCTGGTTTCCACACGGTATCGAAGTTCAAATTTGCTATTGTCCTGCGGGAAGTCCGGGGCGAAGAGCTTTATCTGCACATAGCCAAGTTGAAGGTCTGTTGCAGTGACTCTCTGTGTTTTAAGCCCACCGTCGAGATAGAGCGTGACGTTGTCACCTATTCGCATATGGGTATAGCGCATTCTGACATCGACCCCGTTTGCAGCCTCTGTGGGACCTACGCTCATGTGGGACACTGTAAAAGTCAGATTCGGATTGGGTCCGGAACCCACCACTTCTCCTCCCGGGCGCGGAATGTGGACGAGCGTAATCAGATCAACTGAATCTGTTCCTCCGGGTTGAACTGTGTTTGTAACCCGCACTACCAGCGTGTTGATGCCATCACTGAACAAGGCTTTAGATACGGAATAGTCGAAAGACTTGCCTACGTCCCCCGTTCCAATGGTTTTCATGAATCGGGGAGTACCGTTGTTGATGATCAAATAGGCAGAATCGTTTATCGCCTGTGCGTCCCAAGGGATTATCTCAAGACGCAGCAGATCGCCGGGTGCGGTGAAGAGTGCAAGTGGTGCGCCGTAGTGAGGTTTCACAGCGGGGTTGGGGTAGTAAATGGGGCTCTGAATTCCCCCGACAACTTTGGCGGGATACACCACAAACGGACTGTTCATCTTCTGCACTCCGGTATTCGTGACGGTAGTTGCATGAGCTGCAACGGGTACCGTCATCAAACACTGCCCATCCCAGCGTGCCTACTGTCAGATCTGACAGGTAAACCCCGAAAAAAGCAGCCGTTCGTCGTAATCTCCGGAGAACAGGTGGTTAACACGTCCAGGCTTAGTCGTACGCCCCGACGCAGAACCTGCCATGATTGACCTTCGCGGTTTCGCTACTCTCCGAGGGCAATCAGATGGACGACGTACAGAGACTGGGCGAGATGCTTCGCCACTATGCCGACAGCGAAGCGCACAAGAAGCAATTGTTCGAGACTCAATCGGCGACCTGGGCCACACGGATCACCGAGTTGTTCGGGCAGATTCAGCAATGGCTGGAGCCGGTGCAGGTGCCGGGGTTGCTGGAGGTGATTCGCGAGTCGTATGTGGCGTTCGGCCCGAGCATCCCGGTTGAAACCTCAACCTTCAAGACTGAGAAGCTGAGCATCGTGATCGCCGGCAAACCGGTGGAGTTCGTGCCGGATGTGATGGGCAGTGGCGGGCAGATTTCGTTGGCGGTGATGGGGCTGACGGCGGCGCGGTACGGGAGTGTTTCGCTGGTGGGGTTGCCCAATGGTGATTGGCAGTGGCGTAAGACCAATGGGTTGAAGGATCCGGATACGTTTTTGTTTGATGCGAATTTTCTGGCGCAGCAGCTGCAGAGCCTGATTCCCCGAGACCGCACCTAAGATCAAGAGCCACCCCCTCACCCCAGCCCTCTCCCCCAAGGGGGCGAGGGGGAAAGGGAGCAGATTTTTGTTGTTTTCAATATTGAGTTCGACGGAAAGGGAGCAGATCGGGGGCTTTTCAGTTTTTGAGTTTGGCTCGATATTTCAGGTCGGTGTATTTCGAGTAAACAACTCGGTCAGTTCCCTCTCCCTCCGGGAGAGGGTTAGGGTGAGGGGCAGTTCGACTGACACACCTCACATTTCGAGATTGACCCACCCCGGCTTCGCCACCTCCGGCGCCACCGCTTTCACGGTTTTACCGGTGGCCAACTCAACCCGCCGCGCCACCTCCGGATCATCGGCAAACGGCGTCAGACTCGCATCGTCCAGGCTTTCAGCCGTTTCGTGGCGCAAGCAATACTCCACCGACAGCCACAAAAACAGCACGCCCAACACATTCAAAAAGATATCGAACATGACCGGCTCCCTTGATCAGGCGATCTGCGCTTCACGGTGGGCAATCGCGACATCCGCCACCCGCACGGTGCGCCATACGTTGTAGGCCATCAGCAACATGCCCGTCAGGAAGAACACCCCACCGGCAAACCGTACGACAAACCCCGGATGGCTGGCCTGCAGCGCTTCGACGAACGAGTAGGTCAGCGTGCCGTCCTCGTTGATCGCCCGCCACATCAGGCCCTGGGTGATGCCGTTGACCCACATCGAAGCGATGTACAACACGGTGCCAATGGTCGCCAGCCAGAAGTGCAGGTTGATCAGCGGCGTGCTGTGCATCCGTTCGCGGCCGAAGACCTTGGGCACCATGTGATAGGTCGCGCCGAAGGTGATCATCGCCACCCAGCCGAGGGCGCCGGCGTGTACGTGGCCGATGGTCCAGTCGGTGTAGTGGGAGAGGGCGTTGACGGTCTTGATCGCCATCATCGGGCCTTCGAAGGTCGACATGCCGTAGAACGCCAGCGACAGGACGAGGAAGCGCAGGATCGGGTCGGTGCGCAACTGATGCCAGGCGCCCGAGAGGGTCATCATCCCGTTGATCATCCCGCCCCAGCTCGGCGCCAGCAGGATCAGCGACATCGCCATGCCCAGCGACTGCGCCCAGTCCGGCAGGGCGGTGTAGTGCAAGTGGTGCGGGCCGGCCCAGATGTAGAGGGTGATCAGCGCCCAGAAGTGCACGATCGACAACCGGTACGAGTACACCGGCCGATTGACCTGTTTCGGCACGAAGTAATACATCATCCCGAGGAACCCGGTGGTCAGGAAGAACCCCACTGCGTTGTGCCCGTACCACCACTGCACCATGGCGTCGGTGGCGCCGGAATACACCGGATAGGACTTGAACCAGTCCACCGGAATCGACAGGTGATTGACCACGTGCAGCATGGCGATCACCAGGATGAACGCACCGAAGAACCAGTTGCCGACGTAGATGTGTTTGGTCTTGCGCTGCACCACGGTGGTGAAGAACACCACGGCATACGCGACCCAGACCACCGCCATCCACACCGCGCCGGAGAATTCGATCTCGGCGTATTCCTTGGTGGTGGTGTAGCCCATCGGCAGGGTGACCAGCATGATCACGATCACCGATTGCCAGCCCCAGAAAGTGAAGGCTGCGAGTTTGTCCGAGTACAGCCGCACCTGGCAGGTCCGCTGCACGGCGTAGTAACTGGCGGCGAATTGTGCGCTGCCGGCGAAGCCGAAAATCACCAGACTGGTGTGCAACGGTCGCAAGCGGCCGAAGGTGGTCCACGGCAGGTCCAGATTCATGTCCGGCCATACCAGTTGCGAGGCGATCCATACCCCCATCGCCATGCCCACGACACCCCAGAAAACAGTCGCGATGACGAATTGGCGGACGACCTTGTAGTTATAAGCCTGTCCGATTGTTGCTGTGCTCATGGTCAATTCTTCCACGGTTGCAAAGTCTTGCCAGGCCACCCGGTCTGGCACGAGCTGCACTGTAGAAACCCCGCCAGAAACAAAACAGGCTCAGGAATTGTTCATTTATGCGGATCAGATTGGCGTGCTGCCTGCGGCCATCTGCCGCGCTCTGATACGGTTTTTATGGTTTCAGGTGAATCTGTAACGGGCTGCGCTGTTCGGCCATAGTCAGGGAAAATACTGTGGGAACGGGCGAACCCGAGATAGCGCCAGACGCGAACTGGCGCTATCTCGGG
>NZ_JBYTBO010000013.1:0-70529 GCF_058789255.1 Pseudomonas sp. FW215-R2
TGGACGCTCCGCGTCCGCTTCGGCATGGGACGCGGAGCGTCCCGGGCTGCATTCCCACGCAGAGCGTGGGAACGATCTCGCCGACTCAGTGACCGCTGGCCGCCGGGCCTGCCTTGGCAGCAAATGGCGGCTTCGCCAGCCAAACAATCAAGATCAACCCCATGAACCCCCACCCCAGCAGCGTGAAGTAATCCACGGTGGAGAGCATGTACGCCTGACTCGTCAGCACATGATCAAGCTGCGCATACGCCGGATTGCCCGCCCCGCCCAGATTGTTCAGCGCTTCCCGGGTCGCCGGCTCATAGGTGCTGATGCTTTCACTCATGTAGGCATGATGCTGATCCGCCCGGCGAATCCAGATCCAGGTCGTCAGCGACGCTGCAAAGCTACCGCCCAGTGTCCGCAGGAACGTCGCGAGACCGGCGCCATCGGCAATCTGGCTTGGCGGCAGATCCGACATCAGGATGCTCAGGGTCGGCATGAAGAACAGCGCCACGCCGATGCCCATGAACAGTTGCACCAGCGCGATGTGCTGGAAGTCCACTTCGTTGGTGAATTCGGCGCGCATGAAGCAGCTCAGGCCGATCGCCAGGAACGCCAGCCCGGCCAGCAGGCGCAGGTCGAACTTGTGCGCGTACTTGCCGACAAACGGTGACAGCACCACCGGCAGAATACCGATCGGCGCTACCGCCAGCCCGGCCCAGGTCGCGGTGTAGCCCATCTGGGTCTGCAACCATTGCGGCAGGATCAGGTTGATGCCGAAGAAACCGGCGTAACCCAGCACCAGCACCAGCGTGCCGATGCGGAAGTTGCGGTGGGCGAACAGGCGCAGATTGACCACCGGATGCTGGTCGGTCATCTCCCAGATCACGAACACCGCCAGCGCAATCACCGAAATGGCCGCGCCAATGATGATGAAGTTCGATTCGAACCAGTCCAGGTCGTTGCCCTTATCGAGGATCACCTGCAAGGCACCGACGCCGATGATCAGCGTGATCAGCCCGACGTAATCCATCGGCTGACGGCTGGTGACCACCGGGCGTTTCGCCAGTTGCGAACGCACCACCATCACCGCGAACACGCCAATCGGCACGTTGATGAAGAAGATCCACGGCCAGCTGTAACTGTCGGTGATCCAGCCGCCGAGAATCGGACCGGCAATCGGCGCCACCACCGTGACCATCGCCAGTAACGCCAGGGCCATGCCGCGCCTGGCGGGCGGATAGACCGCGATCAGCAGCGTCTGGGTCATCGGGTACAACGGCCCTGCCACCAGCCCTTGCAGGACACGGAAGCCGATCAGTTCAGGCATCGAGGTGGAAATACCGCAGAGGAACGAGGCCAGCACAAACAGCATGGTGGCCCAGAGAAACAGCTTCACCTCGCCGAAACGCCGGCTCAGCCAGCCGGTGAGCGGCAGCGCGATGGCGTTGCTCACGGCGAACGAGGTAATGACCCAGGTGCCCTGCTCCGAACTCACGCCAAGGTTGCCGGAGATGGTCGGCAGCGCCACGTTGGCGATGGTGGTGTCGAGCACTTGCATGAAGGTCGCCAGCGACAGGCCGATGGTGCTGAGCAACAGGCTGGGCGGCGAAAAAGAGGCGTTATTGCTCATCGCGAATCCTTTGGAGCTGAATTTTTTGGAGCGAGGGCAGGCGCCGCGCCCGTCAGGGAGCGCGGCGAAAGGATTGGCGAATCAGCGTTGCGCGGTCTTGCTGACCGCAGCGCTGTTGTCGTGGATCAGTTGCGCGATCATCGCGTCGGCTTCACCCAGTTGGCGGTCGTAGACGCTGGTGCTGAACGAAGCCTGTTGCGGCGGCTGCTGGGCCAGTACCGGGCCGCTCTGGTCATGCAGGTTGACCTCGACATTGGTCGACAGACCGACGCGCAGCGGGTGCTTGGCCAGTTCTTCGGCATTGACGTGAATCCGCACCGGTACTCGCTGCACGATCTTGATCCAGTTACCGGTGGCGTTCTGCGCCGGCAACAGGGCGAAGGCGCTGCCGGTGCCCGCACCGAGGCTGTCCACGGTGCCGCTGAATTTCACGTCGCTGCCGTAGATGTCGGATTCGATGTCCACCGGTTGGCCGATGCGCATGTCACGCAGCTGGGTTTCCTTGAAGTTGGCGTCGATCCACAGCTGATCCAGCGGAATCACTGCCATCAGCGCGGTGCCCGGCTGCACGCGCTGGCCGAGTTGCACGGTGCGTTTGGCAACGTAACCGGTAACCGGCGCGATCAGCGTGCTGCGAGCGTTGGTCAGGTAAGCCTGACGCAGATCGGCAGCGGCCGACATCACGTCCGGGTGCGACGACACCACGGTGTCATCGACCAGTGCGCTGGTGGTTTTCAGTTGCTGCTGGGCGTTGGCCAGGGCGTTTTGCGCCGAGGTCAGGTCGTCGCGAGCGTGGGACAGTTCTTCCTGGGAAATCGCGCCGCCGGCGGCGAGGTTTTTCCGGCGGTTGTAGTTGTCCTGGGCTTTCTGCACGTTCGCCTGTTGCGCGTTGACCTGGGCTTTCATGCCGTCAACGTTGCTGTACAGGCCGCGAACCTGACGCACGGTGCGCGCCAGTTTGGCCTGGGCACTTTGCAGACCGACTTCGGCGTCGTTCGGGTCGAAGTTGATCAGCACCTGACCTTCGTGAACCAGATCGCCGTCGTCAGCACCAATGCTGACCACGGTGCCGGTCACCAAAGGGGTGATTTCAACGACGTTGCCGTTGACGTAGGCGTCATCGGTGCTTTCGTTCCAGCGCCCGACGAATTCGTGATACGCCCAGACGCCGGCACCGGCGAGGGCAACCACAACGGCCAACACCACCAGCATCACTTTGCGTTTGCGCGGATTGCCGGTGTCGGGGGTGTTGTCTTGAGCTTGAGTGTTTTCGGCAGTGGCCATGACAAATACCTTGAATTAGTTGTGCGTGGTGGCTGGGCTGGCGTTGGCGGTGGTCAGGGTTTGCCCCTGAAAGCCGCCACCCAGCGCTTGCATCAGTTGAATCGACAGGTCGATCTGCTCGGCATTCAGGTTGGCCAGCTGACGCTGGGCCTGCAGCAATTGCTGCTCGATGCTGAGCACGTCCAGGTAGTTGCCGATGCCGGAACCGTAACGCTGGACCACGGTGTTGTAAGAATCCTGGGCAATGTCGGTCGCGTGCTGCTGGGCGCCGATCTGCCGGCCGATGTCACGCAACTGGTTGATCGTGTCGCTGACATCGCCCAAGGCTTTCACCAGGCTTTTGTTGTACTGCGCCACGGCCAGGTCGTAGTCGGCGTCGCGTGCATCGAGGTTGGCGCGCAAGCGTCCACCGTCGAAGATCGGCAGCGAAATGGTCGGAGCGATGTTGAAGAAGCGGCTGGCGGACCCGAACATCGCGTCACCCAATAACGATTCGGCACCGGCGGACGCCGTAAGGTTCAGGTTGGGATAGAAGCGGGTCTTGGCCGAGTCGATGTCCTTGCTCGCGGCCTCGACACGCCAGCGCGCGGCGACCAGATCCGGGCGACGACCCAGCAGTTCCGCCGGCAGAACAGACGGCAGCGCTACGGCACTGGCTTGCAGGACTTTCGGTCGGGCGATTTCGTTGCCGCGATCCGGGCCTTTGCCGAGCAACACGGCCAGAGCGATTTTGGCACTGTTCAGGCGCTTTTCGGCGTCGATCAGGCTGGCTTCGGAGCTGGCTTCCAGGCTTTGGGTCTGCTGGAACTGGTACTGGCTGTCGATCCCGGAGCTCAAACGGCGCTGGCTCAGATCGAGCATCTGCTTGGTGCGCTTGAGATCTTCGGTCGCCAGGTCATAAACGATGTGCGCCTGACCCAGATCGCTGTAGGCCCGGGCCACGTCGGCGGCGAGGGTCAGTTGCGCGGCCTGACGGTCGACTTCAGCCGCGCGAGCCTGGCCGAGTGCGGCTTCCCAGGCGTCACGCTGACCGCCCCAGAGGTCGAAGTTGTAATTGAAGCCGGCGCTGATATTGCGCGTAGTGGCGTAGGCGTCGCCCTGCCCTCGCGGGTCCTGATCCTTGGCCAGGCGCGAGCGCGTAATGCCGGCGCTGGCGTCGAGGGTCGGGTAGCGCTCGGCATCGGCGGCATATGCAGCGGCGCTGGCCTGATGGGCGCGGGCGTCGGCGATCTGCATGTCCGGGCTGTCGTGCAGGGCTTCGCGGATCAGACCGTCGAGCTGCGGATCGCCGAGGCTGGTCCACCAGTCGCTCTTCGGCCAAGCGGCCTGGGACAGAGTGACGCCATTGAGCGATTGCCCGGTTTTCAGGGTTTTCGCATCGAGGCTGGCGCCTTGGGTATCGAGGCCACTGTAGTTGGCGCAACCGGCGAGGATCATCGCCGACAGCACCAGTGTCAGGCTGCTGCGCAAGGTTTTACCGCTCATTGTGTTCACCTAACCGCTGGATGGTGATCGGGTCACCGGCCGCCAGCAAAATTTTCTTGAGGATGTATTCCAGGGTTTTCAACTCGTCCGGGGTCACGGCGCCGGCCAGTTCGTTCATGGCGTCGGCACCGATGTGCGGCAGGCGATCGGCCAGTTGCTGGCCTTGTTCGGTGAGTTTCAGTTGCACCTGACGGCGATCGCCTTCGCTGCGTTGGCGAATCAGGAAACCTTTCTGTTCCAGGCGGTCGAGCATGCGGGTCATCGAACCGCTGTCCAGCGACAGGTGCCGGCACAGCTCGGCCGGGGTATCGACGCCGAACTGGGCCATGATGATCAACACCTTGAACTGCGCGGCAGTGATGCCGTGGGGTTCCATGTGGGTGTCGATGATCTTGTCCTTGAGCAAGGCCGCACGGCCGAGCAACAGGCCGAGATGGCAATGCTTGAATTCGTCGGGGGTGAAATGCTTCATGTGCTCACCTAATAACTGCCTAGGCAGTGAATGTATGTCGAGATGTTACTGCCTAGGCAGCGAATGTCAACGTAATAGTTAGGTTGCTTTGTAATTGGCGGATAAATGGCTGGGCGAGCGTGGCTGAACTAGGGCGCATTGCACGCCGATTACGCTCAAGATTTGTCAGTGGGATGATTCATCGATGGCGGCTGAACGGGATGAACTTCGCGCCCACGCAACGCGGTCGCCACATACCCGCAGGCGCGCCTGGCTCCCGCGTAAATGCCGTGCCAGCCCGGCGGCGCCGGCTCGATGGCGGCATGCAATGCCAGCGCATAATCGAGCACCAGCCCGGGCGTCCAGGCCATCGCCTCGGCGCGCTTGCGCACCTGGGCCGCGACCCAGAATTCCGGGCTGATGATGACCCGGGCAAAATCCAGCATGCTCGAATGGCCCCGGTTCATCGCGCCTTCCAGCGCCGCTTCCAGGCTATGCGCGACGGCACTCGAACAATTGCGGCTGGTGAGGTTGTAGGTGGTGTCCTGCCGATAATCCGCCCAGAACGCCTGAAGCCGTGCGGCATCGTAGTGCCCGAAGCTGACCTGAACCGAGGACGGACACCAGTCGGCAACCTCGCTCGCATAATCCTGCAGAAACCTGCCTGGGACATCGTTGTTCGGTGTGGCCCGCAGCAACCGCACGAAATCCCCCGCCGAACGATCGATGTCGTCCAGCGGGTAATGGCTGATGTAAAGGTCCGGCCCACATTCCAGTGCCGCGTGGCCGGCGGAGATGACGCCGTTGATGTCGACTGCGGCGATATAACGGTTGAGCAGCCGGTTGCGCACCAGGGTGTCGTCAACGGTGCCGCTGGGGGTCCAGACATGGATGACCAACGCGTCACCGTAGGCCGGTTTGCACACCGGGGACGGCGTCACCGGCGTATGCCCGTTCTTGAACCGCAATGCCTGCTGCAACAAGGCACAGCCCGAGAGAAAGATGCTCATGCCAATGCAGAACGGCACCGTCCCCTTGTAAAGCGTCGGGTACGGTTCGAGGAGGAACAACGCGAAGCCAATCTCGAACAGCGCCACCAGCAGTGACACCTGCCAACCGACAAAGCGCACCACCACCGCAGCCGCCAGACGAAAACCGCCGTCGAGCAGAAAAGCCACACCGAACAGCACCGCGAGAATCACCCCAGCGACATGTTGCCGGTCGACGATCAGCAGCCCCAGCAGCAGAAAAGCCAGACCCCGCGCCCTGCGCAAAACCGCCGCGGTGCCAGCTTGCGGGGCCGGCACCAGCAGAATGATCAGGGCTTCGAGCAACAACAGATAGCCGAACACATGCAGCGGGAAATACAGAACGCCGTCCAGCGCATCGATGAAAATGGCCACGCCGGCCGCGCCCCAGACAACGCCGGTCAGCGCCAGTGCTGACCAGCGCCGGCGGACAAAGTCGTTACCGAGCAAGACCATACTCAAACGGACCATAGGCGCCCCCGGGGCGTTTCGGGCAGCCGCACTTTGCAGCCATCAAGCTGAGGTCAGTCTAATACATCAAAAAAGAGCCGGATCGTGGTGACACGATCCGGCTCTGTAGGAATGCGGTCTAGAAGTCCCGCTTGTAGAAGATATCCAGCGAACTGGCCACGCCGCTGGCGGCTTCCAGGTAGACCTTTTTGCTCAGCTTGTAGCGCAAGGCGATGGTGTTGGCCGGTTCGAACACGCCGACGCCGTAACGCAAGCTGAGCTTCTCCGAAATATTGCCGCTGGCCACCACGCTGGTGGTGTTGCCGCTGCCCTGGGTGTCGAGCTGGAAATCCTGAATCCCCAGGTCCTTGGCCAGACCGCTGGTGACCCCGGAACTGCCCATCAGGCCCAGACCGAGCGCCGCTTGCGCGAGCATGTTGTTGTCCTCGCCGGTGGTGCTCAGCGGACGCCCCAGCACCAGATAGGACAACGCCTGCTCCTGGCTCATCGCCGGCTCGGAGAAGATCTGCGTGGTCGGCTGCTCGGCGCTGCCGCTCAGGCGAATACCGGCGATCACGTCGTCGGTCTGGCGGATCGCTTCGATGTCCAGATACGGCTGATCGATCGGCCCGGCAAACAGCAGACGCGCGCGGCGTACCGTCAGGCGCTGGCCGTAGGCGCGGTATTTGCCGTCGTTGAGCCACAGCTCGCCGCGGGTGTCCAGGTTGTCGCCGATGTGCACATGACCTTGCAGGTTGGCGGTCAGGCCGAATCCGGCGAAGCTCAGCTTGTCCTCACCGACCACCACATCGATGTCCATCTTCATGGCCATCGGCGGTTTGCCCTCTTCGGTCTGCGCACCGACGATGATCGTGTCATCGGAGACTTTCACCGTCGATGGCGGCAGTTCGCGCACGGTGATTTCGCCTCTGGGCACCAGCACCTTGCCGGCAATCGCCAGCTCGTCGCCGGCCATGGAAATTTTCAGGTCCGGCGCCACTTCAAGCTTGGCGTAGGGTTCGACAGTGACCGGCAATTGCGTGCCCTTGAGCGCCAGATCCACCACCAGCGCCTGACCCCAGGCGACGTTGCCGCTGAGGCTGCCCTGCCCGGCCTTGCCGCTTTTCCAGCCGCCGTTCAATTGCACGGTTTCCCCGGCGATCACCGCTTGCAGTTGCAGTGCCTGCAATTCCAGCGGCAGTTCCGGGCCGGACACTTCGCCGTCACTGAGTTGCACAGTGCCGTTGACCAGCGGCGCAAGCAATCCGCCGGAAATCGTGCCGCTGCCGTTCAGGCGTCCGGTGAGTTTCTCGACCATCGGCACAAACGGCCGCGCCACCGACAGGTCCAGCCCGCTGAGGCGGAACGAGCCATTCAGCGGTTTGTTCTTCGGCAGCGGATTGAGCTGCGCCTGCACCATCAGTTCACCGAGCTTGCCACCGACGAAGTTGAGGTCGGTGTCGATGCGTTTCGGCGTGAGTTTGCTGGTGAGCTTGAGGGTCTGGTACGGGAAGTCCAGCCACTGATCCTTTTCCTTCATGCGCAAGGTGCCGCCGCTGGCATCGACGCTGATCTGGCCGTTCGGGCCGCTGGCCGGCAGGTCCAGTTGCAGGTCGGCATTGAGCTTGCCCTGCCAGGCGAAATCCTTGGGCAGCCACTGCGCCAGGCTTTCGATCGGGAATTGCTTGAGGTGGTAACGCAGCTTCGGTTCCGGCATCAACCGCTGGTCTTCGCCGCACAGGCTGGCATTGCCGGACATCCAGCAATGGGCGCCGAAGTTGATTTTGCCGTCGGCCAGACGTTCAAGTTTGGCCGGGTTTTGCAGCTTCCAGTCCTGACCGCCGGCCTGAATGTCGCCACTGGCCAGACGCCCGCGCCAGTTGCCTTTGTCCAGATTGCCGTCCAGGCCCAGCGCGAGTTTCAGCTTCGGCCCGAGCAGGTCGAGAGTGAGTTTCTGGCTTTTGATATCGCCCTGAGCGCTGGCGGTCAGGGTGCCCAGCGACGTGTCGCCGGCCTGAATGCCGCTGCCCTTCAAGTCGATTTTCGCCCGTTGCGCGCTGTCGAGGGTGGCGTCGAGGTTGAGGCTTTGCAGGCGATTGTCCTGGAACACCAGTTGCGAACCCTGCAGGTCGAGCTTGCCTTGCGGTGCTTTCAGGGTGCCGGCGACATCGACCCGACCGTTGATCTGCCCGCGCAGCTGCGGCCAGAGCTGGGCCAGACGCGGCAACTTGATGTCGATCTGCCCCGTGAGCTTCTGTTGCAGGCTGCCCTTGCCATTGATGCTGTTGTCGCCGAGGCGGATTTGCAGGGCATTCAGATTCCACTGTTCGCCCGCGCCGTCAGCCTTGGCTTGCAGCACCGCCGGTTGCCCGCGCAGTTTGCCTTTGAGGTCGAGGTCAGCGTTGAGGCTCAGGCGCTCGTTCTTCATTTCGCCCGTGCTTTTCAGTGGCCCGGCCAAGGTGCCCGGCAGCTCCGCCATCCAGTACGCCGGGTTGAGCGCGGACAACTCCAGCGCAGTGTCCCAGGCAATGCCGTCGGCGAACTGCACGTTCACATGCCCTTCAGCTTTGCCCTGCCCCGCTTCGAGTTTGAATTGCGGCAGGAAGATCTGTTTGAGATTGCCGCTGAACGGGCTGCTCAGGCTGAACGCCCCCGCCGGGCCATCCAGCGCGGCGGCGAAATTGCCGAGGTATTGGCCGTCGGTGTAGGAGACTTCGCCGGTGAACGTGCGCAAGGCGACTTGCGGCTCGTCGATCTCGGAATAGAGCCGATGCCACGGGAAATCCTGCCAATTGATGTTGGCCTGGGCGCTGAGGCCTTTGCTCCAATCGACATTGCCAGTGAGCTTGAGGCTTTGCTTGTCATTGGCCGTCAGGTCGAGGCCGGCGATTTGCGCACCCTTGGCGTCAACCTTGCCTTTGAGCAACAGCGCTACCGGGCCTTTATCGGCAGGCAACGTCGCATTGCCGAGCAATTGGTAACCGTTTTTCAGGTCGCCTTCGCCGGTCAATACCAGTTGATTGAGTTGCAGAGTGTCCGGCAGGTCGGCGCTCGGTTTGAACGCTTCCGAAGTGATGCGCACCTTGGCCGGCAGGTTTTCCGCCAGCGGTTGCAGCTCGCCAGTCAACTGGCCGTCGAGGTAGCCACGGCTGTCGGCGTGCAGGTTCAGGGTCTTGAGCAGATCGCCGTCGACTTTGAGTGCCAGCATCCATGGGCCGGTGCCCGGTGACGGCAGGGTCAGATCACCGGCGATGTTTAGCGGCCAGTTACCGGTGGGCTGCAACAGGCCGGACAGATTCAGGCTCAGGTCGTCGCGTTGCAGTTTCACGCTGTCGATCTGCATGCCCTTGGCAGTCCAGTGCGCCGCGAGTTGCAGGCCTTTGAGCTGTTCGCTGCCATTGAACAACAGGCTGCCGACCTGCACGTCACCCAGCTCGATGGCCACGGGCAATTGCAGATCCGGCAGTTTGATCGGACCGCTGTCGGTGGTTTCTTCACCGGGCGGGAATTGCAGGCTGACCTGATCGGCCTTGAGCTGTTCGATGCACAGCGTCATGCGCGTCAGGCACAGCGGTGACCATTCGAAGATCGGTTTGCTCAGCTCGACGCGGCTGCCGTCCTGCTGCCAGAGCAAATGATCGGCGCTCCACTGCCCTCCCAGGCGACCCTGAAAGTTGTCGACACTCAAACCCGGAACCAGCCCCAGCACCCACCGACTGCCGGCCTGCGTTCCGAGCACAGCGGTGATGCTCAATACAATCAGCAGCACCAGCGACAACAGCGCCAGAGCGGAAATCTTCAAACCACGCTTCACAGCTCAGGCCCCATGGAAAAGTGCAGCCGGATGCCGCCATCGTCGTCCAGCGCGTGAGCCAGGTCGAGGCGGATCGGCCCCACCGGCGAAACCCAGCGCACACCTATACCGACCCCGGTCTTGAGGTTCGGCAGTTCGAGTTTGTTGAAGGAGTTGCCTTGGTCGACGAAGGTCGCGATCCGCCATTTTTCAGCGATCGAGTATTGATATTCGACGCTGCCGGCAATCATGTAACGCCCGCCGATGCGGTCGCCCTCGGCGTTTTCCGGGGACAGGCTCTGATAGTCGTAACCGCGCACGCTCTGATCGCCACCGGCGAAGAAGCGCAGCGACGGTGGTACGGATTTATAACCGTTGGTGGCGCTGCCGCCGACCTGCACCCGCCCGAGGAAGCGGTGATTGTCGAACACCGTGGTCAGGCCTTTGATCAATGCGGTGCCATATAAAAGGTTGGTGTCCGAAGCCAGACCTTCCTTGGCCACCTTGGATTCAAACGTCAGGCGATAACCATTGTGCGGGTCGATGCGGTTGTCGCTCTTGAGGTAGGAATAGCTGACGCCGGGCATCAACAGGTTGCTGAGACCGGAGTCGTCGCCCAGTTGATATTCCTCACGCTGCCATTTCAGCGAAATCACCCGCTGCCAGCCGCTGGGCAACTTGCTGTGCCATTCCGGGCCGAAGGTCAGCAGTTTGCTCAGGGTGTCGGAACCGTCGATGTTTTCGTACTGATAACCACCGGCCCAGCGCAGTTTGTCGGTCAGCGGCGGGTCCAGCGGAATGTCATAGAACAGTCCGACGTTCTGCCGTGGCGCCGAGAGTTCGGCTTCCCAGCCGTAACTGTCGCCTTGCGGGTTGACCCAATGGCGAGTCCAGTTGGCCTTGATGCGCGGGCCAACGTCGGTGGAATAACCGAGACCCAGGCCCATGGTGCGCGGCTTGCGGGTTTCGAGTTTGACGTCCACCGGGATCACGTCGTTTTTCGCGGCGGTCGGTGCGGCGTCGACCCGCACGCCTTCGAAATAACCGCTCGATTGCAGGTCTCGATTGAGTTCGGCGATCAGCTCCGAGTCATACGGTTCGCCGGCCTTGAACGGCACCATGCGTTGCAGCAGGTCTTCGTCGAACGGCGTGTCGCCCGCGAAGCTGACTTTGCCCAGCGCATAACGCGGGCCGCTTTCATAGATCAATTCAACATCGGCGACCCCGGCGCGGGGATCGACCATCAATTTCTGGCTGGTGAAACGGCCACTGAAGAAGCCATAGCGCGACGCTTGATTCTGGATCAAGCGCTTGGCGTCTTCGTAACGACCATGGTTGAGCACGGCGCCGGGCTTGAGCACGTCGCTTTTCGGTACACGAAAGGCTTTGAGGGCGGCAGCGGGTCCGTCGACACGCACGGTGACATTGCGCAGGCGAATCGGCTCGCCGGGATCGATGTTCAGCACCAGGCGCGGTTTTTCGCCGCCCTTCACGTCACTCTCGATGTGCGGCTGGTAGTAGCCCAAAGCCTGGGCGGCCTTGCGCGCCTGCTCTTCGGCGCCGCGACTGAAGCGCTGCAAGGCTTCTTCGTCACGATCGCCGAGGCTGCCGATATAGCCTTCTATATTGGCTTTGAGTTCATCGTTGGACGGTTTGATCCGCACATCCAATTCACTTTGCGCCAGCGCCGCGCAGCTGGTTAACAGCATGAGCACGCCACTGGTAAATCTTCCTGGAAACTTCATAGGCGCGGATGCTATCACGGGCTTGGGAGCGTGATAGAACAGGAAATTTCCCAAAAAGTTCGATGGTTATCCCGTTGCAGTTTGTAACACCTGCGGGTTGGCGTGGAAAAACACGTGCTCGCGCACCGGTCCGACGGCGACTTCGCCGATTTCCTCATAGCCCTGACGCTTGTAAAACTCCAGGTAGCGCGGGTTGCCGGTATCGAGGATCACCCCTTGGGAGCTTTCGTCCACCGCGCACCAGTTGTGCACCGCTTGCAGCAGTTGTTCGCCGAAGTGTTTGCCCTGAAATTGTGGATGCACACCCAGCAGCGGCAGCATGTGCACCGAATCGGTCGGCACGCAGGCTTCAACGGCGGCGTGATATTCCAGATAACGCCGGGTGCAGCGGAAACCGGTGCTCAACACCATGCGCAGACGCCAGGCCCAACTCTCGGTGACACCCAGACGTCGTTGCGGCGGTGCGATCAGGGCGATGCCGATCAAGCGATCATTGACCAACAGGCCGATGGCCGGCAGATCCTGCAGGAAATGCTGTTTGACCAGTTCCCGCACCGTGGCGCGCACCCGTTGTTCGTAGCCCGGGCGCTCGGCCTCGAACAGATAAGCGAAGGTCGGCTCATGACGGTAAGCCTGATACAGCAAGGATCGCGCTTCACGGGAATAGCCGCGGTCGAGCATGTGGATGTCGGCGATGGCGGTCGAGGTTTCAGGCATGACGGTGATTCTCCCTGGACGGGACTCAACAGGCCCCGTTCTTGTTATACGAGCCTTGGGCTGAAGGGATCGTTCCCACACCCGAAAGACATTAGCAGCGCATATGGACTACCGCCACGCTGGCCCAGATCCTACATGTCAGCTAGCATCGCCCTTTTGCCAGGACTGCCGACCATGAAGATCGTTTCCTTCAACATCAACGGACTGCGGGCCCGCCCGCATCAGCTGGCGGCGCTGATCGAAAAGCATCAGCCGGACGTCATCGGCCTGCAGGAAACCAAGGTCCACGACGACCAGTTCCCGCTGGAAGAAGTGCGGGCCCTGGGTTATCACGTGTATTTCCACGGCCAGAAAGGCCATTACGGCGTTGCCCTGCTCTCGCGCCAGGAGCCGATTGCCGTGCACAAAGGCTTCGCCACCGATGAAGAAGACGCGCAGCGGCGCTTTATCTGGGGCACGTTCGCCGACGCCAACGGCGTGCCGGTGACGATCATGAACGGCTATTTCCCACAGGGCGAAAGTCGCGACCATCCGACCAAATTCCCCGCCAAGCAACGCTTCTACAGCGATCTGCAAGCGCTGCTGGAAAGCCAGTTCAACAATGAGCAGCCTCTGGTGGTGATGGGCGACGTGAACATTTCCCCGGAAGACTGCGACATCGGCATCGGCCCGGACAACATGAAGCGCTGGCTGAAAACCGGCAAATGCAGCTTCCTGCCGGAAGAGCGCGAGTGGATGGCCCGCCTGAAGAACTGGGGCCTGACCGACAGCTTCCGTCATCTGAACCCAGATGTTACTGACACCTTCAGCTGGTTCGACTATCGCAGCCGTGGTTTTGAAGACGAGCCGAAGCGTGGTCTACGCATCGACGTGATCCTGGCGTCCCATGGCTTGCTGCCACGGGTGAAAGCGGCCGGCGTGGACTATGAACTGCGCGGGATGGAAAAGCCTTCGGACCATGCGCCGATCTGGCTTGAATTGAGCTGACCAGCCTGAAGCAGAAGATCACAGCCAGCGGTTGTGATCTTCTGCCTTGTCATCTTTCAGAAACCTCACTGACTTAATCTCCCCGGCAATCCCCTTGGCTGCATTCGGTGCCGGCATGACCCTGCGCGTTCTGTTCGTCTTTCTCCTGAGTGCCTGGCTGCAGGTTTCGGCCGCTGCATTGCCCATTCCCGAGAACGGCCCGGTCCTGCGTATCCAGGGTTCCAACACCATCGGCGCGGCCCTCGGCCCGGCACTGGTGGAAGGCCTGCTCAAAGAACAGGGACTGTCAAAAGTCCACAGCGAAACCCCGGACACCGCCAACGAACAGCGAGTCGTCGGCCTGACGGCTCAAGGTAAACGGATCGTGGTGGAAATCGCCGCCCATGGCTCCAGCACCGGTTTCACGGCACTCAAAAGCAACAGCGCCGATCTGGCCGCCTCTTCTCGTCCGATCAAGGACAGCGAACTCGCCAGCCTGCAACCCCTCGGCGACCTGAAAAGCCCCGGCGCCGAGCAAGTCATCGCCATCGATGGCCTGGCGATCATCCTTCACCCCGCCAATCCGCTGAACCAATTGAATACCGAACAACTGGCGCGCATCTTCAGCGGCGAGGCGAAGACGTGGGAAGAACTCGGCGGCAAGGGTGGGACGATTCATCTGTATGCGCGGGATGATCAGTCCGGCACCTACGACACGTTCAAGGAACTTGTCCTCAGTCGTCGTGGGAAAACTCTGAATAATTCGGCGAAACGTTTCGAGTCGAGCGAGCAATTGTCCGACGCGGTCAGTGCCGATCCGCAAGCCATCGGTTTTATCGGCCTGCCCTATGTGCGCCAGGCCAAAGCCGTGGCGATTGTCGATGGACAGTCCCTGGCGATGTTGCCGCTGGCCAGCCTGATCGCCACCGAAGACTATCCACTGTCACGACGGTTGTTCTTCTATTTGCCACCCGACAGCCTGAACCCGTGGGCCCGGGCGTTGGTGGATTTTGCGCAAAGCCGTCAGGGCCAGGCGATTGTTGCGGCCAATGGCTTTATCGCCCAAACCGTGCACGCCATCTCGGTTACGCCGAATGCGCTGATGCCCGAGGGGTATCAATCCCTCAGCCGGCACGCCCAGCGTCTGACCGTGAACTTCCGCTTCGAAGAAGGCAGCGCCAGCCTCGACAACAAGGCCCGCCAGGATCTGGCCCGGGTGTTCGACTATATAAAGCACCACGAGAAGACCGACCGTGCAGTGACATTGGTGGGGTTCGGCGACGCCAAGGACGATCCGGCGCGGGCGGATTTGCTGTCGAAGCTGCGGGCGATGGCGGTACGCCGGGAGCTGGTGAAGAACGGCGTGGTGTTGCGCGAAGTGCGCGGATTTGGCGCGCTGATGCCGGTGGCGACCAACAGCGGGGATGAAGGCAGGATCAAGAATCGGCGGGTCGAGGTGTGGGTTTACTGAGCGTCGAACCAGTGATCGTTCCCACGCTCTGCGTGGTAACGCAGCCATGGACGCTCCGCGTCCACTGTGACGCGGAGCGTCACGGTATGCATTCCCACGCAGAGCGTGGGAACGATCACCGGCTTGACGCCTAGACGTGGGAACGATCAGGGGTGAAGTGCTGGATCAGCGCTCGCTACGCAGCATTTCCTTCGGCACGTACTTGCCGATCTCGAACTTGCCGATCGCCGCGCGGTGCACTTCGTCCGGGCCGTCGGCCAGGCGCAGGGTGCGCTGCATGGCGTACATGTAGGCCAGCGGGAAATCGTTCGACACCCCAGCCCCGCCATGGATCTGGATCGCCCGGTCGATCACCCGCAACGCGACGTTCGGTGCGACGACCTTGATCTGCGCGATCTCGCTCTTGGCAACCTTGTTACCCACGGTGTCCATCATGTACGCCGCCTTCAGGGTCAGCAGACGTGCCATGTCGATTTCCATCCGCGAGTCGGCGATCTTGTCGACGTTACCGCCCAGGCGCGCCAGCGGTTTGCCGAATGCAGTACGGCTCACCGAACGTTTGCACATCAGTTCCAGTGCGCGCTCGGCCATGCCGATCGAACGCATGCAGTGGTGAATCCGGCCTGGGCCAAGGCGACCTTGAGCAATTTCGAAGCCGCGTCCTTCACCGAGCAGGACGTTTTCGTACGGCACTCGCACGTTGTCGAACAGCACTTCGGCGTGGCCGTGGGGTGCGTCGTCGTAACCGAACACCGGCAGCGGACGGACGATCTTCACGCCGGGGGTGTCGACCGGCACCAAAATCATCGAGTGCTGGGCGTGGCGCGGAGCGTCAGGGTTGCTCAGGCCCATGAAGATCAGGATCTTGCAGCGCGGATCGCAGGCGCCGGAGGTCCACCATTTCTTGCCGTTGATCACCCACTCATCGCCATCACGCACGGCACGAGCAGCCATGTTGGTGGCGTCGGAGGATGCGACGTCCGGTTCGGTCATCGCAAACGCCGAGCGAATCTCGCCGCGCAGCAGCGGTTCGAGCCAGCGCTGTTTCTGCTCTTCGTTGGCGTAACGCACCAGCACTTCCATGTTGCCGGTGTCCGGTGCCGAGCAGTTGAACGGCTCGGGACCGAGCAGCGAACGGCCCATGATTTCCGCCAATGGCGCGTATTCGAGGTTGGTCAGGCCGGCGCCGAGCTCCGACTCAGGCAGAAACAAATTCCACAGTCCTTCAGCCTTGGCCTTGAGTTTGAGTTCTTCCATGATCGCGGTCGGCTGCCAGCGGTCGCCCTCGGCAACCTGCCGTTCGAACACGGCTTCGGCCGGGTAAACGTAAGTGTCCATGAACGCGGTCACGCGCTCACGCAGTTCTTGCACCTTGGGCGAATAAGCGAAATCCATGAGCAATTACCTTTTTTCGGCAGGTTGTTTAAGTCATGCAATCGATGCTAGAACAGCGTTGATAATTTACCTAGCCTATTCTCGGCGTGTATAAACATTCATCACCGATATATGATTGGTTGATTTTCCGGGCAGCCCTGACCTGTACCCTCCACCTATAACAAGAGAGCCGCGTAATGAATCTGAGCAAGGTCGACCTCAACCTTTTCATCGTCTTCGACGCGATCTACACCGAAGCCAACCTGACCCGCGCCGGGCAGATTGTCGGCATCACCCAGCCAGCGGTGTCCAACGCCTTGGCGCGGTTGCGCGAGACCTTCAACGACCCGCTCTTCGTACGCACGGCCCAGGGCATGGTGCCGACGCCCATGGCGCAGAACATCATCGGCCCGGTGCGCAACGCACTGTCGCTGCTGCGGGTGTCGGTTCAGGAAAGCCGCATTTTCAACCCCTCGCAAGCGGTAAAGACTTACCGCATCAGCATGACTGACCTGACCGAAGCGGTGATTCTGCCGCCGCTGTTCCAGCGCCTGCGTCGCCTGGCGCCGACGGTGATCATCGAAAGTTTCCTGTCCAAACGCCGGGAAACCACCAAGGAACTGGCCGCCGGGCGCCTCGATTTCGCCGTGGACGCGCCGCTCAACACCGACCCGCAGGTGCGCCACGTCAAGCTGATGGAAGACCGATACGTCTGCGCCATGCGCAAGGGCCATCCGCTGGCGACCAAGGAAAAATTCACCCTCGACGATTACCTGTCGCTGACCCACATTCATATTTCCAGCCGTCGCAGTGGTCTGGGCCATGTCGATCTGGCGCTGGGCAAGATGGGCATCCAGCGCAAGATCGCGCTGCGCTCGCAGCACTATCTGATGGCGTCCCAGGTGTTGCAGCAGACCGACATGGTGATGACCGTGCCGGAGCGTTTTGCCCGTCGCCATGACCTGCATGCGTTCAATCTGCCGGTCAACGATGTGCCACCCGTGGAAACCCATTTGTACTGGCACGAAAGCACCGATCAGGACCCGGCCAACCGCTGGATGCGCGAGCAGATGATCGAGCTGTGCCAGCAAGTGACAGCGCACGAGAAGAAGCTCGACAAGCTGCAGGCGCCCACCACTTGACGTAAACGTCAACCTGCCATTAGCTTAGCGCCAAGACCTTATTTCGAGCGCTTTCATGAGCAGCCAGACCTACAGCATTTCCGACCTCGCCCGCGAGCTGGACATCACCACCCGGGCGATCCGCTTCTATGAAGAACAAGGCCTGCTCAGCCCCGAGCGCCGAGGCCAGGAACGCATCTATTCGCCACGCGACAAGGTCAGCCTGAAGCTGATCCTGCGGGGCAAGCGCATCGGTTTTTCCCTGGCCGAGTGCCGCGAGCTGATCGAGCTCTACGACCCCTCCAGCGGTAACACCAAACAACTCAACAGCATGCTGGCGAAAATCAGCGAACGCCGGGAACAGCTCGAGCAGCAATTGCTAGACATCGAACAGATGAAGCTGGAACTCGACACCGCCGAAGAACGCTGTGTACAGGCGCTGGAGCAGACGCTCAAAAGTCAGCAAGTCGCGCAGTAGCCTCCCGATAATTACAACAGGTCAACGCCATGTCCCTCCCCTCCCAAGTACGCCTGATCGAAGTCGGCCCGCGTGACGGCCTGCAGAACGAAGCCCAGCCCATCAGCGTTGCCGACAAGGTGCAACTGGTCGACGCGTTGAGCGCTGCCGGCCTCGGCTATATAGAAGTCGGCAGTTTCGTCTCGCCCAAGTGGGTACCGCAGATGGCCGGCTCCGCCGACGTGTTCGCGCAGATCCAGCGCAAGCCCGGCGTGACCTATGGCGCGCTGGCGCCAAACCTGCGCGGTTTTGAAGATGCGCTGGCCGCCGGGGTCAAGGAAGTCGCGGTGTTTGCTGCGGCATCCGAAGCGTTTTCGCAACGCAACATCAATTGCTCGATCAGCGAGAGCCTGGCGCGGTTCGCACCGATCATGGAATCGGCGAAACAGCACGGCGTTACCGTGCGCGGTTACGTGTCCTGCGTGCTGGGTTGCCCTTATGAAGGCGAGGTCGCCCCGGAACAAGTCGCCATGGTCGCCCGCGAGTTGTACGCGATGGGCTGCTACGAAGTGTCGCTGGGCGACACCATCGGTACCGGCACCGCTGGCGCGACCCGCCGTCTGTTCGAAGTGGTCTCGAAGCAGGTGCCGCGAGAAAAACTCGCCGGCCACTTCCACGACACCTACGGCCAGGCCATGGCCAACATCTACGCCAGCCTGCTGGAAGGCATCGCGGTGTTCGACAGCTCGATCGCCGGCCTCGGCGGCTGCCCGTACGCCAAGGGCGCCAGCGGTAACGTCGCCACCGAAGACGTGGTGTACCTGCTCAACGGCCTGGGCATCGAGACCGGTATCGACCTCGACGCCTTGATTGCTGCCGGCCAACAGATCAGTGCCGTGCTGGGTCGCCCAACCGGTTCGCGCGTGGCCAAGGCTCGTAGCGCACAGTGAGGGGATGGTGTTACCGCCGAGCGCGAAACGTGGGCACAAGCGAGTAACACGGAAACAAATTGTCTGGTTTTGCCTGAAGGAAAAATCCTTCAAAAATCTCAAACCCTTGATTTACAAGGGTTTTGAAAAGTTGGCACGGCTTCTGCTATCTCTATGGCATAACAAGAATAAAAAGCAGCAAACCAATAAAAATAAGACGTACCGACTCTGACATAACAAAAACAACACGGCAGAGACGCAGCTAACAGATTTTTTTGGAGAAGGTGTGCTTTTCAGGGTGTTCCTCGGAATGACCCGCAACCGGGCAGAGAACAATAAAACTACCTTCAGGTAGCTCCCGAATCGGTTGGATCGCCTAGCGAGAAAGCAGATCAGCGCTCAAAAAAATACGTTTGCTCTTGACCCCGGATGGGGGTCGCCAAAAACAGCGGTAAAGGGCCACGGTTGCCAAAAACAACAACAGACCGACCCTCAATAATAAAAAAGAGCACGCGACGACAAAATTAAAGGGGAGCTTCGGCTCCCCTTTGTGCTGTCTGGCGTTCTGAAATTGTCCGCGACGGATCTCCTCCCCCATCTCGATCTTCCTGTAAGCGCTCACTCGGCAAGATCTCAGTGAGGCAATTGATCTTGTGCCTCAACATCCAGCCCCCCCCATACAAGTAATCCCAACAAAAACACGGAGGGTTCACGGCTTTCGCTGTGTGTAAACACGACGCCGCATGCGCGTTTAAAGTACACGAACCGTTACGCCATAAGGGCTACAACACCTTGCGTCGTTGCCTACGCGTACGCCAGAATCCGCCGGCTTACGCGGCTATGGGGTGGGCTATATCGTTTCCCTGTCACTGAAAAACAGTGATCGGGTTTGGTAGCCCGTCTGTAATAGCTGTATGGCAACACCGTATCCAGTCCCTTTTGGGGGCTCGGTTTTATGGTGGTCATGCGTGGGGCTCATTCGTGAGCGCCGGGTTCCTATTGCAGCCGGTCTACCAACCCGCGTATGGCCGCCACCCATCGTTTGGTAGCGTGGGTGATGGCTCCTTGAAGTCTGCGATAGGAGTTACACGTATGTTCAAAGCCACACCAAACCCACCAGAAACCGATTCAATCCCCTACGACGCCGCACTCGAAGCCGAAAACATAAAAACGGCCACCGAGCGGGCGATCAATCATTACCTCGATCCTGGGGCGCAGAAGACGTCCAAGCCATCGCGCAAGCCCGGCAAGATCTATCTGGTCAATCCAACGGTGGATGACGAAACGCTACTGGTCGAAGCGTGCGAAACGCTGTCGTCGGCCAGTGACATGGCCCGGGATATTGGCGACACCGTCGATCCGTCGCAGCGCAAGGCGATGCAGATTCTGCAGCAGGTCATCATGCTGAGTGAGCTGCTGGTCAATCGTGTGCTGGATAACCATCACGTCTCGCGGTAGTGGCCGCCTCGGTGAGGGGCTTGTCCCCTCACTGCTTGGGCAGCCGTCGATAAAAATCCTCAAGCGACTCTGTCCGGAGTTCCAGCTGATGTCCAAGACCGTCATTCCACCGTTAGAAGATCCGGTGTCCCCGTATGAATTTCCTGATTCAAGAAAACTCCACGACGCGGCCGAACGCGCCCTCGACTATTACCTGACCCCCGCAGCCAAGATCATGGCCACGCCCTACACCCCAAACGACATGTTCATGGTCAACCCGCAAACCGACACGGAGTCCTTGCTGGCCAACGCCTGCGAATCCCTCGCGTCAGCCACGGTCATGCTCGGTGACTTTGCCGGCCTGCTGGAAGGGCCGAACCGCAAGACCCTGTTGGGCATTGCGCAAGTGGTGATGTTGGGTGAGTTGGCAGTGAATCAGGCGTTGGAAAATGTAGAAGCAAAGCAATAAGCGCCGCTTTCGAAGCCAGGGTCCGCGCCCTGGCTTCGAAGGCTCTGATCGATATAGAAAGTTGAAACTGTGGGAGCAACGCCCCCACAGATCTTTTCCTCAGCCCTCGTTACCGCGCAACTCCTCGATACTGATCTCGCGCATCCGGAACTTCTGGATCTTGCCGGTCACCGTCATCGGAAACTCCTCGACGAACTTGAAATGACGCGGCGTCTTGAAGTGGGCGATACGCTCCTTGCACCACGCTTGCAGCTCTTGTTCGGTGGCGCTGTGGCCGGGATGGAATTTGATCCAGGCGACGATTTCCTCGCCGTAACGCGAGCAGGGAATGCCGATCACCTGCACGTCCGCCACCGCCGGGTGGGTGAAAAAGAACTCTTCCAGTTCACGCGGGTAAATGTTTTCGCCGCCACGAATGATCATGTCCTTGTTGCGGCCGGCGATGCAGACGTAACCCTCGTCGTTCATGCTCGCCAGGTCGCCGGTGTGCATCCAGCCTGCCGCGTCGATGGCTTCGGCGGTGGCATTCGGGTTGTTCCAGTAGCCGAGCATCACGCTGTAGCCACGGGTACACAGTTCGCCGATGGTGCCACGTGGCACCGGGTTGCCGGCCTCGTCGATGATTTTGCTTTCGAGTTGTGGCTGGGTGCGGCCGACGGTGGTGACGCGCAGTTCCAGTTCGTCAGATGGCCCGGTCTGCAGGGACACGGGGCTGGTTTCGGTCATGCCGTAGGCGATCTGCACTTCGCTCATGTGCATTTCGTTGATGACCCGGCGCATCACTTCGATCGGACAAGTCGCGCCGGCCATGATCCCGGTGCGCAGGGTCGACAGGTCGAATTCGGCGCGCTGCGGCTGATCGAGCATGGCGATGAACATGGTCGGCACGCCGTACAGCGCGGTGGCTTTTTCTTCAGCCACGGTGCCCAGGGTCAGCAGCGGATCGAAGGCATCGTTGGGATAAATCATGGTGCTGCCGTGGGTGATACAGCCCAGGTTGCCCATGACCATGCCGAAGCAGTGATACAGCGGAACCGGGATCACCAGGCGATCGGCGGCGGTCAGGCCGAGGCTTTCGCCGACCATGTAACCGTTGTTGAGGATGTTGTAGTGACTGAGGGTCGCGCCCTTGGGGAAACCGGTGGTGCCGGAGGTGTACTGGATGTTGACCGGTTGATCGAAGTGCAGGCTGTCGCTGCGTTCACGCAATTGTTCTGGAGAGACACTGGCGGCCAGATCTGCCAGTTGCGACCACGGGAGAAAACCCGAAGGCGGCTGGGGATCGAGGCTAATCAAGCCGCGCAGCTCCGGCAGGCGCTCACTGCGCAGTTCGCCGATGGATTGCTCGGCCAGCTCCGGCAGCAAGCCTTGCAACATGCCGTGATAGTTGGAGCTCTTGAACGCGCCCGCGCAGACCAGCCACTGGCAACCGGATTGCTTGAGCACGTATTCCAGCTCGGAGCTGCGGTAGGCCGGGTTGATGTTGACCAGAATCACGCCGATCTTTGCGGTGGCGAACTGAGTGATGCACCACTGCGCGCAGTTCGGCGCCCAGATGCCGAGCCGGTCACCGGCCTGCAAACCCAACGCCAGCAGGGCTCTGGCATGCACGTCCACCGCGTCGGCCAGTTGCCGCCAGGTGTAACGCTGCTGCTGATGGCGCACCACCAGCGCCTCGCCGTCCGGGTACTGCGCGACGGTCTCGTCGAACTTCTGCCCGATGGTCATCGCCAGCAAGGCTTTGTCCTGGGAACCACGGGTGTAGCTGCGCTGCGGGTTTGCACTGGGTTGATCCATGACGACCCCTATTGTCTTTATTAGTGGGTGTTGGACCGGAGCCATATGAGCTCCGACCATTCAGAACTGGCCCTACTCTCGCTCAAGTTGACGTTAACGTAAAGGGTGATTGACAGCCATTCGTCACAGGCTTACGTTAACGTAAAGGTGAGAACTGAAACGCCCTTCTCCCCGCCCTACAAAAAAGCCAAAAGGTGACCCATGAGCTACCCATCCCTGAACTTTGCCCTCGGTGAAACCATCGACATGCTGCGCGATCAGGTTCAGTCCTTTGTCGCCAAGGAGGTCGCCCCGCGCGCCGCGCAAATCGACAGCGACAACCTGTTCCCCGCCGATCTGTGGCGCAAGTTCGGCGACATGGGCCTGCTCGGCATCACCGTGCCGGAAGAGTACGGCGGCGCTGGCCTGGGTTACCTGGCGCACGTCGTGGCGATGGAAGAAATCAGCCGTGGCTCCGCTTCCGTGGCTTTGTCCTACGGCGCCCACTCCAATCTCTGCGTGAACCAGATCAACCGCAACGGTAACCACGAACAGAAATCCAAATACCTGCCAAAACTGATCAGCGGCGAACACGTCGGCGCACTCGCCATGAGCGAACCGAACGCCGGTTCCGACGTGGTCTCGATGAAACTGCGCGCCGAAAAACGCGGTGACCGCTACGTCCTCAACGGCAGCAAGACCTGGATCACCAACGGCCCCGACGCCAACACCTACGTGATCTACGCCAAGACCGACCTGGAAAAGGGCCCTCACGGCATCACCGCGTTCATCGTCGAGCGCGACTGGAAAGGCTTCAGCCGCAGCAACAAGTTCGACAAGCTCGGCATGCGCGGTTCCAACACTTGCGAGCTGTTCTTCGACGACGTCGAAGTGCCGGAAGAAAACATCCTCGGCGTGCTCAACGGCGGCGTGAAAGTGCTGATGAGCGGCCTCGATTACGAGCGCGTCGTGCTGTCCGGTGGCCCGACCGGGATCATGCAGTCGTGCATGGACCTGATCGTGCCGTACATCCACGACCGCAAGCAGTTCGGCCAGAGCATCGGCGAATTCCAGCTGATCCAGGGCAAGGTCGCCGACATGTACACCCAGCTTAACGCCAGCCGCGCCTACCTCTACGCCGTGGCCCAGGCCTGCGAGCGCAACGAGACCACGCGCAAGGACGCCGCCGGCGTGATCCTTTACACCGCCGAACGCGCCACGCAAATGGCCCTGGACGCAATCCAGATTCTCGGCGGCAACGGTTACATCAACGAATTCCCGGCCGGCCGTCTGCTGCGTGACGCCAAGCTGTACGAAATCGGTGCCGGTACCAGTGAGATCCGTCGCATGCTGATCGGTCGCGAACTGTTCAACGAAACCCGCTAAACGGAGCTGTCCATGGCTATCCTGCATACCCAGCTCAACCCTCGTTCAGCGGAGTTCGCCGCCAACAGCGCGGCGATGCTCGAACAGGTCGACGCCCTGCACACCCTGCTTGCCCAAGTGGCTCAGGGTGGCGGCGCGAAAGCTCAGGAACGTCACACCTCGCGCGGCAAACTGCTGCCGCGTGAGCGGATCAACCGCTTGCTCGATCCAGGTTCGCCGTTTCTGGAAATCAGCCAGTTGGCCGCCCACGCCGTGTATGGCGAAGACGTGCCGGCCGCTGGCGTGATTGCCGGCATCGGCCGCGTGGAAGGCGTCGAGTGCATGATCGTCGCCAACGACGCGACCGTGAAAGGCGGTTCGTACTACCCGCTGACCGTGAAGAAACACCTGCGTGCCCAGACTATCGCCCAGCAGAATCGCCTGCCGTGCATCTATCTGGTGGACTCGGGCGGCGCCAACCTGCCGCGCCAGGACGAAGTGTTTCCGGATCGCGAGCACTTCGGGCGGATCTTCTTCAACCAGGCCAACATGAGCGCCATGGGCATTCCGCAGATTGCGGTGGTCATGGGCTCGTGCACTGCGGGCGGCGCGTATGTGCCAGCGATGGCCGACGAAGCGATCATGGTGCGCAATCAGGCGACGATTTTCCTCGCCGGCCCGCCCTTGGTGAAAGCTGCGACCGGTGAAGTGGTCAGCGCCGAAGACCTCGGCGGGGCCGATGTGCACTGCAAGACTTCCGGGGTCGCCGACCATTACGCCGAAAGCGATGAGCACGCCCTCGCCCTCGCCCGCCGCAGCGTCGCCAACCTCAACTGGCGCAAGCTCGGCGAAGTGCAGCAGCGCGCGCCGATTGCGCCGCTGTACGCCAGCGACGAGTTGTACGGTGTGGTGTCGGCGGACGCCAAGCAACCGTTCGATGTGCGCGAAGTGATTGCGCGACTGGTCGACGGTTCGGTGTTCGATGAATTCAAGGCGCTGTTCGGTACGACGCTGGTGTGCGGTTTCGCCCATCTGCACGGCTACCCGATCGCGATCCTCGCCAACAATGGCATCCTGTTCGCCGAAGCCGCGCAAAAAGGCGCGCACTTCATCGAACTGGCCTGCCAGCGCGGGATTCCGCTGCTGTTCCTGCAGAACATCACCGGCTTCATGGTCGGCCAGAAATACGAGGCCGGCGGCATCGCCAAGCACGGCGCGAAACTGGTGACCGCCGTTGCCTGCGCCAAGGTGCCGAAATTCACCGTGATCATCGGCGGCAGCTTCGGCGCCGGTAACTACGGCATGTGCGGGCGGGCCTACGATCCGCGCTTCCTGTGGATGTGGCCGAACGCGCGGATCGGCGTGATGGGCGCCGAACAGGCGGCCGGCGTACTGGTCCAGGTCAAGCGCGAGCAGGCAGAACGCAGCGGCCAGGCGTTCAGCGCCGAGCAGGAAAGCGAGATCAAGCAACCGATTCTCGACCAGTACGAAGAGCAGGGTCACCCCTACTATTCCAGCGCACGGCTGTGGGACGACGGCGTCATCGACCCGGCGCAGACCCGCGATGTGCTGGCCCTGGCCTTGTCCGCGTCGTTGAACGCGCCTATCGAACCGAGCCGCTTCGGCGTGTTCCGGATGTGATCGGGAGAACCTCATGAGCGACTTCAACACCCTCGAATTACAGAGCGATCCACGGGGTTTCGCGACCCTGTGGCTGAGCCGCGAAGAAAAGAACAACGCGTTCAACGCCGAGATGATCCGCGAACTGATCCTGGCTTTGGACAAAGTCGCCAGCGACGCCAGCCTGCGTTTCCTGCTGGTGCGCGGACGCGGCAAACACTTCAGCGCCGGCGCGGATCTGGCCTGGATGCAGCAATCGGCCGAACTCGATTACCACACCAACCTCGACGACGCCCGGGAACTGGCGGAGCTGATGTACAACCTCGCCAAACTGAAAATCCCGACCGTGGCCGTGGTGCAAGGCGCGGCGTTCGGTGGCGCGCTGGGTCTGATCAGTTGCTGCGACATGGCAATTGGCGCCGATGACGCGCAGTTCTGCCTGTCGGAAGTGCGCATTGGCTTGGCGCCGGCGGTGATCAGCCCGTTCGTGGTGCAAGCCATCGGTGAACGTGCGGCGCGGCGTTATGCGCTGACGGCCGAGCGTTTTGGCGGCCAACGGGCGCGTGAAATTGGATTGCTCTCCGAAAGCTATCCGGCGGCCGAGCTTGAACAGAAAGTCGAACAATGGATCGACAACCTCCTGCTCAACAGCCCCGCCGCCATGCGTGCCAGCAAGGATCTGCTGCGTGAAGTCGGCAACGGCGCCCTGACCCCGGCCCTGCGTCGCTACACCGAAAACGCCATCGCCCGCATCCGCGTCAGCCCGGAAGGCCAGGAAGGCTTGCGGGCCTTTTTGCAGAAACGCCCACCGAGCTGGCAAGCCGCAACCACCACCAAGGAGCCGCGTTGATGAGCGCACCTGTTCTCACCACCCTGCTGGTGGCCAACCGTGGCGAAATCGCTTGCCGGGTGATGCGCACCGCAAAGGCACTGGGCCTGACCACCGTGGCCGTGCACAGCGCCACCGACCGTGAAGCGCGGCACAGCCGTGAAGCGGATATCCGCGTCGATCTGGGCGGCAGCAAAGCGGCCGACAGTTATCTGCAAATCGACAAACTGATCGCGGCGGCCAAGGCCAGCGGCGCCCAGGCGATTCATCCGGGTTATGGTTTTCTTTCGGAAAACGCCGGGTTTGCCCGCGCCATCGAAGCGGCGGGCCTGATCTTCCTCGGCCCGCCGGCCTCGGCCATTGATGCGATGGGCAGCAAATCCGCCGCCAAGGCTCTGATGGAAACGGCCGGCGTGCCGCTGGTGCCGGGTTATCACGGTGAGGCCCAGGATCTGGACACCTTCCGCGATGCTTGCGAGCGCATCGGCTATCCAGTGCTGCTCAAGGCCACTGCCGGCGGTGGTGGCAAGGGCATGAAGGTCGTTGAAGACGTCAGCCAACTGGCTGAAGCGCTGGCTTCGGCCCAGCGTGAAGCGCAGTCGTCGTTCGGCGATTCGCGGATGCTGGTGGAGAAATACCTGCTCAAGCCGCGTCACGTGGAAATCCAGGTGTTCGCCGATCAGCATGGCAACTGCCTGTATTTGAATGAGCGCGACTGCTCGATTCAGCGCAGACACCAGAAGGTCGTTGAGGAGGCACCGGCACCGGGGCTGAGCCCGGAGTTGCGCCGGGCCATGGGCGAAGCGGCGGTACGTTCGGCGCAGGCTATCGGTTACGTCGGCGCCGGCACGGTGGAGTTTTTGCTGGACGCTCGCGGCGAGTTTTTCTTCATGGAGATGAACACGCGGCTGCAAGTCGAACACCCGGTCACCGAGGCCATCACCGGCCTTGATCTGGTGGCCTGGCAGATTCGCGTCGCCCGTGGCGAAGCGTTGCCGATCACTCAGGATCAGGTGCCGCTGAACGGGCATGCGATTGAGGTTCGGCTGTATGCGGAAGATCCGTCGAATGATTTTCTGCCGGCTACCGGACGCCTCGATCTGTATCGCGAATCCACCGTTGGGCCGGGGCGTCGCGTTGATGCGGGCGTTGAGGAAGGCGATGAGATTTCGCCGTTTTATGACCCGATGCTCGGCAAGCTGATTGCCTGGGGCGAGGATCGTGAGCAGGCGCGGTTGCGGCTGCTGAGCATGCTCGATGAGTTCGCGATTGGCGGGTTGAAGACCAACATCAACTTCCTGCGGCGGATTATCGGTCATCCAGCATTTGCATCCGCCGAGCTGGATACCGGGTTCATTCCTCGCTATCAGGAACAGCTACTGCCAGCGCCTGTCGCGCTGAGCGATGAATTCTGGGATGCGGCGGCGCAGGCTTTTGCGCAGAGTTTGCCGGGGATGACTCGGGAAGATGATCCGGCCTCGCCTTGGGCGCTTCACAGCGGCTTGCGCGCGGGGTTGCCACGTGAAATCACTCTGCATTTAAGTTGCGAGGGGCAGGATCGGGCGCTCACGCTCGGTGCTGGCGGCAATGCAAAATTGATCGGCGAGCAACTGGTGATCGAGCGCGATGGTTTGCGTCGTCAGTTGCGTGCGATTCGTCGTGGAGAGGTTCTGTATCTGCAATGGGACGGCGAGTTGCGACGCATTGAAACGTACGACCCGATCAGCGCTGTCGAAGCCAGTCACAGCCATCAGGGCGGTCTGACTGCACCGATGAACGGCAGCATCGTGCGAGTGCTGGTGGAGGCCGGGCAATCGGTTGAGGCCGGCGCTCAACTGGTGGTGCTGGAAGCGATGAAGATGGAACACAGCATCCGCGCCCCCCATGCCGGTGTGATCAAGGCGCTGTATTGCCAGGAAGGCGAAATGGTCAGCGAAGGCAGCGCGCTGGTCGAGCTGGAAGAGGCTTGAAAGGTGGATCGATCCTACACATTGTGAGGATCGATCTGACTAGTACTTGGCCGATGCCTGAACCACGACACCGATAATTCGGCACTCGTCGGTAAACACGGCTTTCGGCCAGGTCGGATTGAGCGGCATCAGGTAACGCTGGCCGCCCTCTTCGATCAGTTTGCGGAAAATCGCTTCATCACTGTCCTGCCACTGGGCGATCACCAGTTTGCCGGGCTCCGCCTCCACCGCCGGATCCACCAGGATCAGCATCCCCTCGCCGATGCTCTGCCCGGTTGGTGCGGTCATCGAGTTGCCCATTACCGTGAGCCAGAACGCCGGGCCTCGGGCATGGTAATCCGTCAGTTCGAAACGTCGCTTGTCCTTGCCGCTCGAATACGCCGGTTGGGCTTCACGGGCCTCGATCGGGGTTTTCCAGTCGCTGACCGGATAGCGGAAGTAAGGGTTGTACTTCTGCGCCAGAGGCATTTCGTCGTCCTTGTCGACTTGCGGTTCGCGGATCACTACCGCGACTTCGAGAAACTCCATGCCCAGCGCTTTCAGCACGCGGTTCATCTGCGTGATGCCGGGCTCACGGCGTTTGTTCAGCCAATGGCCGATACCGCCCTGAGACATGCCGACGCGCTCGCCGAGTTCGACTTGAGTGACATTGAGTTCACTCATTTTGGCCTTGACCAACTCAATCCATTTATCCATGTGCGGCACCATACGTGCCCGTCCCGGGCCATCAAAACACATATTGTAGTATTTAAATTCTGGTCACAAATACTCTAGGTACTATTCTTGGGTCACGGATTTGAATCGACCAAGGAGTGACCTTTCACCATGAACATCACCAGCAAAGACCTGCCCGACCTGCAAATGGACACCACCTTCACGTCTGCGCAAGGTTGCGCCGCTGCGCAGCGGGCATTGGACTATTACTTGAAACCGGCTGTGTCAGAACCGGATGTGGAAGAACGTTTTTTCGGCGTGAACAGCAACCTGAGTGGCGAAGAATCCCTGGTCCACGCCTCGGATTTGCTGCGATGTGCAGCGGCCACGGCATTCAAGGCAGCAGACGGCTTGCAGGGTGTCAGTCGGGATTTGGCTTTTTCGGTCGTGCACATGGTGGACATGGCACGAGCGATGGTCGATCACTCGCTCGATGGCGGTGTTCGCTGAAGACGGACGGGAAAGAATTTTCCAATCGCGCAGATAAAAACGTTTGACTTGCAAATGATAATGATTATTATTGCAAGCAGCTGGTCGCGAGATCAGTCGATGGACCAGAGACCTTAGGTCGGTCTTCTGGACTATCTCCTCATCAGGCTAATCACGGTTTTTGACCCGGCTTTTTGCCGGGTCTTTTTTTTGCCAGTTTTCTGGCTTGTGGCTTCAGGCTAATGAAGTCTTTGGGTGCTGCAAATTCGATGGCGCGGATAATATCAAAAGAATATCGCTTGGCAAGAGAACCCCGCCCGCGTTAGGGAAAAGTAATGCCAATTAGCACTTGAGAATCAATCGCACAGCTACTAAGCTGCATCCGCGTCATGGAGGACGCCCCCCGCCACACCCCGCAATTTCCCTCGGTTTCACCCCTGTCTTGCGTGTAAAGTAGCCGCCATAAAAATCATATTCAGGAACCGATTATGACCGTGGCCAAATCTTCGTTCGACATCAGCGCCAACTTCGACAGCGGCAACATCCAAGTCATCGACATCAGCAACCCGCTCAGCCCGGTTCTGGCGATTCGGCCAGATACCCGCAGCGCCCACTTCCAGTGGTTCCACTTCAAGGCCAGCGGCCTGCATGTTCATCAGGAACATTGGTTCCGCCTGGTCAACGCCAGCCAGTCCTCCTACAACAAAGCCTGGACCGGCTATCAGGCCGTCGCTTCCTACGACCACGTCAACTGGTTCCGCATTCCGACCCAATTCGAAGGCGACAGCCTGCGCTTCTGCCTTGAAGCCGAGCAGACTCACGCCTGGTTCGCCTACTTCGAACCCTACAGCCGTGGCCGTCATGACTGGCTGATCGAGCAAGCGCTGACCAAGGCCGGCACCGAACTATTGGCCACTGGCAAGAGCGTCGAAGGCCGTGACATTCAACTGCTGCGCAAAGGCACTGGCGCCGAAGGCCGTCGCAAGATCTGGATCATCGCCCAGCAGCATCCGGGCGAACACATGGCCGAGTGGTTCATGGAAGGCGTGATCGAGCGTCTGGAGCATCACAACGATCCAGTGCTGAACAAACTGCTGGAAAGTGCCGATCTGTACCTGGTGCCGAACATGAACCCGGACGGTGCCTTCCACGGCCACCTGCGCACCAACGCCATGGGGCAGGACCTGAACCGCGCCTGGCAGAACGCCAGTCAGGAAGTCAGCCCTGAAGTCCTTTTCGTACAGCAGCAAATGGAAAAGTACGGCGTCGATCTGTTCCTCGACGTACACGGCGATGAAGAAATCCCCCACGTGTTCACTGCCGGCTGCGAAGGCAATCCGGGCTACACCCCGCGGATCGAGAAACTCGAAGAACACTTCCGCAGCCACCTGAAACACACCACCAAAGACTTCCAGACCAAGTACGGCTACACCCGCGACGAACCGGGTCAGGCCAACATGACCCTGGCGTGCAACAGCGTCGGCCAGAAGTTCGACTGCCTGTCGCTGACCCTGGAAATGCCGTTCAAGGATCACGATGACGCACCGAACCCGCTCACCGGCTGGTCGGGCCAACGCTCGAAACAATTGGGCAAAGACGTGCTGACCACCATCGCCGACATGGTCGACACCCTGCGCTGATCCCCCCTGTTTTTTGCCACATGAAAGATCGCAGCGAGTCTGCGATCTTTTTTTTGCGCTGCACTTTTACCCAATCAGGTTGCAAAACAAAACCAGATTACCTACCGTCAATCCAGTTTTAATTTAAAACCTGAAAAGGAACCGGGACATGAAAGCTCAAACACTCGGCAGCGGCGTGGTGTTGCTGTTCGCCATTGCCTGCGGTCTGGCGGTGGGTAACGTGTATTACGCTCAACCGCTGTTGGATGCCATGGCCGAAGCCTTCAACCTGTCGCCCGCCAGTATCGGCATCGTCATCACGCTGACCCAGGTCGGCTACGGCGTCGGGCTGATACTGCTCGTGCCGCTCGGCGATCTGCTCAACCGTCGGCGCTTGATTGTCACGCAAACCCTGTTGTCCGCCGCGGCAATGCTGATGATCGCGCTGGCAACCAGCAGCACCTGGCTGCTGATCGGCATGACCCTGACCGGTCTGCTCGCCGTCGTCACTCAAGTGCTGGTGGCCTATGCCGCAACCCTGGCCATCCCGGCGCAACGCGGACGCGTCGTCGGCGTCATCACCAGCGGCATCGTGGTCGGCATTTTGCTCGCGCGCACTGTGGCCGGCGGGATGGCGGATCTGGCCGGTTGGCGGGCGATTTATCTGTTGTCCGCAGGGCTGACGCTGGTCATGGCGTTGCTACTGTTTCGCGTACTGCCCAAGGACGAGAGCCCGCAACCGGCAACATCCTATACAGCGCTGATCGCCTCGGTGTTCCGGTTATTCCAAGAGGAACCGATACTGCGACAACGGGCGATTCTGGCCCTGTTGACCTTCGCCAGCGCCATGGTCCTGTGGACGCCGATGGTGCTACCGCTCGCCGCCCCGCCGCTGTCGCTTTCCCACAGTGAAATCGGATTGTTCGGACTGGCCGGCGCGGCTGGCGCACTGGCGGCTGCAAGAGCTGGGCGCTTGGCGGATAGAGGGTTCGGCCAATGGGTCAGCGGCCTGTCCTTGCTGCTGATGCTCGGCTCATGGCTGCCGATTGCCTTTACCCAATCCTCGTTGTGGGCACTGCTGCTCGGCGTAATCACCCTGGATCTGGGCCTGCAAGCTGTGCACGTCACCAGCCAGAGCATGATCTACAGCGTCCGCCCGCAGGCACAAAGCCGACTGACCGCCGGCTACATGCTGTTTTACTCGATTGGCAGCGCCGTGGGCTCCATCGCCTCGACCGCCATGTACGCTTGGGCGGGATGGCCGGGTGTCTGCTGGTTGGGTGCCGGAATCAACATGGTCGCGTTGTTGTACTGGTGGCGAACGCTCGCACCGCAAAAACGTGGCGAGCAGACTTGCTCCCTCGCCACGCCAGATTAACGTCCGTGGTCAGTCGCGACTCCGTCCCCGCAGCATGCTGTCGAGCACCTCGTCACGGCGCACCCAACCATGGAACAGCGCCGCCGCCAGGTGCAGCAACACGGTCAGAAACAACAGATACGCCAGATAACCGTGTGCCTTGCGCAACAGCGCAAACACCTGGGCATCCGCCGGCAGGATCGACGGCAATTGCAACGAATGGCCAAGCATCACCGGATCCCCCGCCGCGCTGATCATCGCCCAACCCAGCAGCGGCAACACCAGCATCAGCGCGTACAACAACACATGCGACGCCTTGGCCGCCATCACCTGCCAACCCGGCAAGTCCTCCGGCAGCGGCGGCTGACGCGTGCCCAGTCGCACCAGAATGCGCACGATCACCAGCAACAGGATCGCGATACCCAGCGGTTTGTGCAGGTTGATCAGCCATTCATGCCGCGCCGATACCGAGGTCACCATGCCGGCACCGATAAACAGCATGGCGATGATCATCAGCGCCATCAGCCAGTGCAGCAGTCGCGCCAGCGGATTGAAATGCGTCGGTGGCGTTCTCATGGGCGAGCCTCCTGTTTGGCGGCGGGCAGTTGGCTGACTTCGCTGGTGCGACGCAGGTAGGAATCGGCGTAACCGGCTGAACGAGCGGCGAGCAGCGGGTCGTCGGAACCTTCAATCCCGGCGGGCAGGACCAATGGGTCGTAGTTGATGTCACGGCATTCGCCGCTGAGCTGCGGCTGAGTCTTTTCCAGCACCAGGGTGCCGGCGTTCAGCACTTTGCGACCGGCAGGCCAGGCCTTGCTCGCGTCGTTCACCGGATCGTCGGCGTTGGCCAGGGTGATGTTCAACTGAAAACGCAGCGGTCCTTCGGCCAGGTGTTGCACCAGATCCTTCTCCAGAAAGTCGCTGCCCTCCGGCGCCGTGGCCCCGGCGGGATCCTGCGCCAATGGCGTCATGCTCCAGCGCACGGCTTGCTTCTTGCCACTGGCATCGACCAGATAGAACGCGTTGACACTGTTGTAGGTTTCCGTGACATAGCTGGCCGAAGGCTTGGCACCCTTTATCCAGGTCAGGAACGGTACGGCTTCCGGGTGCGAGGCAAAGAACGCCGGGACCTTGGTCGGGTCCGGTTTGCCGGTCGCCGGATCCGGCGATTGCGCCTGCTGCAATTGATAGAACGCCTCGGGCGTGCCGACCGGGAACACCGGCATGCTGTTCATCCCGGTACGCCACTGCTGGCCGTTGGCCTGAGTGAAACGCAGCGCCAGGCTGCGAATCGGTACGGCGCTGTCCGGTGCATAAGGACTGCCCGCCGGCAACGCAAATCGCCCGACCACCGATGTGCGTGGCTCGTTGAACACCTGCGCAACGGAGAACGGCCGCGCTTCACCGCTGCTCTCGAAATGTCCGATCACGCACACGCCCTTGGCGTGGTTGCGGCGAAACCCGGGATGCACGCCGTTGTTCTTTTCCAGCACATCGACCAACGCTTTTGGCGTCAGGCGTTGTGGGTCAAACGAGCCATGAACGTAGGCAAACGCCCCGGCCACTGCTGCGACCACCACGGCGATACCGCCAAGACGCAACACCAGGCTCGCGGCACTCAGTGGCGGGCGTTGTGGCCCGCCGGGCGGTGAGCTGCGATCAACCATGAAAGACTCCAGGGCCATCGGCCACAAGTAGGAAGAATCAGCAAGACGCACGCCATCAGGATTTATTCCACGGCCCGGTATTTATTTTTCCGAGCGTGGAATAACCTCGAATGCCGGGCGTCTTCCTAGTCCACAGCGTAGTGACTAGCAGAACTTCATGAGCGAATTCGACGAACAACTGAGAGAAATCATTCCCAGATTGCGGCGCTTTGCTGTGTCGTTGACGCGCAACGGCAGCAGCGCCGATGACCTGGTGCAGGCCAGCCTGGAGCGAGCCCTGTCCAGTTGGGGCGACAAACGCGCCGAGGGCGATCTGCGCGCGTGGCTGTTTTCGATTCTGTATCGCCAGTTCCTTGATGCGCACCGACGCTCTCGGCGCTACGCGCGGATGCTCGAATTCTTCACCGGCCGCGATGACGCCGAACCCTCGGTAGAACGCACCGTGATTGCCCAATCGACCCTGCAAGCCTTCGATCGCCTGCCCACCGAGCAGCGCGCCCTACTGCTGATGGTGTCAGTGGAAGGCTTGACCTATAAGGAGGTCGCCGAGATCCTCGACGTCCCCACCGGCACCGTGATGTCGCGCCTGTCCCGCGCCCGCCAGGCTTTGCGCCAGCTCAGCGACGGCGAAATCAGCAGCCCTTCCTTGCGGATACTCAAATGATCAGCCTGCCCCCCAGCGAGCGTGATTTGCACGCCTACATCGACCACCAGCTCAGCGACGCCGACCGGCGTGTGCTGGAAAACTGGCTGGCCAGCCACCCCGACGACGCTGCGTTGATCCGCGCCTGGCAACAGGATGCCCAGCACCTGCGCGCCGCCCTCGGTGGCGCCCTGCAACAACCGGTCAACCCGGATCTGGACCCGGCACTGATCCGCCAACGGCTCAAGCATCGATCGCGCCGACAATGGGCCAGTGCAGCCGTGTTGCTGATAGCGGTCAGCATCGGCGGTATCAGTGGCTGGCAAGCCCGGGAAATGACCTTTGTACGCACGGTTGCGCCCATGACCGATGCCTTGCAGGCGTACCGTTTGATCGCCCAGCAAGGGATTCTGCCGGCGGACTACAAGGTCGGCGGCGAAGGTGACATGCAGCGTTGGCTCGACCGTTACTTCACCCAGGCCAATCGCCTGCCGGACCTGACGGCGGCGGGTTTCCGACCGGTCAGCGGTCGCCTGCTGAGCACTGAAGAAGGTCCGGCGGCGATGGTGATGTATGAGGATCGCGCCGGGCACAAAGTGAGTTTCTACGTGCGCCCGCCCGGGCCGAAAAACACCTTCCTGCCACGCGGTAGCCGACTCGACGGGGATTTGCAGGCCGAATACTGGTCCGGCGAAGGTTACAACTACGCGATGGTCAGCCCGACCGACACCCCGGCAGCGCAGCTCCTCAAGCAGACCGTGCGCTTCTGATCGGATCAGAAGCCGACATCCAGTACCACGTTGTCCAGATAGGTGCCGGCGGGCGGCGTGGTCTGATCGGTGTAGATCTTCGCGTTGTAGTTGAAGATCTGGCTGCCGGTGCCCAAACCATTGCCAGGATTGACCTCGGCATCGCTGCTGGCCCGTCGCTCCGCACCGACACTGCCCCAGCGAGTGGTGCCGGCGCTTTTGAAAATGTCGTAGGCCAGGTAATTGCTGCCGGAAATCATTCGTCGTCGACCGCCGACACTGACCGCGTTCTGCCCATCGTTCAAACCCACGGTATAGGCGCTGCCCTTGGTGCAGGCCAGGTTGATGGTCTGACCGGTCACCGGGGTAAACGCACTGATCACCGGAGCGCTGCCGAAGGCGATGTTGGGCGCAGTGATGGTGCAATCGTTGGCCACGGTCAGGTTCACCGTCAACGTCGTGGTGCCGCTACCGATATCGCGCCCCAGACACACCGAGCCGATGCCAATCCCGGAGCAGTAGTTCCAGTTCCAGAAAATGCTCAGGGTTTCGGTATACACCCCGGCTGCTACGTTGCTGCCGATGGTGGTGCCGAAGTACAGCGGCACGGTTTTCGGCACCGTGCCACCGAGCAATCCGAGCGCATCGATGATGCCGTTGCGGGCGAAGTCGTAGGCCGTGCCGCGGGTCAGCGGATAACTGGTGCTGTTGTTGGCGTAGATCGTGTAGCCGATGACGTCGCCGGTCGGCCCGAGCAAACCACTCTGGGTCGAAGTCACCGTGGCCCAGAAGTGGTCGCTGGTGCTCAGCAAGGACAGTAGCGAGCCCGTACAGCTCAAACCACCGTTCAACGTGGAACTGGGTTGCGAGGTCGTGCGAACTGCAATCGAACTGATCGTGCCGAACGCGGCCGGTGTGGTGGTGACCACCGAACACAGCGCCTGCGCCGCCCCCGGCAACGTCAGCACCAGCCACAGACAGAGCCGCACCCTCGTCATTGGCACACCAACGGACCGATCAGCGGCACCTGATCCTGTTGCAGATCCACATTGAACTGCGCCTGACAGGTCTTGCCATCCGCCAGGGTCACCCTTAATGAGTTCTGTGCTTGCAGGTTTTCCAGATAGACCAGCCCATCCCAGCCCACCACCGTCCGCGCGCCGCTTTCCTCGTGCAATACGCCGCTGCCCAGCGGCAGTTCCTGCTGCTGCGCATCCACCAGCACGATGCTCGCGGCAATCACCCGGCTCAGCGGAAATTCCAGCAGATAACCGCTGCCACGGCGCACGGCAATGCGCTGTTCGACATTCGGGCTGCGCACGTTGGCCGGCAAGTTCAACGGATCGATTTCGTATTTGCCGCGGTAGTAGGCACTGCTCCACGGCACCAGCAAGTGGCCGTTGCGATCCGTCTGACCGACCTGCTGGTTCTCGTAACGCACCGGAACATCCGCATAACCATCGGTACTGACCACCACGAAGGCATCGTCGATGCGGTTGGCCGCAAACACTTGATGATCCATCCACACTAGCGATCCGCTGGCATCGGCCCAGCGGGTTTCCGCATCCGAGGTGCCGTAGACACCGGCCTGCAACTGCACCGATTGCAGACGCCAAGTCACATCGGCCTGACGGTAATCAGGCCCGTCGCCGTTGGCATAACCGAGATTGAAACCTACCCCGCCCTGGGACGGCACAGCACGGCTGTAGTTGACGCGTTGTTGCGTCTGCCCGGTCTTGCTGCGCTCGCTGCTGATGGCCAGGCTGCCGCGCAGGTCGAACGGGATCACCAGTTGCGCCTGCACCGCCCAGTTGGCATCGCCGATTTCGCGGTTGGCCGACAGGTAGAAACTGCTGTTGTGCCATAACGGCTTGCTCCAGCTCAGGTTGAGCAACCGCGTGCGGGTTTCGTCCGCCGCCCGAATATCGAAGTAGCCGACACCCAGACTGCCCCAGCGCTCAAGGTTCAGGCTCAGGGTTGCCTGCTCGCTGCGTTTGCTGAGGCTGGTGTAAGGACTGTCGACCACCGTGAGGTCGGCGTACTGGTCGCGGCGTTGCAACCGTTGCCAGGAAAAGCTGAAACGCTGGGCGCTGTACTGATAACCGAGACTGAGTTGCTGACCACCGTCACCGTCAAAACGGCTCTGGCTGATCGCACTGTTGAGGACCCCGAAATTGCCCAGCCGCAGATTGCCACCGAGCCCGCCGAGGGTCAGTGAATCGGCCGCTTCGGCGTGGCTTTCCAACGTGAAGCTGTCGCTGATGCCATAACGCAGGCTGCCCGACGTCACGCCCGGCCCGTAGCTGAAATCCTTCAACCCGTAATCACGTCGCAGCGTACCGGCGCTGACCGAGAAATCGCTCAAGCCCTTTTGCAACAGGCTGCTGGTGACATAGAAAGGCACGGTGGTCGATACCTGCCGACCCAGCGCATCGGTGGTCACCACCACGGCTTCGCCCGCACCGTTGATGAACGGAATGTTGGTCAGCGTGTACGGCCCCGGCTGCAAATCGGTGCTGCTGGACTTGTAGCCATTGATGAACAGGTCCACCGAGGACGGCACCGCCGCTTCACCGGCGAACTGCGGCAACGGGTAGGTCACCAGGTCCGGGCGCACCGCAAAATCCCGGGAGAACTGCACGCCGCCCAGACGCACCGAGCTGCTCCACGGCAAGGCGCCGCTGACCACGTCCCCCGCCTCGTAGGTCAGCATCCGCTCATCATCGGAGAAGCGCCATGTGGTGTCGTAGCGCAGATACCCGTTGCTCAGCGTGCTGACCGAATCCCCCGACAAGGTGCGCCGGTACTGCCCGGTGTTGGACAGCGTGCCCCAACTGTCGAACACCCGCACCTCGTTCCATGCCGCCAGATAAGTCCCGGCGTCATCGGTGTCGTTGAGGTACAGGTCATAGTTGAACAACGCGCCGAAACTGCTCAGCGCCGGGGTGCGCGGGTAGACCTGACGGTTACCGATGAATTGCTCCGGCAGCCAGTCCGGCGGCACGTCGAGCAGCAGTCGCTGGCTGACGCTGTCGTAGTCGCTGTGCAGCCCCGGCAGACCATCGAGATCGACTTCAGCCCCCGCACTCTCGGGCAGTTTCATACCGGTGTCACGCAACACACTGGCCGGCAGGAACAACCGCCCGCCGCGCTGCTCCACCGCCACCACCCGACCGGTATTCATCTGGTTGACCACCAGTTCCAGAAACAACTGAGCATCGCTGACGGCCTCCATGCCGCTGGGAGGCGGCGGCAGTTCGCCGGCCCCGGATGGATGAATGAACATCAGGCAACACGCGCCGGTGACAAGCCACAACGGACGCTGAATACGGCGAGCCCATCCCGGACTCATTAGCGTGTTTCGTCCGTCAATGGACTGGTTCCTCCTGAAACCGCTGTTGCCCGCCGGCCAATCGCTTGCCTGGCGGCCCCGCACTACCCGACCCGCAGGCCGCCATCGCTACTTCGCCGGAGCGATGCTCTGCACTTGTGCTGCGCCATTGATCCGTCCCGCCAGTTCCCCCGCCACAGGTCCCGGCGCCGGCCAGCGCATCACCGCGCCGGGCAAGACATAACCCAACAGCCCTTCCGCCAGCGGCTTGCTCTGCCCGCCCTGCTTGAGCGCAACATCGGTCAAGCGCGCATGCACCGCGCCCTGATTGCGCACCTCCACATAAGGCCGGCCATCCACCGCCACCGTGCGCCAGCTCAATTGCGGCAGGCCGATGCCTTTGGGATCACGCTGACGGGTCGTGTCTTCCTTGCTCCACAGCCCCGCGCCGTAGGCGAACAGGGGCACCGAATAGCGCATCTGGAAGCGGATCGCGGCGGCGGTTTTCCCGGCGTCGGCGGCAGGAGGCTGGGCCGAGGGAATTTCGTCGATGATGATCCGGTAGGCCAGTTCCTGGCCGGGCGGGACTTCCCTGGTCCGGGTCAGGCGCACCAGTTGCTTCTGCCCCGGCTCGATCTTCGCCACCGGTGGACTGCCGATCACGTCACGCTGGTTCTGGTATTGCTCCTGGAAACCGTTCTGGCTCCAGCCGAACACGCGGATCTGCAGGTTGGCGGTTTCGCTGCCACGATTCTCCAGCCACAGCGCACTGGCCTGCTGATCGGCTTCGAGCACCGGATCGATCGGCCAGATCAGCACCGAACTGGCCGCCTGCGCCTTGACCGCAGCGAACAGAGCCCACATCAACATCGCGCAACGCACGAGCCATGGCCGTGACGTGATAAACCCCATAAACCCGCTCCTTGTGCCTTGCATCACCACGACAGCTGCACCTGCAACACGTCGCTGTATGTCCCCCCAGGCTGATTGCCCGGCAATTGCACCTGACCGTAGATCGGCAGGCTGATGTTGTTGGCGTCGCTATAGGCCACCGCCACGGTCTGGCCGATGCCCAGACTCTGGCTGTAGGCCGCATCGCGAAACAGCGCATACGCCACCTTCGCACTGCCGCCACTGATCTGCATGCGTCGCCCGCCGCTGTTGTACTGACCACCATCGACCGTCATGTTCAGCGTCACCCCCGGCGTGCATTGCAACTGCACGCCACCGCTCAATGCCACTTGCACCGTGCCGGTGGCCAGGGCGGAACTCGAGCCGAAATTCAGCCCGCCATAGTTCGACACGCCCCCCACCACCAGGCAGCCCGGTGTGATCGTCGCGCTGACCTGAAAGCTCTGGCTGGTCACCGCCGCCAGCGGCAACGGCACAGCCCCCGCGCACAGCACCAGCAGCGCCGCACAGCCATGCCGGCCCATGGCACTAGAACGTCAGTTCAACGGAAATGGTGTCGGTGTAAGTGCCCGCCGGCAGGCCGGCCTTGCCCACCGCCTGACCGTAGATGTTCACGGTCTGCGCCACACCGGTGCTGGCGGCGAGGTTGATCACGCCGTCGATGGCCAGCAATTGCGAGTGCCCGGCATCGGTGTACAAGTCGTAAGGCACGTAGTTGGCGACACCGTCGTACAGCGCGCGGGTGCCGCCGGGCGACAACCCGTCATGGGCACCGGCCCGCACCTTGACCGTCGGCGTGGTGCCGGCAGAGCAGAGAATCGACAACGCCCCGCCACCGCCGCCCAGCACTTGCCCGGTGGCCGTGGTGAACAGGCTGTTGGCGGTGCCGAAGTTCAAGGCACCGAAGTTCAGACCGGAGGACCCGCCGGAACCATTGACCTGGCAACTGCTGATCAGGATCAGGCTGGAGGTGATCTGACCGGTGACCGTGGTGGCGGCGTTGACGCTGGAGGCCAGCGTCAGGCCGAGCAACGACAAACCTATCCTTGATGCAATCGTACGCATGGTGTCCTTCCTCTACGGTTTACCAATCGAGCGTCACCGTCAGGGTGTCGGTGTAGACACCTACCGGTACCGCACGGGTGTTCGCCACCACCGAGCCAAATACCGGGATGGGTATCTGCGCGCCGCTGGTGACAGCGAAATTGTGTTGTTGGCCGATGCTGTAACTCTGGCTGCCCGAGGCATCGAGAAACAGTTGATAGGGAATGGTCTGGCGACCGTTGCTCAAGCGCCGGGTGCTGCCGTCGCCATGGGCGCCACCGTCGATGGTCACGGTGAAACCGGTCACTGAAGGATTGCAGGCCACGTTGAGCCGGCCGCTGCTGTCATTGGCCAGGCTGGCCTTGATCGGCGCATTCCAGGTCGGGCCCTGCTGGCCGAAATCGAGCTTGCCGAAATCGCCCACCGGGCTGGCGATGCTGGACGAATTGGTCACCTCGCAGCCGGCGATCAGAATCAGCCGCGCATGAATCTGCCCGTTGATCGCGGCTTGCGCGTCCTCGGTGAGCAACAGCAATGCGCCTGTGGCGACTACCAGCCAGTGCTTGCCTGTCATTGCGTCCCTACTCCTTCTGATCCTTCAGCATCACTCGACCTCTGCGTTCGTCATTGAACGTCGATTTCCTGTTGCATCCGGCTCGATCACCAGGTGACCGTTACCTTGACCAGATCCGAATACCGGCTGACACGCGGAACTTCGGCCATCCGCTCGATCCGCCCATACAGCGGCAATTCAACCGAACCGCTGTCCGGCACCCTCCCGGTGACCGGCACGTCCACCACCAGCGGCACTCGCCGCGCGGCGTCCTGATACAAACGGTAAGGAATGGCTTTGCCACCCGCCTCGCCTGCCATGTAGCGCACTTCGCCCGTCCCGCCGTGCAGGCCGCCATCGACGCGCAACTGATACGGCGTGTCCGGGTTGCATTCCAGGCGCGGCAATCGCGAATTGATCAGCGCCGCCCCGAGCGACCCGGCCGGATCGTCGAGGCGCGCCGTGCTGCCGAAGTCGAGCACGCCCAGTTGCTCGATACCGGCTTCGCGCTGCTGACTGATCAACTGGCAACCCCGCTGCACATCGACGCGCACTTCAACCTGCAAGTCAGCCGCCTGCACCGTTGTTGCGAACCCGCCCAGCAATGCCCAGACCATCCCTGCATTCACTGCCCGTTCCTTGATGGCGACAGCGTCTGTGTCGTTACAGTGTTTCAGGTTAGCAACGGACGCCGATTGCGCCAGTCGATTGGATCCACTGATCGGGCGGGATTTGTTTCGAAAGATTGGCGATCCGGCACGCCAGGACGCTGAAAAAACCTGTACGCGCCGCAGAATGCTGTCCAGAAAAGTCGCCGGCCGATAAAGCGCAGTGGAAGGAAAACTATCCGTCTGGTTACACTACGCCGCCGCGCTCGGGGGGAGCCGGCCTGACGATGACGGAGTGACCTCACCGTGCCCGCCCGACCGCCCGAACGTTCGCGTCTGTCACAACGCCTTTCAGGATTACGCCGCTTGTTCGGCAAGCGAAACCTGGCCAGTGCCGGCCATTGCGCCAGCGCCCAGTCGATTCGCGATTATTTCCGGCACAAGGCCCATGGCCAGGGCTACACCCTCAGTCACAGCCAGCAGCGGGTGATCGACTGCATGGCACAGCAGGCCGGCCTGTTGTTCGGCCCTTCGGCGCAAACCCCGCCCAGTCTTTACCTGCACGGCGCCGTCGGGCGCGGCAAGAGCTGGTTGCTCGACGGTTTTTTCCAGGCGTTGCCGATCCAGCAGAAACAGCGCCTGCACTTCCATGAGTTCTTCGCCCGCCTGCACCAGGGCATGTTCAGGCATCGCGAGCAGGACGACGCCCTCGGCGCCACCCTCGACGAGTTGCTGCAGGACTGCCGGGTGCTGTGTTTCGACGAGTTCCATGTGCATGACATCGGTGACGCGATGCTCATCACCCGCCTCTATAAAGCCCTGTTCCAGCGCGGAATCCTGCTGTTGGTGACCTCCAACTATCCGCCGGAAGGACTGTTGCCCAACCCGCTGTACCACGCGCGGTTCAAACCGGTGATCGACCTGATCAATGCCCGCATGCAGGTCATGGAAGTCGGCGGCCCCCACGACTACCGCAGCCAGGCGCGCAACCACGCGCATCAACTGTTCACCCAGGGCCATTACGTTTGGCCGGCCACGCCGGCACAACGTCTGGCACTGGACTTGCCACCACGCGATACCGCGCCGCAGCCGTTAGCGGTCGGCAACCGGGTTTTACAGGCGCGTCTGTGCACAGGCCGCCGCGTCGCCTTTACCTTCAATGACCTTTGCGAGCAGCCCACGGCCGTGATGGATTACCTGGAGCTGTGCCGGCGCTTCGACCAGTGGATCATCGATGAACTGCCGGAACTGGACGCATGCTCGATTGCCGTCCAGCAGCGCTTCATCAACCTGATCGATGTGCTCTACGATCAGGACAAACACCTGACGCTGCTCGGGCAGTTGCCTCTGCACGAAAGCCTGGCCGGCAACGCCATTGACCTGGCCCGCACCCGCAGCCGGCTGGGGCAATTGCCGGAAGTGCGTGAACCGGCCTGATTTGCCGTTATCATGCCGCCCATTCCCGGCGTCACTGCGCCCTCTTTGATAGCGACCCATTACATGCACACCCTTGCTCAATTGCGCGCCGGCGAACTGTCGGGCATCACCCGGCTGGACCTGGTCGAAGGCTTGACCGAGTTCCCACCCGAGATCTTCGACCTGGCCGACACGCTGGAGGTGCTCAACCTCAGCGGCAACGCGCTGAGCAGCCTGCCGGACGACTTGCATCGCCTGCGCCATCTGCGCGTGCTGTTCTGCTCCGATAACCGGTTCACCGAACTGCCTGAATCCATGGGTCAGTGCCAGGCACTGACAATGATCGGCTTCAAGGCCAACCGGATTGTCCAGGTCTCCGGCACCGCCCTGCCACCGCGCTTGCGCTGGCTGATCCTGACCGACAACCTCATCGAAACCCTGCCCGCCGAACTGGGCGAGCGCCCGCTCCTGCAAAAACTCATGCTCGCCGGTAACCGTCTGCGCGCGCTGCCGCCATCGTTGAGCCAGTGCCATCGACTGGAGCTGATCCGCATCGCCGCCAACCAGCTGACAGAATTGCCGCAATGGCTGTTGACCCTGCCGAGCCTGACCTGGCTGGCCTACGCCGGCAACCCGCTGGAAACCGAGGCCGACGCCGCCGCACTGGAAGCCACGCCGCTGATCGATTGGTCGACCTTGCGTCTGGAGCAACGGCTGGGCGAAGGCGCATCCGGGGTGATTTCCCGTGCGGTGTGGCAGCCGGCCGGCCAACCGGAGCACTCGGTGGCGGTCAAACTCTACAAGGGCGAAATGACCAGCGACGGCTCGCCGTTGCATGAGATGAACGCCTGCATCACGGCCGGGCTGCACCCGAACCTGATCCGGGTCGAAGGCCGCATTGGCAATCACCCCGATGGCCAGCAAGGGCTGGTGATGCAACTGATCGATCCGAGCTATCGCAACCTCGCCGCCTTGCCGAGCCTGGCCTCCTGTTCGCGGGATATCTACACCGATGACTGCCGGTTCAGTGCCGATGTCGCCTTGCGCATCGCCCGGGGCATCGCTTCGGTCGCCGAGCATCTGCATGAACAAGGCATCACCCATGGCGACCTCTATGGGCACAACATTCTGTTGAACGATCAGGGCGACTGTCTGCTGGGGGACTTTGGCGCGGCGTCGTTCCATGCCACCACGGACAACCTGGAAACCCGCGCACTGCAACGCATCGAAGTGCGAGCGTTCGGGATTTTGCTGGGGGAATTGCTGGCACGCATCGACTCGGGTCTGAGTGCGGATCGGCGTGAGGTGCTGGAGGCGCTGGAACAGCGCTGCTGTCAGCCGGATGTGCTGGCGCGACCGGGATTCAGTGAGGTTGTGCAGCAGCTGGAAGCGTTGTAGCCGCTACACCGCCATCGCGAGCGAACTCGCGATGGCGGCATCATTGACGCAGCGGATCAGCCGGCCAGGCCGACGAACATGTCCTGCACGTCGTCGTGGTTGTCGAGGCCTTCGAGGAACGCTTCGACTTCAGCCATCTGCTCGTCGCTCAGGCCGCTGACCGGGTTCTTCGGCTGATAGCCCAGCTTGGCCGACAGCACGGTGAAACCTTGCTCAGGCAGGGCTTTCTGCACCGAATCCAGGTCGGTCGGATCGGTCAGGAACAGGGTTGCGCCCTCTTCGCCCGGCTCGAAATCCTGGGCACCGGCTTCGATCGCGGCCATTTCCGGATCGGCGTCCGGGGTGTCCGGCGAGGCTTCGATCATGCCGACGTGGTTGAAGTCCCACGCTACCGAGCCGGAAGCACCCAGTTGGCCCTTGCGGAACGCCACGCGGATTTCCGCCACGGTGCGGTTGATGTTGTCGGTGACGCACTCGACGATCAACGGAACCTGGTGCGGAGCGAAACCTTCGTAAGTCACGCGATGGTACTGAACGGTCTCACCCAGCAGGCCCGCGCCTTTCTTGATCGCGCGGTCCAGGGTTTCCTTGGGCATCGAGGCTTTCTTGGCCTGTTCGACCACCAGACGCAGGTGTGCGTTGGTGGCGGTATCGGCACCGTTGCGGGCAGCGATGGTGATTTCTTTCACCAGTTTGCCGAAGATCTTGCCCTTGGCGTTGGCTGCCGCTTCTTTGTGTTTAACCTTCCACTGTGCGCCCATTACTCACTCTCTTGATCTGTGGCGCCGAGACATCTATTGGCCGACGCGTGGCGCCAAGTTTATACGGCCTAAAGTCGGCAATCGACCAAAAATTCCGTCACGTGTCGACATCTTCTACACACCTTGTAGGGCGATTCTGAAAAACCGGTTTGTCATGACCATTTCGCACTGCGGTTTCGTACCCTCTGTAGCCCGTATGACCCGACAGAGCCCGTCCGAATGCTCAATGACAAGGAAAGTCCCTTTACGCTGACCCTCCTCGAGGGTGGCCTGTGCCTGCCGGTACTGCGCTTCAGCGGCCATGAAGGCCTGAACCGGCCCTATCGTTTCGAGATAGAAGTCCTTGGCCTGGCCCCGGCCCTCGCCCCCGCCACCCTGTTGCATCGGTCGGCCTTCCTGCAGTTGAATGAAGGTCATGGCCTTCACGGCACCCTTCATAGCGCCAGTTGCGAACATCGCGGTACCCATCGGATCGGTTACCAAGTGGTGCTGGTGCCGCACCTGCAGAGATTGGAGCAGCAGCCCAGGCGCCGGGTGTTCACCCGGTTGAGCGTGCCGGACATTCTCGAAAGACTGCTCACCGAACATCGCCTGCCCGCACACGGTTACCGGCTCGACCTGACGGTGGGACACTATCCACCGCGTGCGTTCTGCATCCAGTACGACGAGACCGACCTCGCACTGTTGCATCGACTGTGCGAGGAAGAAGGCATCCACTATCACTTCGAGCACCGGCCGGATGGCCATGTCGTGGTGTTCGCCGATGACAGCCTGAACCTGCCGCAGCCCCCGACACCCGTGCCCTTCAATCCAGAGAACGATGCTCGATCCCCCGCCCTCAGCACGCTATTCCTGCGTCACGACGCCGTCACGGCGCAGGTGTCACCCACCGTCCGTGAACGCGGGCAACCGAGCAACGACGATGAGGCGGCCAATCACGCGGCGACAGGCGTCATCCCCCTGCGAGGATTCCCGCCCTCCGGGCAACGCCACGCCGATCAACGCAGCCGTCGACAGCTGGAACGCCAGCGCTGCCAATACCGCTGCATTCAGGGTCGCAGCGATTGCACGCAATTGCTCAGTGGCCATCTGTTGCAGGTTACGGATCATCCGGTGGGTGCGTTCAACGAGCAGTGGCTGATCACCGAATTGCGCCATCAGGGGAAGCAGCCGTCGATTCTCGAGCCGATGTCCACGCCCCGCCGTTATCACAACGATTTCACTGCACAGCCCTGGTCGACGGAGTATCGCCCGCCGCTGCGGCAACCGCGCCCGAGCATTCCGGGCTATCACCCGGCGCAAGTGTTGGGCTCGCCCGGGCAACCGCCGCAGCTGGACGATCTGGGCCGAATCGCCATCCGTTTATGGCCCGCGCTGGCACGGAACGCCGACGGTGACGGGTTATGGCTGGCGATTGCCATGGTCGGTGCGGGCGGCCGGATCGCCAGGGAAGCGCTGCCGCGTGCCGGCAGCGAGGTGTGGGTGAGTTTTCTCGACAGCGATCCGGATCGACCGATCCTGTGCCTGGACGTCAGCCAACCTCGTCCGGCGCGCAAAACCCCGGAACCGCACGACAACGGCTTGTTGCTCGACTGGCTGCTCAATCGCACCCCACCTTCGCCCTGACGTTCAACCCTTGTCAGCCTTGCCGGCGGCGGCGGCGAATTTCGCCAGGCGTACATCGAGGTGCCGAGGTCGCCGCCCGTGATCCTCGGCGCGCTCCTTGCGGCGAATGGCGTTGCGCACCATCAGCGAACCGAGATAGCGGATAGGCTCAGGCGGAAAGTAACCCAACGGCCCGTTGACCAGCGGCGAACGCGTCCACGGGTTGTCGAGACCTAGCACCAGCGAGGCGAGAATCTGCCCGCCCATGTGACACGGTCCGACGCCGCTGCCGGAGTATCCGAACCCGTAGAACACGTTGCCGCTGGCACTCATCTGGCCGAAAAACGGCAGGCCGGTGACCGAACGATCCGACGGGCCATTCCACGTTGCGTCGACCTTCACATCGGCGAAGGCCGGGAAAAAATCGTCGAGGCTGCGCTTGAGCAACCCGGCGTAAGGCGATGGTTGATCAAACACCGGCAGCATCCGCCCGCCGTAAGCGAAGGTGTTGCCGCCTTTGCCGAGCATGATCCGGCCGTCCGGGGTGTTGTGGTAGTAGTGAACGAAAATCCGCGAATCAAGCACGGTCACGCCGCTTGTCAAGCCGATTTCCTGCAACAGCTCCGGACGCGGCTCGGTGATCAGCATGTCGCTGGAGACAATCGCCACGCTGCGTTCGAACTGCGGGAATGCACGGGCCATCCAGGCATTCATCGCCAGCACCACGCGGTCGGCGACCACACTGCCGCTGGCCGTCTGGAGACGCGCCGGACGCCCTTCCTCCAGTCCCGTCATTGCAGTGTTTTCGTGGATTTTTACGCCCAGTTGCAATGCTACTCGCCGCAGCCCACGCACCAGCTTGCCCGGCTGCACACTGGCGGCAGCCGGCGAGAACCAGCCTTCCAGATGCTTGTCGGAACCGGCCATGCGCTGAACATCGGCAACCGGACGTTGGGTGAACGAGTTGATACCGTTGCGCTCAAGCGCCGCAATCACCGCATCGGTCGAACCGCATTGCGCACGATTGGTGGCGGTGTAAAGCGTACCGTCCAACCGGTAATCGGCATCGACACCGTACTGCTCGCAGAACTCGCCGATGGCGTGAATGCTGCGCTCGGACTCCTTGACCAGCCGCACCGCCTCTTCGACGCCGAACAGCCGCTCCAGGGTGAAATACTTCGCCGACCACGACAGCGCACAACCACCGTTGCGCCCACTGGCGCCGGCACCGCAGATGTCGGCCTCGATCAGGAGCACCTCGATTTCGGGGTTCTGCTGCTTGAGCCTGATCGCCGTCCACAACCCGGTGTAACCGCCACCAACGATGCACACGTCGGTGCGCACTTCGCCTTGCAGCGGTGGGCACGGTTCGGACGAATCGAGTTGCAAGGCCTGCTCCAGCCAAAACGGTCTCATGAAATTTCTCCAGTCAGTCGGCCACGGCACAGCCTGCCGCGAATGCCGCAGCAGGCCGCGAGGCAGGGATTGTTCAGTTACGCAGGGGTTTGATCGTCAGGGCCCGATTGGGCACGTAGGCACGCGGTTCCATGACGCCGACCGGGCGGCTGTTCCAGTGTGGAATCAGCACCAGCGCCGAGAACAGCGCACAACCGGCGAACACGATGAACACCGTCACCGAATCGAAGTAGCCCGGCAGCAAACCACCGAGCACCGCACCGACCGAGCCGCAGCCGTTGACGAATCCGGCGGCGGTGGCGCCGGCCTTGGCCTTGCCGAAATCGATCGCGGCCGCGCCGCTGATCATCGAGTCCGGGCCGTACAGGGTCAGGCCCATCACGAACAGCAGCGCCACCACCAGCATCACGCTGCCGGTGTGCAAGGCGCCCATGAACAGCGCCAGGGTTACGGTCAGCGCCAGCAGGCTCAGTACGCAGGCCGGCATGCGTCGGGCGCCGAACAGTTTGTCCGAGGCCATGCCGATCATGATCGGGCCCAAAAGACCTGCCAGTTCAAACGAGGTCGGAATGATCGCCGCGCCGACCTTGCCCACGGTGGGCATCTGCTCGAAGACGATCACCGGGCCCCACAACAGAATCGCGTAGCGCGCCGGTTTCAGCAGAAAGTACGCCAGTCCCAGCACCAGCACCGTGCGGTTACGGAGGATTTCCTTGAGCGGTTCCCAGACGCTGAGTTTGCTGTTGGCTTCGGCTTCCTCGGCACTGATGACCGGCTCCGGTTCCACCGCCGGCAGGCCGACATCTTCAGGTTTGTTGCGCTGAAAGATGAAGAAAAACACCGCCACCGCCGCGACCACCGCCGCACTGGAAATGAACGCCGCGTGCCAGGTGCCGACCAGCGTGTACGCCCACCAACCGGCGAACGGCGACGCCACCAATCCACCAAAGGCGTAGCAGGAACTCCACAACCCGAGCACTCGCCCGCGCTGTTCCGAAGGAAAAAAACTGCCGAGGTTCTTGCACAACCCCGACCAGCCGGTGGACTGCGCCAGGCCCTGAATCAACATGCAGGTGGCGAAGATCGGCAAGGTCGCAAAACTGCCCATCACCAACGCCGCCGCAGCGGAAATAAGCAACCCACCGAGCACCACGACCCTTGGACCAAAGCGGTCGGCGAGCATGCCCCAGGTGAACTGGCCAATGGCGTAGGCCGCCAGGTAAATCGCGTCGAGGTTGGCCATGGCCATTTTGTCGAGCATGAAGGTGGGGTCTTCGGCGATGCCCAGTTTGGCCACCGAAAAGGCTTTGCGGGTGAAATAGAACGCGGCGTAAGCGAGCCAGGTGACAGCGAAGATCTGCATGCGCCAACGCGCAAGGGTGCCGATGTGCTTGTTCATTGTGGTTCTGACCTCAGGGTGTGAGTGTGCCGGCAGAATCGTTAAGTAAACGCCTGTGTTTTTTATTGTTGAGCACTGCGATATCACCCCGTCCCTTCGGCGATACCGGTCAGATGAGTCCTGGTGTTGCACGCACAGGCTCATGGCCAGCGTCGCTGCCCGACCGGGCAGTCAGCGTTGGCGTGAGCCGATCAAAGCAATTACTGTTTAATAAATAAAATCGATTTATCGTATTTCACACATAAGCTCAGCTTGTTAATGGAGTCTGCGATGTCTGTTTCCCACGCCCAGCTCAAAGCCTTTCACGCCGTGGCCGTGCACGGAAGCTTCACCAAGGCCGCCGAGCGGCTTTATCTGACGCAACCGGCGATTTCCGATCAAGTGCGCAAGTTGGAAGAACGCTTCGGCGTGTTGCTGTTCCATCGCAACAAACGCTCGGTGCGCCTGACGGATCTGGGCGAACGCCTCCTGGCAATCACCCAGCGCCTGTTCGTGGTCGAGGCCGAAGCCCAGGAGTTGTTGCAGGAATCCCAGGCCCTGCAGACCGGCAGCCTGATTCTGGCCGTGGATGCGCCGGTACATGTGTTGCCGCAGATCGCCCGGTTCTGCGAGCGCTACCCAGGGATCAGCGTGAAGATCGAAACCGGCAACACCGATGAATCGCTGTTTCGCCTGTTCAACTATCAAGCCGATCTGGCGCTGCTCGGGCGCGATGTCAGCGATGAACGCCTGCTGTGCGTGCCGCTGCGCAACGATCCGATGGTGGCATTCGTCTCGCGCCATCATCCGTGGGCCGAGCGTGAATCGATCTGCCTGGAAGATCTCGACGACACGCCGCTGGTGCTGCGCGAACACGGCTCGGTTACCCGCCAGACCCTGGAAGAAGAAATGGCCCGCGCCGGATTCCGCATCCGCCCGGCGATCCAGGTCGAAGGCCGGGAAGCTGCGCGGGAAGCGGTGGTCGTGGGGATTGGCGTGGGCGTGGTGTCGGCGGCTGAGTTTGGTGCGGACTCACGGGTTTGTGCGCTGCCGATCACCGATTGCACCCGGCGCTTGACCGAGACATTGGTGTGCCTGCGGGAGCAGAGTTCGCGTCGGGTGGTGGCGACGTTTCTCGAGATGGTGCACGAGAGTCTTGTTCAGACCGGCGCCAATCCGAAAAACGCCTGAATCAAGCGCAACTCCCGCCGCCGCTCCACGCAGCCGATCATGTGCCGATTGACCAGCCCCTCGCCGGCAATCGGAATCGCCACCACCCGCGGGTCATGGCTGACTTCTACCGATGACACCACGCCAACCCCCAACTCAGCCGCCACCGCTTCCGTCACCGCCTCGCGGCTGTCGAGTTCCAGCAACACCCGTGGATTGACCGACGCCTGCGCACAGGCCTGATCGAAGGTGCGTCGGGTAATCGAACTCGGCTCGCGCAAGACCATGATCACCTGATCCAGCTCCTTGAGCCTGACTTCGCCACTGCGCTTCGCCCACGGATGCCCGGCCGGCACCAGTGCGCAGATCCGCGATTCGCTCAGCGCTTGCAGGTGCAGGCCCTTGCGCGGCTCGACTTCGGTCAGCACCGCCACGTCCGCATGTTCGGACAACAACGCCGCCAACGTTTCCTGAGCGTTGCCCAACCGCAGGTTCACCGTGATCCCGGGGTACCGTGCCCGCAGGCTGGCGAGCATCGGCATGACCATGTGCGGACCGTCCGCCGCCACCTCAAGTCGCCCGGTGAGCAACTGCCGGTTGGCTTCAAGCAGCGCCTGGGCCTCTTCGGCCATGCCGAACATCGCCCGGGTGATCGCCGCCAGTTTGGTGCCCTCCTCGGTCAGCTCGACCCGGCGTGCCGTCCGTCGCAACAGCGTGATCTGGTAATGCTCCTCCAGCGCCTTGATGTGCCCGGTGACCGCCGGCTGGCTGATGAACAGGCGTGCGGCGGCACGGGTGAAGCTGCCTTCCCGGGCCACGGCGTCGAAGGCGCGGAGCTGGAACAGGTTCATGAATAACCCTCACTGATGGCTGGCATAACAACAAACAATTTGATTGATGATCCGCCGAATTGCAACGTATGCCCCGTAGCTTCATCCCACAGCGCTATCGCGAGGACACACGAATGAGTACTGCCGCACCCATCCTGCTCACTCCCGGCCCGTTGACCACCTCGGCCCGCACCCGCCAGGCGATGATGGTCGACTGGGGTTCATGGGATGATCGCTTCAACCAATTGACCGCCAGCCTGTGCGAGCAACTGCTGGCCATCCTCAACGGCGCCGACAGCCACCACTGTGTGCCTTTGCAGGGCAGCGGCACCTTCGCCGTCGAAGCCGCGATCGGCACCCTCGTCCCCCGCGACGGCAAGGTGCTGGTGCTGATCAACGGCGCCTACGGCAAGCGTCTGGCGAAAATCTGCGAAGTGCTCGGCCGCTCGTTCAGCACCTTTGAAACCGCTGAAGACGAACCAACCACCGCCGCCGACGTCGACCGCCTGCTGCGCGCCGACAGCGACATCACCCACGTCGCGCTGATCCACTGCGAAACCAGCACCGGCATCCTCAATCCACTGCCGGAGATCGCTCAGGTCGTCGAGCAACACGGCAAACGCCTGATCATTGATGCCATGAGCTCGTTCGGCGCCTTGCCGGTGGATGCGCAAAAAGTCCCGTTCGATGCACTGATCGCCGCTTCCGGCAAATGCCTGGAAGGCGTGCCGGGCATGGGCTTCGTGTTTGCCCGCAAGGAATCCCTGGCCGCTGCCGCCGGCAACTCCCATTCGCTGGCGATGGACCTGTTCGACCAGCACAGCTACATGAAGAAGACCGGCCAATGGCGCTTCACCCCGCCAACCCACGTGGTCGCGGCGCTGCACGAAGCGCTGCTGCAATACAACGAGGAAGGTGGCTTGCCGGCACGGCATGCGCGTTACGCCGCCAACTGCCAGGCGCTGATGGAAGAGATGGGCAAACTCGGCTTGCGCAGCTTCCTGCCCGCCGCCATCCAGGCACCGATCATCGCCACGTTCCATGCACCAAAGGATCCGCGCTACCAGTTCAAGGACTTCTACGAACGGGTCAAGGCCAAGGGATACATCCTCTACCCCGGCAAGCTGACCCAGGTCGAAACCTTCCGCGTCGGCTGCATCGGCCACGTCACCCCGGCGCAGATGCGTGAAGCCGTCTCGGCAGTGGGTGAAGTGCTGCGCGAGATGGAAGTGCTCGACATCTGATTCATCCGGCCCGCTCCCCCATTTGAATTGCATTGCCCACTCAGGAATTTGATTGCCATGAACTACAACAACCCAAGCAAACTGCAAGCCGCCATCCTCGACTGGGCCGGCACCGTGGTCGATTTCGGCTCTTTTGCACCGACCCAGATCTTCGTCGAAGCCTTCGCCGAATTCGACGTCCAGGTCTCCATCGACGAAGCTCGCGGCCCGATGGGCATGGGCAAGTGGGATCACATCCGCACCCTGTGCGACCAGCCGCAGGTTGCCGAGCGCTATCGCAAGGCGTTCGGCCGTACCCCGACCGATGACGACGTCACCGCGATCTACAACCGTTTCATGCCGCTGCAGATCGAGAAAATCGCCGAGCACTCGGCGCTGATTCCCGGCGCACTGGAGACCATCACCAACCTGCGCCAGCAAGGGATCAAGATCGGTTCCTGCTCGGGCTATCCGAAGCAAGTGATGGACAAGGTCGTGGAACTGGCCGCCAGCAACGGCTACATCGCCGACCACGTCGTGGCCACCGACGAAGTGCCGAACGGCCGCCCATGGCCTGCTCAAGCGCTGGCCAACGTGATTGCGCTGGGCATCGACGATGTCGCCGCCTGCGTGAAGATCGACGACACCGTGCCGGGGATTCTTGAAGGTCGTCGTGCCGGGATGTGGACCGTGGCGCTGATCTGCTCCGGCAACGCTTTGGGCCTGGATTACGAAGGCTACCGCGCACTGGGCAGCGACGCGCTGGCCAGCGAACGCAAGCGCATTCACGCGCTGTTCGAAGGTTCGCGTCCGCACTACATGATCGACACCATCACCGATCTGCCGGAAGTGATCGCCGACATCAACAAGCGTCTGGCCAACGGTGAAATGCCGCAAAGCAGCTGATAACGCAGCCTGCGGCAAACAGAAACGCCAGTGTCTGCGCGACACTGGCGTTTTTTTATGGGCAAACCCCTGATTTCGCGCAATGAAAGAGTTTTTAGACACGCGCAAATCGGCCAAAGCGGATTACAGTTAAAGCATGCCGTCGCTCAAGAACGGCACGTTTCGACCCTGATCCGTGAGGAAATACCGTATGCCGTGGACAAGTTCCGAATCACGCTACAGCACCGTGTCAGTCCTGTTGCACTGGTTGATGCTGGTGTTGTTGGTGCTGGTGTATGCCAGCATGGAATTGCGAGGCATCTTTCCCAAGGGCAGTGGTGGCCGCTCGCTGATCCGTGAAGCGCATTACATGCTCGGCCTGACCGTGTTCGTGCTGGTGTGGTTTCGCCTGCTGGCCCGCAGCATCGGCCCGGCACCGAAAATCTTCCCGGCTTCACCGCAATGGCAGACCGCACTGGCCCGACTGATGCACTGGGCGCTGTACCTGTTCATGATCAGCATGCCGATCCTTGGCTGGCTGATTACCAGCGCCGAAGGTCATCAAGTGATGTTCTACGGTTTCGACCTGCCGTTGCTGGTGCAGGAGGACAAAGCCTTCGCCAAGCAGGTTGAACACTGGCACGTGTTGATCGGCAACATCGGCTACTGGCTGATCGGCCTGCATGCTCTGGCGGGGCTGTATCACCATTATGTGGTGGGCGATAACACACTGCTGCGGATGATGCCCAAGCGCAACCAGGTTTAGCCATCGAATCCACGCCGGCCCTGCAAGCCGCCGGTGTGGATGAAGATCAGTCGCGTTCCACGGGCAAAGCGGCCCGCCTCGATCTGCTGTTTGAGCGCCAGCAAGGCCTTGCCGGTGTACAGCGGTTCGAGGGGAATGCCGCTGGCCAGTTCAGTCTGTGCGATGAACTCAAGCAACGGCGCATCGACTTTGGCGAAACCGCCACGGCTGGCGTCGATCAGTTCGTAGCCTGCGATGTCACCGACAATCGCCTCGACGTTGGCCGCGACGCCGTGATCGTCGGGTACGGCCATGGCGCCATACACCGGGTGTGTACCCGCCTCCGCCAGAACCAGTCCCGCGAGCGTGGTGCCAGTGCCACACGCCAGCCACCAACCGTCATGGTCGTCCCAGCCGAGCTTGCCCATTTGCTCACTGACCTGATCCTTGAGTGATGCGCAACCCAGCGCACCCGGTAATCCCCCGCCACCTTCGGGCACCGGATGCAGCGTCGGATATTGCGCCAGCCACGGCTGCCAGAATCCCGGCTCGTGCCGCGCCCGATAACCACCAAAACCGAGCCAGTGCAGCTGCATGCCGAAGCCCTGCAGATCCCTGACCGTCGGCGTGTCCTGCGGATGCCCGCGAAGCAAACCGACCGTTGCGAATCCCAAGCGCTTGCCCGCCGCAGCCAGTGCATGCAGATGATTGGAGTGCGCACCGCCCAGGCTGATGATGCCTTCGGCGCCCGCACGATCAGCGGCTTTGAGATGTTCGACGAGTTTGAACCACTTGTTGCCGCTGATCAGCGGGTCGATCCGGTCCAGACGCAGAATCGCGACTTCAATGCCGGCGGCAGTGAGCCAGTCCAGATGAAGGGGTTCGAGGGGGGCTGGGGCCAGCCAGTCGGTGGGAGGCAGAAACATGAAGGCCGGCTCTGTGCAAAGAGCCGGCATTCTAGGGTGGATCAGAGCTCGGCGGCCAGACGCGAACCCTGATTGATCGCACGCTTGGCATCCAGCTCGGCCGCCACATCGGCGCCGCCGATCAGGTGCACGTTCTGCCCGGCTGCCACCAGCCCTTCTTGCAGCTCGCGCAGCGGATCCTGGCCAGCGCAGATGACGATGTTGTCCACCGGCAGCACTTGCGGCTCGCCGGTTTCACCGATGCGGATATGCAAGCCTTCGTCGTCGATCTTCAGGTACTCGACGCTGTTGAGCATCTGCACCTGCTTGTTCTTCAGACCGGTGCGGTGAATCCAGCCGGTGGTCTTGCCCAGACCGTCGCCGACCTTGGACTTCTTGCGTTGCAGCAGGAACACGTCACGGGCCGGTGCATGCGGTGCAGCCTTGATCCCGGCCACACCACCACGGGCCTCGAGGTGGGTGTCGATGCCCCACTCTTTCCAGAACGCAGCGCGATCCTGACTGGTGGCCACACCTTCATGGACGAGGAATTCCGACACGTCGAAACCGATACCGCCGGCGCCGATCACCGCCACCCGTTTACCGACCGGTTTGCGCTCGAGCAGCACATCCAGATAGCTCAACACCTTGGCGTTCTCGACACCCGGAATCGCCGGCAGGCGCGGCGCAATGCCGGTAGCAAGAATGACTTCGTCGTAACCACCCTCGACCAGTTTTGCCACGTCGACGCGGGTGTTCAAGCACACCTCGACGTTGGTGGTCTGCAATTTGCGTTTGAAGTAGCGCAGGGTTTCGTAGAACTCTTCCTTGCCCGGCACACGCTTGGCGACGTTGAACTGACCGCCGATTTCACTGGCCGAATCGAACAGCGTCACCTGATGCCCGCGCTCAGCGGCAACAATGGCGGCAGACAGACCGGCAGGGCCGGCACCGACCACGGCAATCTTCTTGATCTGCTTGACCGGCAGGTAATTGAGCTCGGTCTCGTGGCAGGCACGCGGGTTGACCAGGCAACTGGTGAGTTTGCCGCCGAAGGTGTGATCGAGACAGGCCTGGTTGCAGCCGATGCAGGTGTTGATTTCGTCGGCGCGGCCTTCGGCGGCCTTGTTGACGAAGTCCGGGTCGGCGAGGAACGGCCGCGCCATCGACACCATGTCAGCATCGCCTTCGGCGAGGATCTGCTCGGCAACTTCCGGGGTGTTGATGCGGTTGGTGGTGATCAGCGGAATATTAACCGAGCCACGCAGCTTGGCCGTGACCTTGCTGAACGCCGCACGCGGCACTTTGGTGGCGATGGTCGGGATCCGCGCTTCGTGCCAGCCGATGCCGGTGTTGATGATGGTCGCACCGGCCTGCTCGATGGCTTTGGCCAGGGTGACGATTTCTTCCCAGGTGCTGCCGCCTTCCACCAGGTCGAGCATCGACAGACGGAAGATGATGATGAAGTTCGGGCCGACCGCTTCACGCACCCGGCGAACGATTTCCACCGGCAGGCGCATGCGGTTTTCGTAGCTGCCGCCCCAGCGGTCGGTACGGTGGTTGGTGTGGGCCGCGAGGAACTGGTTGATGAAGTAGCCTTCGGAACCCATGATTTCCACGCCGTCGTACTCGGCGGTCTGGGCCAGTACCGAGCAGGTGACGAAATCGCTGATCTGTTTCTCGATACCTTCCTCGTCCAGCTCTTTGGGCTTGAACGGGTTGATCGGCGCCTGGATTGCGCTTGGGGCCACCTGTTTCGGACTATAGGCATAACGGCCGGCGTGGAGGATCTGCATACAGATCTTGCCGCCCGCCTCGTGCACGGCACGGGTGACGATGCGGTGCTTGAGCGCTTCTTCCTCGGTGGTCAGCTTGGCTGCACCGGAGTACACGCCGCCCTCGTCGTTCGGGCCGATACCGCCGGTCACCATAAGGCCAACGCCGCCACGGGCACGTTCGGCGAAGTACGCCGCCATGCGTTCGAAACCACCCGGCTTCTCTTCAAGGCCGGTGTGCATCGAGCCCATCAGGGTGCGGTTGCGCAACGTGGTGAATCCCAGGTCCAGCGGGGCCAGCAGGTGCGGGTAAGTGGCGGTCATCGGTAACTCCACAGCGAGCGATCACGGAAAATGCGGGAGCTCTGCGTCCCCCGTCAGTCATGTTCGACAGACTAAGAGTCGCATCGCTGTCACTCAATGACCGTAACTGACAAGTTATTGATCCAAATGCGCAGCGCCCCTTGGCAAGCGCAGGCATGGGCCCTACCCTAGTCGCACACCCTGTACCCGGCTGTTGTTGGATTTCATGCGCAAACTTTTGTACCTGACCTTTTCCATGGCGCTTGTCGCCGCGCTTACCTTCTACGCCATGTGGGCGGCTGACCGCCCGGCCGGTCATTACCTGTCGGACCTGCGGATCAAACTGGCGGTCGATCAAGGCACCCGAGCCGACCGTGGCAACCTGCTGGGGATTCAGCCGGAACTGTTCCCGACCGACTATCAAAGCTCCGAACGCCTGCACCGCAAGCTCGCCGCATATTTGCAGCAGGCTCAGGATCAGGGTTTGCTCAATGAAAAAACCATCGTGGTGCTGCCCGAGCATGTTGGCACCTGGCTGATGATCAGCGGCGAGAAAGACGAGCTGTACCAGGCCCCCACCCTCGCCGAAGCGATGAACTGGCTGGCCGCCAGCAACCCGTTGCAATTCGCCCGCGCCTGGCTCACCGCCAGGGGCAGCAGCCGTCTGGATGACGCCCACTTGCGGATGAAATCCCGAGACATGGCCAAGGACTATCAGCTGCTGTTCGGCGGTCTGGCCAAGGAATTCCACATCACCCTGGTGGCCGGCTCGATCGTGCTGCCGGAACCGAACATCATCGACGGCCGGCTCAAGGTCGGCAGTGGCGCGCTGTACAACACCAGCGTGGTGTTCGGTCGTGACGGCGCCCCGCTCGGTCAGCCACAGCGGCAGATGCGCCCGATCTTCGATCAGGATGACACGACACCCTCCAACGATGTCTCCCGGATCAATGTGATCGAAACTCCGGCCGGGCGCCTCGGCGTGCTGATCGGCAACGACAGCTGGTACCCGGACAACTATCGCAGACTCGACGAGCAAGGCGCGCAACTGATTGCGGTGCCCGCGTTCGTCATCGGTCATGGCGTGTGGGATCTGCCCTGGCAGGGCTACAGAGGCTTGAACGCGCCAGACTCGGTCAGCCTCAAACCGGGAGAGGTCAGCGAAGGCCAGGCCTGGCACCGCTTGACCCTGACGGCACAACCACCGGGCAGCCGGGCGATTGCCGGCATGAGCGTGTTCCTGCGCGGACAGTTCTGGGACAAGCCAAGCTCCGGGCAGAGCTTCCTCAGCAGCAACGGCCAGCAGTTCGCCGACGGTGAAGCCCGTGGCGCGCGCTTGCTGAACCTCTGGTTGTAAACCATGAAGCCGCTGCCGATGCGCCTCGGGGATCTGTCAGTAGGCTTCGTCCATAGCCTGGCCGATGCCGTGCGCGGCCATGACGCCGACCCGCAACCGCTGCTCGAACAATACGGCCTCGACGCAGCACGACTGGCCGAGGCCGGCGCACGCCTGTCGATCCCGCGCTACATGCGCCTGGGCCATGGCGCGATCCAGTTGACCGGCGATCCGGCACTCGGTTTGCGCATGGGCCAGCTCAGTCGCCTGAGCCAGGCGGGATTGGCCGGCGTCACCGCAGCGCAGGCACCGACCGTGCGCGAAGCCGCCCGCTGCCTGACTCGCTTCGAACCGTTGTACGGTTCCAATTATCGCGGCCAGTCGAGTTTCCACGAGGATGCCAGCGGAGCCTGGCTGCGCTTCTACTCAATCAGCCCGTACAACGCCTACAACCGCTTTGTGGTGGATTCGATCATCGCCGGCTGGCTGCATCAGTTGTCCAGCGTCAGCCCCGAACCGCTGCGCGCCGAACGGATCGAAATCGAATTCGACACCCCGGATTATCGCGACGCCTACGCCGTACTCGGCGACTGCCCGATCCAGTTCGGCGCCGAGCACAATCAGCTGCGTCTGAGCCTCACCAGCCTGGCCGCACGCAACCCGGAGCATTGCCCCAGCACCTGGAAGCATCTGCTGCAACTGTGTGAACGGGAACTGGAACAATTGACGCGAACCCGCAGCCTGCGCGAACGCATCACGCAATTGCTCGGACCGTTGCTCAATGGGGGTCGTGAACCCGACCTGGAAGAAGTGGCGGCGCGCCTGAAGCTGCCGACCTGGACGTTACGGCGAAAACTGGCCGAAGAAGGCACGCAGTTTCGCGCGATCCTCAACGACACTCGCCGTGATCTGGCGATGACCTACATCCGTGACACTGAACTGGCGTTCGGTGAAATCGCCTACCTGCTGGGTTTCGCCTCGGCCGAAGCTTTCCAGCGCGCCTTCAAGCGCTGGAACGGCCAGACGCCGGGCGAGTTTCGCCGCAGTCACCGCAAGACCGGTTGAAGCCTCAGAGCTCGGTGGCGTCTTCCGCAGGCTCCGGTGAATCCAGTTCGTAGGCCTGGAATTCGAGCAGTTCTTCTTGATAGTCATCCATCGTGTAATCCCCCTAACTGCTTTGCTGAAATGGCCTGGAGCAAATGACCAGTGCCTCGAGCATAAAGTGCCCGTATGAAGGAAAAATGAAACGCAGCCTTCATGAAATAAACGTAGCAGGCGGTCAGGGATTTATCGCGGGGATATTTTCAGAATGTGTGAACCGACATTTCAGATCACACAGAAATCGAAGCGGGAGCGACGTTGCGTCGCTCCCGCAACCGATCAATGCCCGGTTGGCATTGCCGGAATCGGCTCGGACGGCGGCGGCAGATCCGTCGGATTGGCCGGAGGCGTGATGACTTCCGTTGCCGGCGCTGCTGCTGGAACCAGCTCCGAACCTGGTGCCGGGGTGATCGGTGCTGCTTCAGCCGGTGGAACGACCGGCTCTGAACTGACCGGAGCCGGCTCTGCGGGGGCCGGTGTCGCAGCAGGTGCGGCGGCCGGGGCTGGGGCTGGGGCCGGAGTCGGTTCAGCCGCTGGCGTCGGAGCCAATGCGGCCGGCGCTGCCTTGGGTTCCGGCACGCCCAGATCGGCCTTCGGCTTCTCGGTGATGTGCGCAGCTTTCTTCGCATCCGCCGGCAGGAACAGCTCCACCAGGGTGAAGAAGCGCTCGTAGAATTTCTGCGAGGACACGGTTTCGCTGGCCACCTTGACCATCGAGTCGTCAGAGGAGCCGATCGGCATCGACACCGAGCCCAGCACGCCAACCCCCAGGCTGGCCGAGTTGTTGGTCTTCTTCAGCGCGTAGCGATCCTGCAAGGCGTTGGCGAATACCGTGGCGTGGTGGCCAGCGCTACCATCATCGGCACACACGACGTTGAAGCTGATCTCCAGGTGGGTTTCACCGGTTTGCTGGAAACTCTTGTGTCCGCTGACCAGTTTCGGGTCGCTGCTGGTGATGATGTAGCCTTGGCTGAGCAACGCCCGGCGAGCCGCTTCGCAACTGGCGGTGTCGGTGACCGGGTAATTGCGCGAAAAGGTGCCGGAGTCGTCGAAGTTCTCATGCTCGTAGATAGGCTTGTCCTTGGAGCAGCCGGCAGCGGCGGTCAGCAACAACGCCAACCCGATGAAACGCACGGGAATAGAATTCAACATTAAACATCCTGAGGGAAAAACGGTCCGGGGCGTATTGTGCAACATATCGCTGCCCCGCGGCGTACGGATTAGTGTCTTAAAACAGTTACAACTCTACCGGTCATGGGTGCAGGGAAAAAGGCAAACCGGCCAATGGTCGATGAAAATCCTGTCACCCAGTGATTGATAGGCAAAAAAAAGCCCAGAATGTTCATCCGGGGCTCATTTTTTGTCGCTCAGTCAGGCATCAGAAACGCTTGATGTCCGCTTCGCTTTCCAGCTGCTTGCGGTACGCCGCGAAGTCCTGCTGGCCTTCACGCGAGGCGAGGAAGCGACGGTATTGCGCTTTCTCTTCATCGGTCGGCGCAGCGGCTTCGTTCACAGCGTTCAGGCGCACGATGGTCAGGCTGCCATCAGGCAGTGTCACGCTGCTGAAAGTCGGCTTGTCCTTGCCTGCCGGTTTCGGCATGCGGAACAGTGCTTGCAGCACGGCTGGATCAACACCTTCCTGGGCGCGGGTGGCCGCCTGGGTCACTTTCCAGTTCTGACCGTCGATGGCCTTGTCCAGCGGGGTCTTGCCATCACGCAGACCGGCGATCAGTTGCTCGGCCTTGGTCTTGGCAGCAGCGCTGGCGTGCTCTTTGGCCAACTGAGTGCGAATGGCAGTCGCCACGGCTTCCAGCGGCAGTTGCGCAGGCTTGAGGTGCTCCTTGGCGCGCAGCACGATCACGGTTTCCGGATCCAGCTCGATGGCGGTGCTGTTGGCACCCTCTTCCAGTACTTCGGTGCTGAACGCTGCAGTCACCACGGCGCGGTTGGCTGCAACACCTTCGCCACCTTCACGGCCGAACGGCTTGGAGGTGTGCACGGTCAGTTTCAGATCCTGCGCCGGCTGAGCCAGGTCAGACGATTCGAACGAAGAGTCTTCCAGTTGTTTGGTCGCCTCGACGAAACGTTGCTCGACCTGCTGGGTTTTCAGCTCGCGGGTCAACTTGTCTTTCAGGCTGGCGAAAGTCGGAACTTCCGGTGCTTCGACGCCCAGCAGCTTGATCAGGTGGAAACCGAAGTCGGTGCGAACCGGCTCGGACACTTGATCCTTGTTCAACGAATACAGGGCTTTTTCGAAAGCCGGATCGTAAACGCCAGGACCGGCATAACCCAGGTCGCCGCCATTGTTGGCCGACCCCGGATCCTGCGAGAACTCCTTGGCCAGCGCTTCGAACTTCTCACCCTTGGCCAGGCGTGCCTGAATGTCTTCGATCTTCGCCTTGGCCTGAGCCTCGGTGGTCTTGTCATTCACTTCGATCAGAATATGCGCCGCTCGACGCTGTTCCGACAGGTTGGCGATCTCTTTCTGATACGCCGCCTGCAGGTCTTCGTCCTTGACGGCGACCTGGTCGAAGAAAGAAGCCTTCTTCAGCTCGAGGTAATCGATGACCACCTGATCCGGGGTCATGAATTCCTTGGCATGTTCGTCGTAGTAAGCCTTGACCTCATCGTCGGTCAGCTTCACTGCCGCCGGGTCAGCCTTGATGCTCAGCGAGGCGAAGTCACGGGTCTGTTTTTCCAGACGGGCGAAGGCCAGTACTTGAGCGTCAGTCACGAAACCGCTGCCCGCCACACCGGCGCGCAGTTGGCCGATCAGCATTTCCTGAGCCAGCATCTGGCGGAATTGCATGCGGCTGTAGCCCAACTGACGGATCACCTGGTCGAAACGGTCGGAACTGAACTTGCCGTCAACCTGGAATTCAGGTGTTTGCAGGATCACTTGGTCCAGCGCCGCTTCGGAGAAAGCGAACTTCGATTTTTCTGCGCCTTGCAGCAGCAGCTTGCGATCGATCAGACCCTTGAGGGCCGACTCGCGCAGCATTTTTTCGTCGAGCAAGGAAGCATCGAAGTCCTTGCCCAGCTGTTGCATCAGCTGACGGCGTTGCATGTCAACGGCCTGGCTCAGCTCGTTCTGGCTGATTTCTTCACCATTGACCTTGGCCGCCTCGTTGGTGTGAGTCGTGGCCTTGAAAATGGCGTCGAAACCGGTCAGAGCCATCAGTGCAACGATGACCCCGATAATGGTCTTGGCAATCCAGCCTTGTGAATTGTCCCTGATATTCTGCAGCATGCGTCCCCCAGAAACGGTTGAACTTCAAAAATTAGGCAACCGTGGAGCGTGGGTAGAATCCGGATAGAAGAAAGGCGCATCCGAGGATGCGCCTTCTCGTAACTGGCGGAGCGGACAGGGCTCGAACCCTCGATCCCGGTGTAGCAGGCAATTATTCCAAACCGCCTGCTCTACCGCTCCGCTGCCAAGTCAGGCATGACCCCGACCCGGATGGGTAAAAACCTGAATCAAACTTAGTTGACGGCTTCTTTCAGGGCTTTACCGGCTTTGAAACCTGGCTTTTTGGCAGCAGCGATTTCCAGAGTCTTGCCGGTCTGTGGGTTACGACCAACGCGAGCTGGACGATCAGTTACGGAGAAAGTACCGAAACCAACCAGAACTACGGAGTCGCCAGCCTTGAGAGCGCCAGTGACGGATTCGATTACAGCGTCCAGCGCACGGCCAGCAGCAGCTTTCGGGATATCAGCGGATGCAGCGATAGCATCAATCAGTTCCGACTTGTTCACTCTAAGTCCCCTTATATCTATTTGAGTATGATTCTAAGTTTTTTGGTGAAAGCAAAAACGAGTGCTGAATGGCCTACAGACACTTAAGAGCCGCTTTATAACAAGGGCTCTAAAAAGCTGTCAAGGAAGCCCCCCAGGCAAAAGCGTATTAATGCGTGCTAATTCTTTCCTTAGAGTCAGACTCACGTTTTTCGTCCTTGGCAACTATCTCCGGAGCCACATCCGGCAAGGGCTCCGGCGCGTATTGCAGCGCAATTTGCAGGACCTCGTCAATCCATTTAACCGGTTTGATCTGCAGATCCTGCTTGATATTGTCAGGAATCTCCTTCAGATCGCGCACGTTCTCTTCCGGAATAATCACTGTCTTGATTCCGCCACGGTGAGCGGCCAGCAGTTTTTCCTTCAGACCGCCAATGGCGAGGACTTGACCACGCAGGGTGATCTCGCCGGTCATGGCGACGTCGGCACGCACAGGAATACCCGTCAAAGCCGACACCAGCGCAGTACACATGCCTACACCGGCGCTCGGGCCGTCTTTCGGCGTAGCTCCTTCCGGCATGTGGATGTGGGTGTCGCGCTTCTCGTGGAAGTCCAGGGGAATGCCCAGGCTCTTGGCACGGCTGCGCACCACGGTCAGGGCCGCAGTGATCGATTCGACCATTACGTCACCCAGCGAACCGGTCTTGATCAGTTGCCCTTTACCCGGTACGACAGCGGCTTCGATGGTCAGCAGTTCGCCGCCGACCTGAGTCCAGGCCAGGCCGGTCACCTGACCGATCTGATCCTGTTGCTCGGCCAGACCGTAGCGGAATTTGCGGACACCGAGGAAGTGTTCCAGCAGATCAGCTGTCACTTTCACCGAGAAGCGTTTTTCCAGTGCATGCTCTTTCACTGCCTTGCGGCAGACCTTGGCAATCTGCCGCTCGAGGCCACGCACACCGGCTTCACGGGTGTAGTAACGGATGATGTCGCGGATCGCTTCCTCGTCGAATTCCAGCTCGCCTTTCTTCAGGCCGTTGGCTGCAATCTGCTTTGGCGACAGGTACTTGACGGCGATGTTGATCTTTTCGTCTTCGGTGTAGCCCGGCAGACGGATCACTTCCATCCGGTCGAGCAGCGCCGGCGGAATGTTCATCGAGTTCGAGGTGCACAGGAACATCACATCCGACAGGTCGTAATCGACTTCCAGATAGTGATCGTTGAAGTTGTGGTTCTGCTCCGGATCGAGCACTTCCAGCAACGCCGACGCCGGATCGCCACGCATGTCGCTGCCCATCTTGTCGATTTCATCGAGCAGGAACAGCGGGTTGCGGACGCCCACCTTTGTCATCTTTTGAATCAATCTTCCTGGCATCGAACCGATGTAAGTCCGACGGTGCCCACGGATTTCCGCTTCGTCCCGCACGCCACCGAGGGCCATGCGCACAAATTTGCGGTTGGTGGCATGGGCAATCGACTCCGCCAGCGAGGTTTTACCCACACCCGGAGGACCGACCAGGCACAACACCGGGCCACGAATCTTCTTCACGCGCTTCTGCACAGCGAGGTATTCAAGGATGCGCTCCTTGACCTCTTCGAGGCCGTAGTGATCGGCATCGAGAATGTCTTCGGCACGGGCCAGGTCCAGACGCACCTTGCTCTGAGCCTTCCACGGCACCTGCACCAGCCAGTCGATGTAGGAACGCACAACGGTGGCTTCGGCCGACATCGGCGACATCTGCTTGAGTTTGTTCAGCTCGGCAGTGGCCTTGGCCAGCGCGTCTTTCGGCAGGCCAGCGGCATCGATTCGCTTTTTCAGGTCTTCGATTTCGTTGTGGCCTTCGTCGCTGTCGCCGAGCTCTTTCTGAATGGCCTTCATCTGCTCATTCAGGTAGTACTCGCGCTGACTGCGCTCCATTTGCTTCTTGACGCGGCCACGGATGCGTTTTTCGACCTGCAGCAGATCGATTTCAGCATCCAGCAAGGCCAGGACGTGCTCGACACGTGCCGGCAGCTCGATGATTTCGAGGATTTCCTGCTTCTGCTCGATCTTCAGCGCCATGTGCGCGGCCATGGTGTCTACCAGACGGCCAGGCTCATCGATGCTGTTGAGCGACGACAGGACTTCAGCCGGGACTTTCTTGCCCAACTGAACATATTGTTCGAACTGCGACAGCAGCGTGCGCACGAAGACTTCGGACTCGCGCTCAGCGGCGTCGACTTCATCAATCAGCGACACTTCGGCGCGGCAATGGCCGTCGACTTCGCTGAAACGCTCGACAGCGCCACGCTGCTCGCCCTCGACCAGAACCTTGACGGTGCCGTCAGGCAGCTTGAGCAGCTGCAGAACGGTGGCAATGGTGCCAACGCGATACAGAGCGTCTTCTCCGGGATCGTCGTCAGCCGGGTTTCTCTGGGCCAGCAGCAGGATCTGCTTGTCGCCCGTCATCGCGGCCTCGAGGGCTTCGATGGATTTCTCGCGCCCCACGAACAGCGGGATAACCATGTGCGGATACACAACGACATCACGCAATGGCAGGAGAGGCAATTCGATGGTGGTCTTCATGATTTCGCCTCTACGGCGGCCATATGGCCGTAATCAGATGGAATTAAGCTTGAAACCAAGATGGGGGCTGCTTCCAAAAAAAACAAGCGCTATGAGGACGTTAAAATTTCTTAAAAAAAAAGAGGCCCGAAGGCCCCTTCTTTATTCCAGCAGACTGGACGCTTAGGCGTCCGGCGCTGCCTTGGCAGCCGGCTCACTGTTTTCGTAGATATACAGTGGCTTGGACTTGCCTTCGATCACGCTTTCATCGATCACGACTTTGCTCACCTCGGACTGCGAGGGGATTTCATACATCGTGTCGAGCAGCACACCTTCGAGAATCGAACGCAGGCCACGGGCACCGGTTTTACGTTCCAGGGCACGTTTGGCGACCGATTTCAGCGCGTCGGAACGGAATTCCAGATCCACGCCTTCCATCTCGAACAGCTTGGCGTACTGTTTGGTCAGGGCATTTTTCGGCTCGGTGAGAATCTGCATCAACGCAGCCTCATCCAGCTCGTCCAGCGTTGCGAGGACCGGCAGACGACCGACGAATTCCGGGATCAGACCGAACTTGACCAGATCGTCAGGCTCGACTTCACGCAGGGATTCACCGACTTTCTTGCCTTCTTCCTTGCTGCGTACTTCTGCGTTGAAACCGATGCCACCTTTGGTGGAACGGTTTTGAATCACTTTCTCCAGACCGGAGAACGCACCACCGCAGATGAACAGGATGTTACGGGTGTCGACCTGCAGGAACTCCTGCTGCGGATGCTTGCGACCACCTTGCGGCGGAACGGAAGCGACCGTGCCTTCGATCAACTTGAGCAAGGCCTGCTGCACGCCTTCACCGGAAACGTCCCGGGTGATCGACGGGTTGTCGGACTTGCGCGAAATCTTGTCGATTTCATCGATGTAGACAATGCCCATCTGGGCCTTTTCCACGTCGTAATCGCACTTCTGCAGCAGCTTCTGAATGATGTTCTCGACGTCTTCACCCACATAACCCGCCTCGGTGAGGGTGGTTGCGTCGGCGATGGTGAACGGAACGTTCAGCAAGCGGGCCAAAGTTTCGGCCAGCAGGGTTTTACCGGAGCCTGTCGGGCCGATCAGCAGGATGTTGCTCTTGCCGAGTTCGACGTCGTCAGCCTTTTTGTCACGCTGGTTCAGACGCTTGTAGTGGTTGTACACCGCTACCGCCAGAACCTTCTTTGCACGCTCCTGACCGATTACGTACTGGTCAAGGATGCCGCTGATTTCTTTAGGCGAAGGCAATTTATGCGCGCTGCTTTCGGCCTGTGCTTCCTGCACCTCCTCACGGATGATGTCATTGCACAGGTCGACGCACTCGTCGCAGATAAAGACCGAGGGGCCGGCAATCAATTTGCGCACTTCATGCTGGCTTTTGCCACAGAAGGAGCAATAGAGCAGCTTGCCGTTGTCCTCGCCGTTGCGGGTGTCAGTCATTCGTTCGATCCAAATCCGATAGGCTTGCAACACAAGATGAAGGCTATTGCGGGCTTTTTCAAGCCCGCCGCTGATCGGACCAGCCGACCAGGCCTATTTCGAGCTGCTTATTTTAAGCTGGACGCTGGTTGATCACTTCGTCGATCAAGCCATATTCCTTCGCAGCTTCTGCACTCATGAAGTTGTCGCGGTTGGTATCGCGCTCGATTTCTTCCAGAGTGCGACCGCTGTGCTTGGCCATCAGCGTGTTGAGACGCTCGCGGATGAAGAGGATTTCCTTGGCGTGGATTTCGATATCCGACGCCTGGCCCTGGAAACCGCCCAGTGGCTGGTGAATCATCACACGCGAGTTCGGCAGGCAGAAGCGCTTGCCTGGAGCACCTGCGGTCAGCAGGAATGCGCCCATGCTGCACGCCTGGCCGATGCAGGTGGTCGACACGTTTGGCTTGATGAATTGCATGGTGTCGTAGATCGACATGCCCGCAGTCACCGAACCGCCCGGGGAGTTGATATAAAGATGGATGTCCTTGTCCGGGTTTTCCGCTTCAAGGAACAGCAATTGCGCGCAAATCAGGTTGGCCATGTAGTCCTCTACAGGACCCACCAGAAAGATCACTCGTTCCTTGAGCAGACGCGAGTAGATGTCATAGGCGCGCTCGCCACGAGCAGATTGCTCGACAACCATCGGGACCAGGCCGCCGGCGGCCTGGATATCAGAGTTCTGCTGAATATACGAATTTCGGAACATGCTCTGCAGTCACTCCCAAATAGTTATGTCTTGAATACGCATAAGCCAGCTCGAAAGCTGGCTTATGGTGTGTGCTTCTAACGCAAAAACAATCAGTCGGCTTTTGGAGCTTCTACCGGCTTGACCGCTTCTTCGTAAGAGACCGATTTGTCGGTCACACTGGCTTTCTGCAGAACAGTATCCACAACTTGTTCTTCCAGCACAACCGAACGGACTTCGTTCAGTTGCTGCTCGTTCTTGTAGTACCAGGACACAACCTGCTCAGGCTCTTGGTAAGCCGAAGCCATTTCCTGGATCATTTCGCGAACGCGGGCTTCGTCTGGCTTCAGGTCGAATTGCTTGACCACTTCAGCCACGATCAGACCCAGCACAACGCGGCGCTTGGCTTGTTCTTCGAACAGCTCGGCCGGCAGTTGGTCAGGCTTGATGTTGCCGCCGAACTGCTGAACAGCCTGCACGCGCAGACGGTCAACTTCGTTGGACAGCAGAGCCTTTGGCACTTCGATCGGGTTGGTGGCCAGCAGACCGTCCATTACCTGATTCTTGACCTTGGATTTGATCGCCTGACGCAGTTCACGCTCCATGTTCTTGCGAACTTCGGTGCGGAAGCCGTCGATGCCGCTTTCCTTGATACCGAACTGGGCGAAGAACTCTTCGTTCAGCTCTGGCAGTTTTGGCTCGGAAACGGTGTTGACGGTCACGGTGAACTCGGCGGTTTTGCCAGCCAGGTCCAGGTTCTGATAGTCCTCTGGGAAGGTCAGGTTCAGAACGCGCTCTTCGCCAGCTTTAGCACCGACCAAGCCTTCTTCGAAGCCTGGGATCATGCGGCCGGAACCCAGCACCAGCTGAGTGCCCTTGGCGGAACCGCCAGCGAACACTTCGCCGTCAACCTTGCCAACGAAATCGATGTTCAGTTGGTCTTCGTTCTGGGCAGCGCGATCGGCCACTTCGAAACGGGTGTTCTGCTTGCGCAGGATGTCCAGCATCTTGTCCAGATCGGCGTCAGCCACGTCAGCGCTCAGACGCTCGACGGTGATGCCTTCGAAGCCGGCAACGGTGAACTCTGGGAACACTTCGAATACGGCTACGTATTCCAGGTCCTTGCCAGCTTCGAGCGACTTAGGCTCGATCGACGGCGAACCGGCCGGGTTCAGCTTCTGCTCAACCACAGCTTCGTAGAAGGAGGACTGGATCACGTCGCCGATCGCTTCCTGGCGCGCATCAGCACCGAAACGGCGCTTGATTTCGCTCATTGGCACTTTGCCTGGACGGAAGCCAGCAATCTTGGCCTTTTGGGCAGTCTGCTGCAGACGCTTGTTGACCTGAGTCTCGATGCGCTCAGCCGGCACGGTGATGCTCATGCGGCGCTCAAGAGCAGTAGTATTTTCAACAGAAACTTGCATGGATATTCCTCGTTGCACAGACGTTAGCCGGCCGTTTCCGACCCAAGAATCAAGGGCATGCATTCTAGTGGGTCAAACTCAAGAAGTCACCCTACTGAAAACGGGTAAGAAAACAGCAGGCAATTTGAAGGCGGGGACAAACGGTTGCGCCTCGCCCTGTTAGCAAATACAGCCAATCAAGCCAGGGCTCTGCGCCAACCTCTTCTATATATAGAGGCGGTTGAATCATCTCCCTGACAGCCAACCTCGCAAGCAAGGTCGGCGGGCAGCGCAGCATCATCGAGCAACATTAATACGACGAAGCGCCCTGCCCTGCGACCCGAAACCGGCAGTCGCCGAAATACTCGAAACCGTAAAACAAAAAAGGCGCCAGACTGTTAAGTCTGGCGCCTTTCGAAATATGGGG
>NZ_JBYTBO010000013.1:70626-186062 GCF_058789255.1 Pseudomonas sp. FW215-R2
GGGTGGACGATGGGGATCGAACCCACGACAACGGGAGTCACAATCCCGTGCTCTACCAACTGAGCTACGCCCACCATATTGCGTGCCAAAGAAGCCAAACAACTTCTTTGTAGAACTTCACCCTACCAACGGCATGAATGAAGCTTTGATTGGTGCGGATGAAGAGACTCGAACTCTTACGCCTCGCGGCGCTGGAACCTAAATCCAGTGTGTCTACCAATTCCACCACATCCGCGGATGAAGCTTTTTAAAGCAAAGGCGCCAGACTGTTACATCTGGCGCCTTTCGAAATATGGGGTGGACGATGGGGATCGAACCCACGACAACGGGAGTCACAATCCCGTGCTCTACCAACTGAGCTACGCCCACCATATCGCGTTACTTGTGCCAAAGCTGCCTAATGGCGCACCCGGCAGGACTCGAACCTGCGACCATCCGCTTAGAAGGCGGATGCTCTATCCAGCTGAGCTACGGGCGCCTTGTTAGCTGTACCCTTGGAGGACTACAAACTAAGTGCTTTCCAGTCTCGCAGAACCTTGATTCCGCTCAACCTTCTTAACCAGTGCTAGGCTGTGCCCGACAAGTGCGACGAATAGTATAGAGCGACCTGCAGGTCGTCAAATCCTTTTTAAAAAAAATTCATTTAATTAAAGGGCTTAGGGGAATTTGCTGACCAAGCGCCTTTGCCCTCACCGTCTGACATGCGAGAATGCGTTCTCTTTTTTTCCCCTCTCGATGGTTAATCACGCGCAATGACTGCACAACTAATCGACGGCAAATCAATCGCCGCCAGCCTGCGCCAGCAGATCGCCCAACGGGTAGCCGAACGTCGCGAGCAAGGCTTGCGCACTCCCGGCCTCGCGGTGATCCTGGTCGGCAGCGATCCTGCCTCTCAGGTTTATGTCTCGCACAAGCGTAAAGACTGTGAAGAGGTCGGCTTCCTCTCTCAAGCCTACGACCTGCCTTCTGAAACCACTCAAGAAGCGCTGACCGATCTGATCGATCGACTGAACGACGACCCGGCAATCGACGGCGTTCTGCTTCAACTTCCGCTGCCTGAGCACCTGGACGCCTCCAAACTGCTGGAACGCATCCGCCCGGACAAGGACGTCGATGGTTTCCATCCTTATAACGTCGGCCGCCTGGCCCAGCGCATTCCGCTGCTGCGCCCCTGCACCCCGAAAGGCATCATGACCTTGCTGGAAAGCACCGGTGTCGATCTGTACGGGATGGACGCCGTGGTTGTCGGCGCTTCCAACATCGTCGGTCGCCCGATGGCCATGGAGCTGCTGCTGGCCGGCTGCACCGTGACCGTGACCCACCGCTTCACCAAGGACCTGGCCGGTCACGTCGGCCGCGCCGATCTGGTGGTGGTGGCTGCCGGCAAGCCGGGCCTGGTCAAGGGCGAGTGGATCAAGGAAGGCGCGATCGTGATCGACGTCGGCATCAACCGTCAGGACGACGGCAAACTGGTCGGTGACGTCGTGTACGAAACCGCCCTGCCCCGCGCTGGCTGGATCACTCCAGTACCAGGCGGCGTCGGCCCGATGACCCGTGCCTGCCTGCTGGAAAACACGCTGTACGCGGCAGAAACCCTGCACGCCTGAGGCGCTTTTCCCGCACTCCCGAAACCCCGCCTCGTGCGGGGTTTTTCATATCCTCGAAAAAACCTTTACCGTTCGCCGGAAACCCCTATTTTCACAGGGCTTTTCACGACTTTTTCATGCCCCACAAACAACCATCGACAGATCTTCAGCCATACTCCTAGAATGCGTCGTTTTACGACACAGTCCGTTACAAATAACGGCATTTCCAACCTTCATGAGTTCGCCCGCGTGAATATTCGTCTGTCCATCCTGAGCCTGGTTTTTGCATTTTCAGGCACGCTCCTCACGCCAACGGTCAACGCCGCCGAAACCACCGCTGCCCCCCGAGACGCTTCGCAACTGAAAATCGCCTCTGGCAGCGCCCTGCTGATGGATCTGCAGACCAATAAAGTCATCTACTCCAGCAATCCGGACGTGATCGTACCGATCGCCTCCGTCAGCAAGTTGATGACCGGTCTGGTCGTGGTTGAAGCTCACCAGAACATGGACGAATGGATTGACGTCGACATCAGCCATACCCCGGAAATGAAGGGCGTGTTTTCCCGGGTCAAACTGCGCAGCGAATTGCCGCGCCGAGAGATGCTGCTGATTGCCCTGATGTCCTCGGAAAACCGCGCGGCAGCCAGCCTGGCCCACCACTACCCAGGCGGCTATGTGGCATTCATCGCGGCGATGAACGCCAAGGCCAAGGCGCTGGGCATGACCAGCACCCACTTCGTCGAGCCGACCGGCCTGTCGGAACGCAACGTTTCCACCGCCCGCGATCTGAGCAAGTTGCTGATGGCCGCGCAAAAACATCCGATCCTCAGCGAGCTCACCACCACCAAGGAAAAAACCGTGTCGTTCCGCAAACCCAACTACACCTTGGGTTTCCGCAACACCGACCACTTGGTCAACAAAGCCGACTGGGACATCAAGATCACCAAAACCGGCTTCACCAATCCGGCCGGCCACTGCCTGGTGCTTGTGACCAGGATGAGCAACCGTCCGGTCGCCCTGGTGATTCTCGACGCCTTCGGCAAGTACACCCACTTTGCCGATGCGAGCCGCATCCGCAGCTGGATGGAAACCGGCAGAAGCACCAACGTTCCGGCGGTGGCTCAGCAATACAAGGCCGAGAAGAACCTCAAGGGTCGCCACAGCGGCGTCGTCGAAGCCTCCAAGTAATCCGCGACACAAGAAAAAGCCCCGAACATTCGGGGCTTTTTTTCGTCTGCTGGATCAGTCGTTGGGCAGCGGCATCTGGTCATCATCGGGAATGCCGTCACCGGCACTTGGATCGCGCCGATGCTCCGGCGTCACGACGGCGGGACGAGCCAGCGGATCACGCAGCGGGCTGTCCGGGTCCAGCACCGGATCAACGTCCGGTTCCGGCGTCGTCGGCACACTGTCCGGTTTATGGTCGTCGAAGCTCGAATCGGTACTCATACGCACCTCTCATTCGGGTCATCACCCGAAAAATCGGGCGTTACCTTTAAGAGCTTAGCCCCGCGCCATCGTGCCCGTCAGAAGACGGACGGAACCTCATTTCGCTTCCAGCGCCTTGCGAGCTTGTGCCGCTTCGCGCTCCTGACCGGCCTGCGCCAGCTCGTCGGCGGCTTTCAGCCAACGCTGGCGATCGACCGCTGCGGGGATCTGCGAAGGCTTCTGAATCAATACCGCCCAGCCACCCGACTTCTCGAGCGCCGACTCAAAAGAGCTGAAACTCATCAGTTCGCGGCGGTTCATCCCGGCGCGCAGCAGCACCTTCTGCTTTTTGCGGTCGTAGCCAGAGAGGATCGCGTAACGCGGCTCGGCCCAGAACGCCGATCCTTCGCTGAAACGCACCATCACCGGGTAACCGGCCGCCACCTGGGTCAGCAGCGCGGGCAACTGGCTGTCCAACGGATAGACCACCATGCCGTACTCGCGGGCCAGGTTCTGCATGTTCTGCTGCAACTTGTCTTCGGCGCCCGGCAAATGCAGCGGTTTTTCCAACAGGCCCGGCGTGATCATGACGCCCTGTTGCGACAGCAGACTGGCCAGCACCTGCGGCCCGCTCTGATTGGCTTCGCCACGATAGAAGGTGCCGCTGAGCTCGACGCGCTCCGGCAGGCGCTGGACCTCGGGTGCCACACTGCCCGCACAACCCACCAATGCTGTCACGCAACCGGCTACCAGCAACGCCATGCGAATCCGGGAAAATAGCTGCACCATCGTCACTCTCTTGATCAGTTACCGGTCATCGTGTTCCGGCTTGGTCGAGGATCATAGGACGGCGTAACGCTGCGGTATAGCCCAAAGGGGCAGATGCATCGTCTGCATAGAGCGAAGTGATTGGTCACCACCGACCTTTGGTCAATAGCCTGAAACACGCCAGCGACTAGACTGTCATCCAGACAAGCGCAAAAGAGCGAGCGCCCGACGCAGGGCAAAGAGGAGGCACAGATGAGCCTGACCATGACCATCGTAATGCTGATTGCCGGCTGGCTGGCCGTCGCCGCCGCCATGCTGTGGGGCGTGCTGCGGATTTCCCGGCGCCACCATCACCACCCCGTACAACCTGCACCGATCAAGAAAATCGAGAAACACAGCGCCCGTCACGCCACTGCGCACTGACTTCTTTCAATCGACCCAAACAAAAAGGCCGCCTGGACTCTCGCGAGTTCAGGCGGCCTTTGGTTTTTCAGCGATTACGCTTCGGCAGTCAGTTTCTTCTGTTTGGCGCGGCGCGACATCATGTTCAGCACTTCAATCGAAGCCGAGAACGCCATGGCGGCATACACATAACCTTTCGGTACGTGGGCGCCGAAGCCTTCGGCGATCAGCGTCATGCCGATCATGATCAGGAAGCCCAGGGCCAACATCACCACCGTCGGGTTGTCGTTGATGAACTTGGCCAGCGGATCAGCCGCAAACAGCATCACCAGCACCGAAACCACCACCGCGATCACCATGATCGGCAAGTGTTCGGTCATGCCGACCGCGGTAATGATGCTGTCGATCGAGAACACCATGTCCAGCATCAGGATCTGTCCGATGGCGGCGGCAAAGCCCAGGGTCACTGTCGACGTCGCGGACTTCGGATCTTCCGGTGCCGGGTCCATGCTGTGATGGATCTCGGTCGTCGCTTTCCACACCAGGAACAAGCCACCGGCGATCAGGATCATGTCCTTCCAGGAGAACGCCTGGCCGAGGATCTCGATGACCGGCGCGGTCAACTGAACGATGAACGCGATGGTGCTCAGCAAGGCCAGACGCATGATCAGCGCCATGCCGATGCCCAGGCGACGGGCCTTCTGCCGGTACTGCTCGGGCAGTTTGTTGGTCAGGATCGAGATGAAGATCAGGTTATCGATGCCCAGCACGATTTCCATCACCACCAGTGTGGCCAAGGCAATCCAGGCGGTCGGGCTGGAAGCGAGTTCTAACAGATATTCCATGGGTCAGTCCTGACTCTTGTAAGACGATTTAGATGGTCTTGGAGGAAGATTCGGATTTTTCCGCGTCTTTTTCCGGGTCTTCTTTTTTCTCGACCAGGCCGCCAGTGGCCTCGCTGAGCGCTTGTTCAGCGGCTTTGTGCGTGTCGTCGATCGCCTGCTTGGCGCTCTCGGCCGCCTTGCCCATCAATTGCTGGGCGCTTTTTTCAGCCTGGTCGCAACCCGCCATAAGCAGTAAAGACGTAAACATCAGTGCCGGGATCGTGTATTTCATGAGGTTTCCTTCCAATGAACAGACAGGGTCACAGACCACTCGTCGATGGCTGGGCATTCTAGGGAGACAAACACTTCAGGAAAATTCGTATTTTTAGCGGCTATACTTCGATTTATACGAACTGTATTTCATGGACGGATCGCCATGCTCAACTACCGACAACTGCACTACTTCTGGGTGGTCGCCAAGACCGGCAGCATCGTGCGCGCGTGCGAGCAACTGAACCTGACGCCACAAACCATCAGCGGACAGATTTCCCTGCTCGAACAGACCTACGGCATCGAATTGTTTCAACGAGTCGGCCGGCAATTGGAGCTCACCGAAGCCGGGCGCCAGGCCCTGCCCTATGCCGAACAGATGTTTCAGCTCGGCGGCGAGCTGGAGTTGATGCTGCGGGCCCAGCCCAATGAACAGCAGATCCTGTTTCGGGTTGGCGTGGCGGACGTCGTGCCCAAATCCATCGTCTATCGCCTGATCGCGCCGACCATGGAGCTGAGCGAGCCACTGCGCATCACCTGCCGCGAGGACAAACTCGAGCGATTACTGGCGGATCTGGCGATCCAGCGCCTGGACCTGGTGATCTCCGACAGCCCGATGCCCTCGCACCTGGACATCAAGGGCTATAGCCAGAAACTCGGGGAATGCGGGATCAGTTTCTTCGCCACCGCCGAACTGGCGGCGCAGTACGGTCAGGATTTCCCACGCAGCCTGCACGGTGCGCCGCTGTTGATCCCCGGCGCAGAAACCGTAGTGCGCAGCCGTTTACAGCGCTGGTTCGCCGAGCAACAGATTCAGCCAAGAATTGTCGGGGAGTTCGATGACAGCGCCTTGATGCAGGCGTTCGGCCAGTCCGGCAGCGGGATCTTCATCGGCCCGAGCGTGATTGCCGAGGAAGTGAAGCGCCAGTACGGCGTCGAATTGATCGGCCAGACCGATGCGGTGAGCGAATCGTTCTACGCGATTTCGGTGGAGCGCAAGGTCAAGCACCCCGGCATCAAAGCGATTACCGAAGGTGCCCGACGCGAGCTGTTTACAGAGTTTTAAGCCGGCGCGCAGACGTCGCGCGGCTTGAGCACCATCAGCACCATGGCGAGGAAAATCGACAGCAGAATGAACCCGGCTGCGGCGAAACCCACGAAGCCGAGGCCAGCGCTGTCGATTACCCGACCGCCAATGATCGCGCCCAGACCAATCCCGAGGTTGGCCCCGGCAATGTTCAGCGACGCGGCGAAGGCCGGCGCCTCAGGTGCGGCTTTCATCAAGCGCACGTGACTGACCAGGAACAGCGCGGCCTGCGTCACGCCCCAGATGCCCATCGCCGCCGCCAGACCCAGCGACGAATTGATGTTCGGCACCAGCGCCACCATCCCGGGGATCATGAACGCACAGAACATCACCGACGCCATCAACGGATGACGATCCACCGCGCGTCCACCCAGCGAGTTGCCGATCAGGCCGACCGCGCCAAAGCCCATCAGGCACCAGCCGACCACGGTGCCATTGAAGCCGGCCAGACGTTCGAGGATATCCGCCAGATAGGTGTAGGCGGTGAACATGCCGCTGAACACCAGGATCGACAGCAGCACATGGCCAAGCATCAGCGGGCTGCGCAGGATCTTGAACTGCGAAGCGAAGCTGACCTGATGCTGGTGCAGGCTGGTTTTCGGCAGATAGACAAACAGCAGCAACGCCTTGGCAAACGCGATCACCGCCAGAATGCCGAACGCACTGCGCCAGCCGAACGCATCGGAAATCAGCGTGCCGACCGGAATGCCGAATACCGTGGCGCAGACGATGCCAAAGCCGATCTTGGCGATGGCACGACCGGCGAAGTCCGGGCCGACGATATCCACGGCGGTTTCACTGGCCAGTGCCCAGAACACCGGCAGCCCCAGCGCCGGAATCAGTCGGGCAATTGCCATGACCCAGATGTTCGGTGCGAATGCCGCCACGGTATTGGCCAGGCCGAACATGATCAGGATGGTGATGAACAGTTTGCGTCGTTCGAAACGGGCGAAATATGCCGTCAAGAATGGGCCGAACATGGCCACGGTGAAAGCGAATAGAGTCACCAGCAACCCGGCTTGCGGGATGGTGACGGCCAGGTCGCGGGCAATCGCCGGCAACAAGCCGACGATGACGAACTCCGTAGTCAGCACCGTGAACCCGGCGGCAGACAACAGAAGGATGGGCAACAGCATGAGGAACTCCAGCAAAACGACGACACCAGCGCTGACCCGAAGGCCCGCCGGCAGAACTTGAAAATAAGGATGCGCAATCTTAACAGAGTGTTTCCAGAGTGACTTGCCCAAACCTGTCTAAGTTGCCGAACAATCCGGTGGCAGATCGTCACAGGTCTGAAGGATCCGGACGACCCTGTGATAAAGTCCGCGCCCTGCAAAACGTACACCCTGTTCAGCCGCCCGTTTAACGGCGTGGCTGTCGCGTCATTCCTTTCGGTTCGTGTCTGTGGCCTGCCCCCGATTCATCGCCCGGATCACGCAACCTTGCACCCTATAAAAAAGCAGAGATGCCGTTATGACCGCTTCATCCCCTTCTCTATTGCAACGCCTTAAAAGCCTCAGCCTGGTCACGCAGATCCTGATCGGCCTGATTGCCGGCATCGCCCTGGCGCTGCTCGCGCCGGAAGCGGCCAAAGGCACCGCATTCATCGGCAAGGTGTTCGTATCCGCGCTGAAAGCCGTGGCGCCGATCCTGGTGTTCGTGCTGGTCATGGCCTCGATCGCCAACCACAAGCACGGCCAGGAAACCCACATCCGGCCGATTCTGTTCCTTTATCTGCTGGGCACTTTCGCCGCTGCCGTGGTCGCGGTAATCGCCAGCACAATGTTCCCGTCGCATCTGGTGCTGTCCACCGACAACATCGCCGTGAGCGCGCCGGGCGGCATCGGTGAAGTGCAGCAAAGCCTGCTGCTGAGCGTGGTGGAAAACCCGATCACCGCGCTGATGAACGCCAACTTCATCGGCATTCTGGCCTGGGCCATCGGCATGGGCGTAGCCATCCGCCATGCGGGCGACACCACCCGGGAAGTGGTCAGCGACCTGTCCAACGGCGTGACCCTGATCGTGCGCGTGGTGATCCGCTTCGCGCCACTGGGGATTTTCGGCCTGGTGGCGTCGACCCTGGCCACTTCGGGTTTTGGTGCACTGGTCGGTTACGCACACCTGCTGGCGGTGCTGCTCGGCTGCATGCTGTTCGTCGCACTGGTGATGAACCCACTGATCGTGTTCTGGAAACTGCGTCGCAACCCGTACCCGCTGACGCTGAAATGCCTGCGTGAAAGCGGCATCACCGCGTTCTTCACCCGCAGCTCGGCAGCGAACATTCCGGTCAACCTGGAACTGAGCAAGCGTCTGGGCCTGCACGAAGACACCTACTCGGTGTCGATTCCGCTCGGCGCCACCATCAACATGGCCGGCGCGTCGATCACCATCACCGTGTTGACCCTCGCGGCCGTGCACACGCTAGGCATCGCCGTGGACATCCCGACTGCGATCCTGCTCAGCGTCGTCGCGGCGATCTGCGCGTGCGGTGCATCGGGTGTGGCCGGTGGTTCGCTGCTGCTGATTCCGCTGGCGTGCAGCCTGTTCGGCATCCCGAGCGAGATTGCCATGCAAGTGGTCGCAGTCGGTTTCATCATCGGCGTGTTGCAGGATTCGGCCGAGACGGCGCTCAACTCCTCCACCGACGTGCTGTTCACCGCCGCCGCTTGCCTGGGCGAAGAGCAGAAAACCCAGCGTCCGGCGTAAAAACCGAGCGCAATAAAAAGCCCGCCAAGGTTTGCACCTTGGCGGGCTTTTTCGTTGCTGGGCGGTTTAGAACGCGCCCATGTAATCGCGCTTGCCCACTTCCACACCGTTGTGACGCAGCAGTGCGTAGGTGGTGGTGACGTGGAAGAAGAACTGCGGCAGACCGTAGCTCAGCAGGTAAGCCTGGCCGGAGAAGCGCTTCTCTTTCGGCGTGCCCGGACGGGTAACGATTTCGATGCCTTCCTTGCCATTGATCTGCTCAGGCTTGATCTCGCCGATGAAGGCCAGAACCTTGGCGATCAGCGCTTGCAGCTCGGCGAAGGTGGTTTCTGTGTCGTCGTATTTCGGAATCTCGACTTCAGCCAGACGCGAAGAAACGCCTTTGGCGAAGTCCACGGCGATCTGTACCTGACGCACCAGCGGGAACATGTCCGGGTACAGACGCGCCTGCAGGAAGGCGTTCGGGTCGATGTTTTTCTCGGTGGCGTGGGCTTCAGCCTTTTTCAGCACATCGCTCAGGGCGTTGAGCATTTGTTGGAAAACCGGGACGGATGCAGCGTACAGGGAAATGGTCATGGCAGTCTCACGTGGTGGCTGGGTGAATCGTGGGGCGATTATAGCCATGCTCGCGCGCCGCGCGGCTTGTCTTTTATCCAGCAAGGATTAGGCTAGGCGCCTTCGACTGCAGAGGGAACGCGCGATGACCACAGAACTTGATACCAACGCCAACGAACCACGGCTCAACGCCACGGAAATCCGCATTCTGGGTTCGCTGATCGAGAAACAGGCCACCAGCCCGGAAACCTATCCGCTGACCCTCAACGCCCTCGTACTGGCCTGCAATCAGAAAACCAGCCGGGAACCGGTGATGAACCTGACCCAGGGCCAGGTCGGCCAGAGCCTGCGCGCCCTCGAAGGTCGCGGTTTCGCCAAACTGGTCATGGGCAGTCGCGCCGACCGCTGGGAGCACAAGGTCGACAAGGCGCTGGAGCTGGTGCCTGCACAGATGATTCTGACCGGGCTGATGTTCCTGCGCGGCCCGCAGACCGTCAACGAACTGCTGACCCGCAGCGGTCGCATGCATGAATTCGAAGACGCCGAACAGGTGGTGCATCAGCTGGAACGCCTGATCGCTCGGGATCTGGCGGTGCTGATTCCACGTCAGGCCGGCCAGCGCGAAGATCGTTACACCCACGCACTGGGTGATCCGGCGGACATCGAGGCGATTATCGCCGCGCGGCAGAACCCGAGTGATCGCGGCGCGGCCAGCGGTGTTTCAGTCGAACGCATCGAAGAACTGGAAGCGCGGATTGCAGCGCTGGAAGAGCGTCTGGCCCGACTCGAATAAGTGCAATCGGGGCGGCGTCACTCGCCGTCCCAGTAATCCACCCCGTCCGCCTGCCGCGCCACCGCCACGAAGCCCGAGGCCTTGCCTTCGGCATCGACGCTGAAATTATCCATCACCGCGTATTTGTTCGAATCCGGGTACTCGCAGATTTCCGGTTGCTGCTGAGTGCTGACCGCCAGATAGCGCAGTTCTTCGCAGCTAGTGTTGATGATCTGATGAGCGGCTTCCGGGCCACCCGGCGGGCAGGCGATCACGTCGCCGGCGCGGATCGGGAAACGCTCGGCACCGAGGCGCACCTCCCCTTCCCCGGCCACCACGTAAAACATTTCCTCATTGACCCGATGGCTGTGAAACGGGCTGCCACGCATGCCCGGTGGCAGCGCGTACAGGCGATAACCAAGTTTCTGGGAGCCCAATTGCTGGCCGACCCGGGCGAACCGTTGTTGATAACGCCCGGCGGTTTCACCTTCGGGGGCCAAGCCTTCGGGGAGTGGTTCGAGTTCGACGTCATTCAGGTTGAGAATGGGCGGGTGCATGCAGACCTCGGTTTTTGTGATGGGCAAGTCTGTGCTTGCTGGTCCGACAGTATAGGCAACGGCAAGTCCGGACGGATTTGCCGATGCTCAGGATCCATCAACTACGGGCAAACGCCACCGCCGCGTCAAACTGCTCGACCGTCGGCCGCACGCCGGTATACAGCACGAACTGCTCCAGCGCCTGAATCGCGATCACTTCCAGCCCGGTGATCACTTTTTTACCTTCGGCGCGGCCACGCACGATCAGCGGAGTTTCCGACGGGATCGCCACCACATCGAACACAGTCTCGGCAGATTTGATCACATCCACATCAAAAGAAAGCTGACCCGCTTCCGGGCCGCCGTCCATCCCCACCGGGGTGACGTTGATCAACATCTGCGGGCGTTCGTCGCCCAGTTCCGCCTGCCAGCGATAGCCCAGGGAATCGGCTAATGCACGGCCGGCGCGCTCGTTACGGGCCACGATCAAACCATTCTTGTAACCGCCATCGCGCAAGGCGCTGGCCACCGCTTTGGCCATGCCGCCGCTGCCGCGCAGGGCGAAGGTCGAGTCCTTCGGCACCGCATGGGTTTCCAGCAATTGGGCGATGGCAATGTAATCGGTGTTGTAGGCCTTGAGATGGCCGTTGGTGTTGACGATGGTGTTGATCGACTGGATCGCTGCCGCCGACGCATCCAGCTCATCGACCAGCGCAATGCTGGCCTCCTTGAACGGCATCGACACCCCGCAACCACGAATCCCCAGCGCACGAATCCCACCGACGGCCCCCGGCAGATCCTGGCTGCTGAAGGCTTTGTAGTAGAAATTCAGACCCAGTTGCTCGTACAAATGGTTATGAAAACGCAGACCGAAATTCCCGGGACGCCCAGACAGGGACATACACAGTTGGGTGTCTTTGTTGGGGTTCATCTGCATGGGAGTCTCCTTCTAATGCACTTTCGGATGGACGGGATTAGCCAGACCATCGGCTTCTGAACGATCATAAGGCGGTCTGTTCCGGGCATCACAGCCGTTGCATGAAACCCGGTAAGCAAACCGGTACAGACCTTACACAAAATTTACCCAGCCGCCGTGCTGTTTTTCCAAATGTTGCTGTCTTAGAAGTATCCCCGCGCCATCCCGAGCCTGTTGCAGGCCTCGACGCCGGGTCGAAGAACCGAGGATTTATCATGATTCGTAAACTCCCCATCGTGGCCTTGTTGATCGGTGCATGCGCTATCACAGGTCAGGCAGAAGCCCATGGCGGTGGCTGGCAGGGCCCGGCGGTATTTGGTGCGATCGTCGGCTCGGCCATCATCGGCTCGGCGCTCATCAACCAGGATCGTCCGGTGTATGTTCAACAGCCTGTTTACGCTCAACCGGCACCGGTGTACGTGCAACAACCGCCACCACCGGTCTACTATCAGCCGGCCCCGGTTTACGTACAGCAACCGGTCTACGTGCAACCGGCCCCGGTGTATTACGGCCCTCCGCACGGCTATTACGGTCGTCCGCACTACTACGGCGGCCCGCGCTGGTAACCAAAACACAAAGCCCCGCTGTTTAGCGGGGCTTTTTATTGCCCTCGATAAAGGGCGCCGTCTGTCGGACAAAGTCTGAAAAAATCTCGCCAAGGTCGCTGTGGGGACAGTTTGAACCGTTAAAGTCGGCATGATGGACTCGACCGTCGGGGGCAAAACACAAAACGGTCATCTATTTGTCATGACGGAACCGCAATCTGAATCCGTCCGCATACAACAGGTTGATAACAACAAGGACGACTTGAATGCCTACACAGAATCCGCACCGCATCGTCGGTTTATGCACCTCGAGCAAGGTGTACAACGCACTGACCGAGCTCAAGCACCTGGAAGGCCATCGCACGGCGAAGTTTGTGTCGCTGCTGGCGGAAAACCTGGTGCGCAAGGGATTGCTCAATGAGCACGAGATCGTGCACATGCTCGATCAAGTGGTGGATTGAGCCAGCCCTCACTGGCATCAATGTCCACTATCGAAAGCGTTGATTGTCCCTGAAACGGACGAGTCCTTAAGGTAGCTCCATAGATTGATGGAGGTACTTCTCATGGCTCAGGTTCAAATCATGTCCGTTATCGGCAGCGCGGTTCCCGCATCGCTCAGAGAAATGGGACTGCTCGCCTGCTGGTATCTGGTGCGCGACGGCGAGCCGGTCAGCGGCCCGCTCACTTCACTGCCAGCCGCCCAGGCATTGTCGCAACGGCTGATCAACGGCCCGTTCAAGGCTTAAGGCAGCTGCACCTTCGGCCTGGTTTCGATGAACAGCGCCCAGCTCGACATGAACAATGCAGCGATCAGCGGCCCGATCACGAAACCATTGAGGCCGAACACGGCCATCCCGCCCAGCGTCGAAATCAAAATCATATAGTCGGGCATGCGGGTGTCCTTGCCGACCAGCACCGGACGCAGCACGTTGTCCACCAGGCCGATCACGAATATCCCGAACAACCCCAGCACCACGCCCTGCCAGATCATCCCGCTGAGCAGGAAATAAACCGCCACCGGCGCCCAGACAATCCCCGCCCCCACCGCCGGCAACAGCGACAGAAACGCCATCAACACCGCCCAGAGCAACGCGCTGGGAATGTCGAGAAACCAGAAAATCGCCCCGCCCAATGCGCCCTGAGTAATGGCCACCAGCAGGTTGCCTTTGACCGTGGCGCGCACCACCCGGTTGAACTTCAGTTGCAGCCGACGCTTGTGATGCTCCTCCAGCGGCACCGCCGTGCGCACCTTGCGCGCCAGTTCGGCGCCATCGCGCAGAAAGAAAAACAGCAAGTACAACATGATGAAAAAACTCACCACGAAATCGAACGTGCCCTGGCCGAAACTGAAGGCCTGGGTCGCCAGCACCTGACTGCCCTGCATCGCAGCCTTGACGATTTTCTCGCGCAAGGCATTGAGTTCACCCACGCCAAAACGGTCTAGCAAATGCTGAAAGTACGGCGGCAGGCTGTGCTTGAACTGCGCCAGATACGCGCCGATGTCGAGCTTGCCGCTTTCGATGTTGTCGTAGAGCACCGCCCCTTCCTGCACCAGCAAGACGCTGATGACGATCACCGGCAGGATCGCGATCACCACGCAGACACTCAGGGTGCACAGTGACGTCAGGTTGCGTTGCCAGCCGAATTTCTGCTGCATCCGGCGCTGCATCGGCGCAAACAGAATGCCGAGGATCACCGCCCAGAACACCGCGCCGTAGAACGGCAGCAGGATCCAGATGAAGGCGATGGTCACCAGAAACAGCAGCACGGTGAGGGATTTGAATTGCAGACTCTTTTGGTTCATGTCCGGTCCATGTCAGTCAGGCGCCACGCGCACCCGCCCAACTTAGTCAGCCCACGCCCGCGCGAGTGCCATCTTTGTTCATGGAGCATAGATCCAGATCAACAAACCCTCGCCGCACCTCGTTTACCCTCCCGCGCTTTTGCGACCGACACCACCATGACGCCCTCCTTCACCCCGGAATTGCTCGCCCCCGCCGGCACCCTGAAAAACATGCGCTACGCCTTCGCTTACGGCGCCGATGCGGTCTACGCCGGCCAGCCGCGCTACAGCCTGCGGGTGCGCAACAACGAGTTCGACCACGCCAACCTCGCCCTCGGGATTCGCGAAGCCCAGGCCCAGGGCAAGCGCTTTTACGTAGTGGTCAACATCGCGCCGCACAACGCCAAACTCAAGACCTTCCTCAAGGATCTGGCGCCAGTGATCGAGATGGCGCCGGACGCTCTGATCATGTCCGACCCCGGCCTGATCATGCTGGTGCGCCGGCACTTTCCGCAGATGCCGATTCACTTGTCGGTGCAGGCCAACACGGTGAACTGGGCGAGTGTCGAGTTCTGGCAGCAACAGGGTCTGAGCCGGATCATCCTGTCCCGTGAATTATCGCTGGAAGAAATCGGCGAAATCCGCGAACAGGTACCGGGCATGGAACTGGAAGTGTTCGTTCACGGCGCGCTGTGCATGGCCTATTCCGGCCGCTGCCTGCTCTCGGGTTACATGAACAAGCGTGACGCCAATCAGGGCACCTGCACCAACGCCTGCCGCTGGAAATATTCGGCGCAGGAAGCCACCGAAAACCAGCTCGGCGAGATCGTGCAGACCTTCGAACCGCAACCGACTCTCGGCCTCGGTGCCCCCACCGATCAGGTGTTTCTGTTGCAGGAAGCCAATCGTCCCGGCGAACTGATGCCGGCATTCGAAGACGAGCACGGCACCTACATCATGAACGCCAAGGATCTGCGCGCCGTGCAGCACGTCGAGCGCCTGACCCGCATGGGCGTGCACTCACTGAAGATCGAAGGCCGGACCAAATCGCACTTCTATTGCGCACGCACCACCCAGGTCTATCGCCGCGCCATCGACGATGCAGTCGCCGGCCGCGAATTCGACCGCAGCCTGATGACCGACCTGGAATCCCTCGCCCAGCGCGGGTACACCGAAGGTTTCCTGCGCCGTCACGTGCATGACGAATATCAGAACTACCAGAACGGCAGCTCGGTGTCGGAACGTCAGCAGTTTGTAGGTGAACTGACCGGCGAACGCCGGGATCGGTTGGCCGAGGTGAAAGTGAAGAACCGCTTTGCACTGGGCGATCATCTGGAACTGATGACACCCAAGGGCAACTTCCATTTTGATCTGCATGAATTGCAGAGCCTCAAGGGCGACGCCATCGACGTGGCGCCGGGGGATGGGCACACGGTGTACCTGCCGATTCCGGATGCCGTGGATTTGCGCTTCGGCTTGTTGATGCGCGACTTGACCGGAGCCTGATCCAGCTCAGACAAACTCCTCGCGCAACATCGCCACAAACGCCTCACGCGCCGGGTGCACCCCGGCGTTTTCATGCCAGTAGAACAAGTTGTCGATGGCCGTCAGTTCCGGGAATTCGTAACCCGCACACCCCGCGCCTTTGGCGTATTGCTCGAACACACCCTTGGGCACCAGCGCCACACCCGCCCCGGCACTCACACAACCAACAATCGCCCCGTAACTGGCCAGGCTGACAATCGGCAACGCCAGGCCCTGACGCAACAGCCAGTGCTCCAGCGCGGCGCGATACGGACAGCCCTGCGGCCACATGAACACGGTCTTGTCCTGCAAATCATCGAGGTCGCGCACCGGCCCGAATGAGGTCGATGCGATCAGCAGCAATTCTTCGCGATACATCGGGGTGCGTTTGAGCTGGGAGCGCTCGACATCCACCGCGACGATGGCGCCGTCCAGACGATGGCTGGCGGTATCGTCGAGCAGCTGCCCCCAGGTGCCGGTGGTCAACTCCAGCGCCACGTTCGGATAGCGCTTGTGAAATTTCGCCAGCAAGCGCGGCAAACGCCCGGTTGCCGAGGATTCGATGGCGCCGATGCGCAGCGGCCCGGACGGCTCGGCGGCAGGATCGACCGCGCGCTTGGCCTCGGCTGTCAGCGCCAGAATCTTCTCTGCATAAGCGAGAAAGGTCTGCCCGGCAGGACTGATCCGCAGCCCGCGCCCTTCGCGCAGAAACAACGCCACCCCCAGTTCCGCTTCCAGGGATTTGATCCGCGCCGTGATATTCGACGGCACGCAAAACAGCTTTTCAGCCGCTTTGGCGATGCTGCCGACCTCGGCCACGGTCTTGAACATGCGGATCTGCGCCAGCTCCATAACTCGTCACTCATAGTGAATGGTTGACGCAGTATAAGTCAGTTGTGGCGAATAATTGGCCGCCCGGATACTCGGCGCATCAACCCTCTTGGTGCCTCTCTCATGCCTTCCACTTCGCCTTTGAATATCCTGTTGGCCATGGCCTTCGTCGTCGGCTGCTGGGCCTATTCGCCGACCGGCATTCACATCGGCCTGCAAGCCTACGAGCCCGGTCATCTGGCGTTGCTGCGGTTTCTGCTGGCGTCGTTGTTCATGGCGGTGATTGCGGGTTTCAAGGGTATTCACCTGCCGCGTCTGCAGGATTTGCCGCTGTTGTTTGCGTTGGGCTTCTTTGCCGTCAGCCTGCATCACGTCGTGCTGAACATCGGCCAGCAAAGCGTCAGCGCCGGCGCGTCGAGCGTGCTGGCGCAATCGACGCCGCTGTTCAGCACGCTGCTTGCGCGGTTTCTGTTCAAGGATCGGGTCAGCGTCTGGCGTTGGGGTTGTGTGTTGCTGGGATTCGTCGGCGTGGTGATTGTGGTCAGCGGCGATCGCGGCCTCGGCAGCATCGACGCCCACGGTTTGCTGATCCTGCTGGCGGCGGTGTCGTGGAGCGTTTACTTCGCCCTGCAAAAACACCACGCCCGGCGCTACGACGGACTCACGCTGGTTTGCTACACGGTGTGGTCCGGCACGCTGTTGCTGTTGATCTACTTGCCGGGGCTGGCCGACAGCGTGGCCAGTGCGCCGCTGCGGGTGCAATGGGCGGTGCTCGGTCTGGGCGTGTTTCCCAGCGCCCTCGCCTATCTGGCGTGGGCATTCGTGCTCAAGCATGTAGACCTGAGCCGGGCGACGATGACGCTCTATCTGATTCCGCCGACCGCGATGGGGATTGCTTCCGTTGGATTGGGCGAACGACCGACGCTGTTGGTGCTGGTGGGTTCGGCGGTGGTGTTGATCAGCGTGCTGGCGTTGAATCTGGAACGGCCGGCGGTGGTCCGGGCCATCGAGACTTGAGTCGCAGCGTCAGGCGCCGCCCGCCGAAAACCGGTCGCGGCTGTTACTCAGGTGCAGCCACATCGCTGCCCGCGCCGCTTCCGGATCCTGACGCTTGATCGCGTTGAAAATCGCCTCATGCTCCAGGTTCGCCAGTTGCCCGAGTTTGCTCAAATCCACCGCCCCGCGCTCGGCCGCATTGACCCGGGTACGCGGGATCATCGCACTGCCCAGGTGCTGCATGATCTCGGTGAAGCAGACATTGCCGGTGGCTTCGGCAATCAGCAGGTGAAAGCGCCGGTCGGCCTCGACGCAACTGTCGTTGTTGGCCAGTAGACGCTGATAGTCGTCCAGCGACTGACGCATCTGCACCAGTTGCTGTTCGGTGCGGCGCTGCGCGGCCAGTGCCGCCGCTTGCGTCTCCAGTCCCATGCGCAATTCGAGAATGCTGCGCACCCCCAGCGCGGTGTCGACATTCAGCCGCAGCCCCTGCTCCGGTGCGCGCTCGATCACGAACGTGCCGATACCGTGCCGCGTCTCCACCAGCCCCGACGCCTGCAACTTGGAAATCGCCTCGCGCACCACGGTGCGGCTGACGCCGTGCTCCTGAACGATCGAATTCTCCGAGGGCAGCTTGTCACCGGGCAACATCTGGCCGAGCAGGATGCTCTGGGTGAGTTTTTCCACCAGGTCATGGGCCAGGTTGTGCGCGCGTTTACGGGCGGGAGCGTCGAGGTCTTCTTGCATGGTCGGTTCCGGTGATCGGGGCACACCGATCGTAGCACTGCGGGGGATGACTTGTATGAGCTCCTATGATTTCAGGCCCTTAACTTGTATGACAACAATCGATTTTAGCTAAAAAATCTTCCATTTCGCCGGGCAATTAGCCAACGATCACTGGCACAGAACGCTGTATCACGCTTGATGAAATCTCTCAAAACCCCAACAAATACGGCACCTAAAATCCGAAAAAGCATAAAAACCACTCCCCGTAGACAAATTTGATTGAGCATTCTCGCTTGTAGGACAAAAAAATCTAGTTGTATGATGTCTATCAACAACGCAGCACCCAGCCACACCCCGCATAAAAATAACGAGTGGGAGAAAACCAAGTGAAATCATCCATTGCCGGGATGAACGAGGGCGCCGATTCGGTGCTGTCCTCCGCCATTGCCAAAGTCAAACGCCACGTCCTGCCGCTGTTCGTGATCATGTTCATCGTCAATTACATTGACCGGGTGAACATCGGCTTCGTCCGCACTCACATGGAACATGACCTCGGTATCGGCGCCGCTGCCTATGGCTTCGGTGCGGGCCTGTTCTTCATCGGTTACGCGCTGTTCGAGGTCCCTTCCAACATGCTGCTGCAAAAGGTCGGCGCGCGAATCTGGCTGACCCGCATCATGTTCACCTGGGGTCTGGTGGCCGCCGGCATGGCGTTCATCCAGAACGAAACCCACTTTTACATCCTGCGTTTCCTGCTCGGCGTGGCCGAGGCCGGGTTCTTTCCCGGAGTGATCTACTACTTCACTCGTTGGCTGCCAGGGGCCGAGCGCGGCAAGGCGATTGCGATTTTCCTCAGCGGTTCGGCCGTCGCCTCGCTGATTTCCGGCCCGTTGTCCGGCCTGCTGTTGCAGATCGAAGGATTCGGCCTGCACGGCTGGCAATGGATGTATTTCATCGAAGGGATGTTCTCGGTCGGCCTGTGCGTATTCGTCTGGTTCTGGCTCGACGCCAAACCCCACGATGCCAAGTGGCTGACCCGCGCCGAGCAGGATGCACTGGTCAAGGCCATCGACGATGAACAGAAGGCCCGCGAAGCCGCGACCCCGATCAAGCCTTCGCTGGGCAAACTGCTCAAGGATCGCCAGATCATCCTGTTCTGCCTGATCTACTTCTTCATTCAACTGACGATCTACGCTGCAACGTTCTGGCTGCCGAGCATCATCAAGAAGATGGGCGAGATGAGCGACTTCCAGGTCGGCCTGTTCAACTCGATTCCGTGGTTGCTGTCGATCATCGGCATGTATGCGTTCGCCTCGTTCTCGGCGAAGTGGAAACACCAGCAGGCGTGGGTAGCCACGGCGCTGTTGATCGCCGCAGCGGGGATGTTCATGTCCACCACCGGCGGACCGATCTTCGCCTTCGTCGCGATCTGCTTTGCCGCACTGGGTTTCAAATCCGCGTCGTCGCTGTTCTGGCCGATCCCGCAGGCCTATCTCGATGCGCGGATCGCCGCTGCCGTGATCGCGCTGATCAACTCGGTGGGCAACCTCGGCGGCTTCGTCGCCCCGACCACTTTCGGCCTGCTGGAACAACACACCGGTTCGATCCAGGGCGGCCTCTATGGCCTGGCCGCGACCTCGATCATCGCCGCGATCATCGTGTTCGCCGCCCGCATGACACCCAAATCCGCACCTGACGTCGCCGTGGCCGATGCCGCGCCGAAACACGCTTGAAAGGACAACGCCAAATGACCGCACACGACATCGCCAAAGCCCCGATCATCACCGAGATGCAAGTCATCCCGGTGGCCGGCCACGACGGCATGCTGCTCAACCTGAGCGGCGCCCACGGGCCGTTTTTCACCCGCAACATCGTCATCCTCAAGGACAACGCCGGGCACACCGGCGTCGGTGAAGTGCCCGGCGGCGAACGCATCCGCCAGACCCTCGAAGACGCCCGCAGCCTGGTGGTCGGCAGCCCGATCGGCACGTATCAGAAGATCCTCAACCAGGTGCGCCAGACCTTCGCCGACCGCGATGCCGGCGGCCGCGGCCTGCAAACCTTCGACCTGCGTATCACCATTCACGCGGTCACCGGGCTGGAAGCCGCCCTGCTCGACCTGCTCGGCCAGCACCTCGACGTGCCGGTGGCGGCATTGCTCGGCGAAGGCCAGCAGCGTGATGAAGTGAAGATGCTTGGCTACCTGTTCTACGTGGGGGATCGCCGGGAAACCGACCTCGCCTACCGCAGCGAACCGGATGCCGACAACGACTGGTTCCGCGTGCGTCACGAGAAAGCCATGACTGCCGACGCCGTAGTGCGTCTGGCCGAGGCTGCCCACGTGCGTTACGGCTTCAAGGACTTCAAGCTCAAGGGTGGCGTGCTCAGCGGCGACGCCGAAATCGAAGCGGTGACCGCACTGGCCGAGCGCTTCCCGGACGCACGCATCACTCTTGATCCGAACGGCGCGTGGTCATTGAAAGAAGCCATCCGTTTGTGCCGTGACCAGCATCATGTGCTGGCTTACGCCGAAGATCCGTGCGGTGCGGAAAACGGTTATTCGGGCCGTGAAGTGATGGCCGAATTCCGTCGCGCCACCGGCCTGAAAACCGCCACCAATATGATCGCCACCGACTGGCGCGAAATGGGTCACGCGATTCAGTTGCAGTCAGTCGATATCCCGCTGGCCGACCCGCATTTCTGGACCATGCAGGGCTCGGTGCGGGTGGCGCAGATGTGTCATGAATGGGGCCTGACCTGGGGCTCGCACTCCAACAACCATTTCGACATTTCCCTGGCGATGTTCACCCACGTGGCCGCCGCCGCGCCGGGCGACATCACCGCCATCGACACCCACTGGATCTGGCAGGACGGCCAGCGCCTGACCAAGGCGCCGCTGCGAATCGTCGACGGTTGCGTGCAGGTGCCGAAGAAACCGGGGCTGGGCATCGAGCTGGACATGGATCAGGTGGCCAAGGCCCACGAACTCTATAAAGGCATGGGGCTGGGTGCGCGGGATGACAGCGTGGCGATGCAGTTTCTGATTCCGGGCTGGACGTTCGATAACAAGAAGCCGTGCCTGGTGCGTTAAACCTGCGCAGCCTCCAGCAACCAGTGCTTGAATGCCGCCATCGCCGATGTCTCCGGCCGTGACTGCAACCGCGTCAGCCAATAGCTGCCGGTGGTGATTTCGATGGCAAAGGGTTGGCGGATCAGGTCCGCCGCCAGTTGCCGGGCAAACATCAACGGCGGCGCCAGTGCCACCCCGCCGCCCTGCAACGCCGCCTCCATCATCGCCAGCGACGAGTCGAACACGATGCTCTGGGGCGGCGCGGCATGGGTCGCCAGACCGGCCGCATGAAACCATTCCGGCCACTCATCGGTGCGATAGGAACGCAGCAAACGCTGCTGCAGAAGATCCCCCGGCGCGTGCAGTTGCCGGGCGATTTCCGGCACGCAGAGCACCGACAACGGTGCCTCCAGCAAACGGGTCGCCTCGATACCGTGCCACGCCCCGGCGCCAAACCGGATCGCGTAATCCAGCCCTTCAGCGGCGACGTCCACCCGATTGTTGTTGGTCGACAGTCGCAAATCTATGAGCGGATGTTTCGCCTGGAAGTCCGCCAGCCTCGGCAACAACCAGCCCACGGCGAAAGTGCCCACCGCGCCGACCGTCAGCATTTCCCGATATTGCCCGCCTGCCAGACGCTCGAGCATCTGCGCGATATGATCGAACGACGTGGTCAGCACCGGCAGCAAAGTTTCACCCTCGCCGGTCAGCATCAGCCCACGGGGCAGGCGTTTGAACAGGATCACGCCGAGTTGCGCCTCCAGGCTTTTGACCTGATGGCTGACCGCGGCTTGAGTCACGCACAACTCCACAGCAGCACGAGTGAAACTCAGGTGGCGCGCAGAAGCTTCAAAGGCGCGTAATGCATTCAAGGGCAATTGAGGTCGAATCATGCCAAGTCCCAAATTTTTCTAATGGCTCATCCGAGTTTTCATCGTTTGTCGAAAGACGCCGGACTGCCTAGATTTGGCGGCGCCGATCAGCCGGCCCGACGGAAAACGCTCGCAGTGTAGCGGGATAACACCATCAACACTCATGGAGAGTGGTTCAAGCATGTTTTCGATCAACCTGAACAAACTCAAGCCCCTGTGCGCTTTCGGACTTTTCTTCAGCGCCGCCACCTGCCTGGCCGCCCCGCAAACCGACGATCAGTTGCAGGCGCTGGTCAAGGCCACCGTGACACCGGTCATGCAGCAACAGGACATCGCGGGTCTGGCTGTAGCCGTGACCGTCGATGGCAAGGCGCATTACTTTAACTACGGTGTTGCCGACAAAAGCACCGGGCAAGCGGTGAGTGAAAACACCCTGTTCGAAATCGGCTCGGTCAGCAAAACCTTCACCGCGACCCTCGGCGCCTACGCCCAGGCCAGCGGCAAACTGGCGTTTTCCGACAAGGCCAGCCAGCACTGGCCCGAGCTGAAAGGCAGCGCGTTCGACCGTATCAGCCTGCTGCAACTGGGCACCTACAGCGCCGGTGGCCTGCCACTGCAATTCCCGGACGCCGCGGACTCTTCCGACAAGATGCTCGGCTATTACCAACAGTGGAAACCGACGTATCCTGCTGGCAGCCATCGCCTGTATTCCAACCCGAGCATCGGCCTGTTCGGTTATCTGGCCGCAAAAAGCCTCGGCCAGCCGTTCGATCAGATCATGACCGAAACCCTGCTGCCGAAACTCGGGCTCAAGCACACCTTCCTGTCGGTGCCCGCGTCTGAAGAGAAGCTCTACGCCCAGGGCTATGACAAGAACAACCAACCGGTGCGAGTCAGCCCCGGCGCACTGGATTCCGAAGCCTACGGCGTGAAAACCAGCGCTGCGGACCTGCTGCAATTCGTCGAAGCCAACCTCGACACCGCCAAACTCGAAACACCGCTGCAAAAAGCCATCGCCCTCACCCACACCGGCTACTACACCGTCGGCGACATGACCCAGGGCCTGGGCTGGGAACGCTACGCCTACCCGATCAGCCTCGAGCGCCTGCTGGACGGCAACTCCACGCCGATGGCGATGGAAGCGCACAAGGTCAAATGGCTCAACCCGCCACAGCCGGAACCGGCGAACGTGCTGCTCAACAAGACCGGCGCCACGGGTGGCTTCGGTGCGTATGTCGCGTTCGTGCCGTCGAAGAAAGTCGGGATCGTGATTCTGGCGAACCGTAATTATCCGAATGGAGAGCGGGTGAAGATTGCGCACAAGATTCTGGGTGAGTTGACCCGGTAATCACGCTATAAAAAATGGGCGACCTGAGAAGGTCGCCCATTTTTGTTTCAGCTCATTCCACGATCACGCCATCAGTCATCCGGCATTTCCGCAGGTTTGGCCGGCTTCGCGGGTTTCGCCGGTTTGCCGCCCTTCGTCCCTTTGGTCGGTGCCGCTTCAGCAGCCACCGGTGGTGGAGGCGGCGCGGCAAGCTCTTTCTCGGCGGCTGGCAGTGCATCGATGGTGTCGAAGACTTTTTTCAAATCGACTGACTTGGCCTCATCACCCGAAACGGCAAGCTTGGTCTCGCCGTCCTTGCCCACCAGAAAAATTTTCGGATAAGCCCCGGCACCCAGCTTCAACGAGCGCAACAGCCCCATGGTGTCCTGCTGGCCGAGGTCCTTGCCGTCGAGTTGGCCGAACATGTTGAGGATGGTGTAGACCTTGAGCTTGCGGTCGGCGATGCCTTGCTTGTTGGCCGGATCTTCCAGCGACTTTTTCAGGCCGACCCAGACGGGGTCGACCGTGCTGCTGGCGATGACGATCAAGGGGCGGTAGTTGCCTTTGTCGACGTCCAGCGGGGAATCGTTGTCGCCGGCGAACAGGGGGCCGGCAATCGCCAGCAAGAGTGTCAGGGTCAGTGACCTGATGAGCATGCGCATCTCCTTTTGATATCCACGCTCTAATGATTGCGCATCGTGGCGATTGTTCCGGGGTTACCCGGCAAATATGTTTCGCCTTGTTCAAAGCGTAGGTCAGCAACGATTTTGCGCAACCGCATGCGCTCGATCATGTCGCGCATTTGATTACCTTTCATGACCGCATTAGGGTGGTTGTTCTGCTGATGAAACGGAGTTCAAGCCCCATGCACATCGACTACCTGTGCGATCACCCCGAACTGATTGAAGAACTGGCCGAGCTCAACTTCAAGGAATGGGGCCAGTACAACCCCGAAGACACCCTCGCCGCCCGCACCGAACGCATGCGCGCCGCCTGCGGCAAAGGCGCGATTCCCAGCGTGGTGGTGGCGCTCGAAGACGGCCGGTTGCTCGGCGGTGCGCTGCTGATCGACAGTGACATGGACGCCCGTCCGCAACTGACGCCGTGGCTGGCCGGGGTCTACGTGAAGGCCGAACAACGCGGACGTGGCATCGCTTCGCAGCTGGTCAACCGCATCGTCGAGGAAGCCGCCGCGCTGGGCCTGCCGCAGTTGTACCTGTACACCGATGCGGCGCAGTCGCTGTATGCGCGACTGGGTTGGGAGGTGGTGGAAGAGATGGAGTATGACGGCTTGCCGGTGACGGTGATGAAACGTTCTATCAGCCAGTGATCGCTTGGCTCAGCGCAGCTTCCAGCCCGGATGAATCGACACATCGGCCGTCAAGCCGAAGCATTCCGTCATCGAGGTTGACGCTCAGGGACACCGCAGGTTTGTCACCCGGATACCTGCGCAGCAACAGTTTGATGCCGTTGTCGCTTTCCTCGCTGGTGGAGATCAGATCCCACTGGCTGTCGCTCAAGTCCAGCAGCGTCTGTTGGCGCTGCTGATCGACAACGAGCGGCGCGTAGAGCCAGTGGCTCATGCGCATCTCCCGGGGCTCGACCGTGATGGCGAGGCGGCCATTGCAATGGAACGTGGTTTCGCTCATGGCTTGCCTGCCGATCAGAACGCCAGTTTGTAGCCGATCAGCACCAGCATGGTCGCCAGGCACGGGCGCAGCAGTTCATCGGAGACGCGACCGGTCAGGTGGCTGCCGAGCCAGATGCCCGGCAGCGACCCCACTAGCAGAAAGCCCAGCACACCCCAATCCATATTGCCCATGCTCGCGTGGCCGAGGCCCGCGACCAGGGTCAGCGGTACGGCGTGGGCGATTTCGGTGCCGACCAGACGGCGGGTCGGCAGCAGCGGATAGAGGATGAACAGTGCGACGGTGCCGAGGGCGCCGGCGCCGATGGAAGTCAGGGCGACCATGGTGCCGAGGATCAGACCGGTGATCACGGTCATGACATTCAGGCGCGCACCGCTCGGGTTGTAGTTGCCGCCGGCACGTTTGTGGGCGAACTCCAGCAGGCGTTTCTTGAACAAAATTGCCAGCGCCGTGGCGAACAGCACAAAACCCAACGCCTGCTTGATGATTGCGTTCATCGCGTCCGGCGCGGTGTGCAGAGTGCTGAGAAACCACAAGGTCATCGCCACCGCCGGGACACTGCCCAGGGTCAGCCAGCCGGTGATGGCCCAGTCGATGTTCTTGTTCTTCCTGTGCACCAGCACGCCGCTGGATTTGGTGATGGCGGCGTACAGCAGATCCGTGCCCACCGCCGTGGCCGGATTGATGCCGAACCACAGCAGGATCGGCGTCATCAACGAACCGCCGCCGACACCGGTCATGCCGACGATGAACCCCACGACCAGCCCGGCAATCACCAGGCCGAAATTTGCCAATTCCATTAAGACGTCCAGACGAACCACAGGAAAATCCGGCCCGCAGCATAACCAGTTTTCTTATAACGCCCTATATCGATCGGATCTATCGTTATGCCATTTCTTGAACATCAGTGCTGCCGCCGTCCCGGTTTAAAACTGTGGGTGCTGTTGATCCAGACCGTGGCCAACGCGATCAGCGAAAGAATCAGCAACGCCCACGGAAACGACATCGCCCCTGCACGGTCCAGTAGCAATCCGCCAAACAATCCGCCGCCGGCAATTGCCACGTTCCATGAAGTGGTGAGCATCGCCTGCACCACATCGACGTGCTCCCCGGCGGAGTCCGCTGCGGCGGTAAGCAGTAACGTCGCCGAGCCGCCGAACGACAGGCCCCACACCGCCATGCAGGCATAAATCAGCCAGGGCGACGGCGCGACCAGTGCCAGCACCAACGCAGTCACGGCAAACACCGCGAGGCTGATCAGCGCCAACCCGCGCAACCAGCGATCCACCAACAGGCCGATGATCCAGATCCCCAGCAGCGAGCACAGACCGAAGACCAGCAGCACTAGGTCGACCCGCTCGCCAAGACCGGCCTGCATCAGGAACGGCGCGATGTAGGTGTAGAGAATGTTGTGGCCGAGCATCCAGGTCAGCACCACGAACAGCACCGGGCGCACGCCGGGCAAGCGCAGCGACTGCATCAACGGCAAACGTTCGGCGCGGGCCTGGCCCGGCCGATCCGGCACCGCGATGACGATCCACGCCGCTAACACCAAAGCCAGCGCCGACATGATCCCGAACGAGGCGCGCCAGCCGATCACATTGCCCAGCCAGGTGCCGGCCGGTGTACCCAGCGACAACGCCACCGGAGTGCCGAGCATGGCAATCGCCAGCGCCCGGCCCTGCTGATGCACCGGCACGATCCCCCGCGCGTAACCGGCCATGATCCCCCACGACAGCCCTGCCGCCATCCCGGCCAGGAACCGCGACGCCAGGGTCACACCGTAATGAGTGGAAAACGTGGTGACGGTGTTGAACAGCAGAAATCCACCGACCGTCATCAACAGCACCCGCTTGCGCCCCCAGCCACGGGTGGCGACCGTCAGCGGTATTGCCGCGACAATCGAGCCCAGCGCATACAGCGTCACCAGTTGACCGGCCAGCACTTCGCTGACGTTGAGGCCGGCGCCGATCTGCGGCAACAGACCGGCCGGCAGGGTTTCGGTGAGGATCGCGATGAAGCCGGTCATGGCAAACGCCAGCAGCGCGGCGTAAGGCAGTTTGTCCGTGCGGGTGGCACGTTCCAGGCTCGTGAATTCGGCGCTTGCGGGGTCGGTCATGACGGGTGCAGCTCCCTTTGAGTCAAATCGAACGACAGATTGTATACAAACACGATCGTCCGTCACTCTAACCGACTTGGCTCACTGCACCGGCAAAAAATTCAAAAACAGCAGGCTCTGGGCGTAATTCAGCCCGATGCGCCGGTAGCGCTCGTCGAGCATCTGGGTCAGCAAGTCCAGACGCGCCACGACTTTGCCGAACTCCGTGGCGAAGCTCAGATTGCTGCCCTCCTCGGAAATCTCGTTGGAAAACAGCAACGGCTGACCCTCCTTGTTCTGCCGCTGGGCGAGGATCCACGTGGCTTTCTCAATGTTGCGCGCAGCGTTGTTGACGAAGGTCGGGTTGATCTCGTCGGTCATGTAGAACTCGGTGCGGTTGCCGTGGGCGGTGACCAGCATGCTGCCGATCGCATAGATAAAGGCGCCGACCCGGTCACCGAGAAACTCCGGGCTCATGGCGTAGCTCAGCGCTGCCAGATCCTTCTTGCCGCCCAGCGTCGGCAACGGTTGCTGCTGTTCGATCGCCAGCCGCACCTGCTTGACCGCGGTGCGAATGTCGAGGAAGCCGGATTTGCGCAGCTCGTCCGGGTTGCGCAGGTACAACTTGCCCATCAAACGATAAAGGCTGTCGAGGTTGTCACGCATCGCCAGCGTGGCCATGCGGTCGACGCTGGTCTGGAGAAATTCCTGAGGCCTGCCCTCGCGCATCTGGTTGATGAAATTGTTGCCGTCCTGATGGCTGCAACCGCCGAGCAACAGCGTCGACAGGCAGGCCAGTAACAGGCACGGGCGATGAATGAAAGCAGCGATTGGGCGAAAAACTCTCGGCATGAATTCTTTGAAGGACACATTCCTGTGCGGCGGGAGTCACCGCAACCTGGCCATGGATAGAGCCGGGGATTTCGCAAAAGTGCAGTGCCGCAGAGATTTCCCGACCTTCGGCGCAGGACACCCACTCAATTTAGTCCGACTTTATTTTTGCAATAAACGTTGAATCCGCTATAAATTTTCATTCACACGATAATTAGCATGACTATTTAGCGATTTTCAAAACAACAACAAAATGGAAGGTCAACCATGCTTCAATCCCGACACTCACTCTGCGGCCTCGGACTGTCCCTGATGATCGCCACCCTCTCCGCCCAGGCCGCCGGCCTGACCAGCGAACACAAAGCGTTCGGCAAAACCAATGACGGCACGCCCGTCGAGCAATACATCCTGCGCAACAGCCACGGCATGCAAGCCACGGTCATCACCTACGGCGCAACCTTGCAGGCGCTGCTGGTGCCGGACAAACACGGCAAGCTCGACGACATCGTCCTAGGCTTCGACGATGTGCAGGGTTACCAGAAAGGCACCGCGTACTTCGGCGCGACCATCGGCCGCTTCGGCAATCGTCTGGCCGATGGCGCGTTCGAGCTCGATGGCAAACGCTACCAGGTGCCGCAGAACGACAAGACCAATGCCTTGCACGGCGGCACTCAGGGCTTCGACAAAAAAGTCTGGAAGGCGAAGGAAACCAAGGACCAGGATTCGGTCGGCGTGACCCTGACCTACCTGTCGGAGGACGGAGAAATGGGCTTCCCCGGCAACCTCACCACCGAAGTCACCTACCGCCTCACCGACACCAACGAACTGCGCATCGACTACAAGGCCAGCACCGACAAACCGACAGTGCTCAACCTGACCAACCACAGCTATTTCAACCTCGCCGGCGCCGGCAATGGCGACATCCTCAAGCAAGTCGCCACCCTGCACGCCAGCCATTACACCCCGGTCACCGCCAAACTGATCCCGACCGGCGAAGTGGCGCCCGTGGCCGGCACGCCGATGGACTTCACCAAACCCACCGCCATCGGCCAGCACATCAAGGCCGATCACCCGCAACTGAAATTCGCCGAACCAAAACACGGCGGCTTCGACTTCAACTGGGCGCTGGACACCAAAGGGGACGCAAGCAAACTCGCCGCCGAAGTCAGCGACCCGCAATCCGGTCGCCACTTGCAGCTGTTCACCAACGAACCGGGCGTGCAGTTCTACACCAGCAACTTCCTCGACGGCACGGTCAAGGGCAAGAGTGGCAAGGTCTATCCGCACTGGGGCGCGTTCACTCTGGAGACCCAGCACTATCCGGACTCGCCGAACCAGCCGAACTTTCCGAGCACCCGTCTGGATCCGGGACAGACCTACACGCAGAGCGTGGTGTTGAAGTTTTCTGCGAAGTAAAAGCAAAAGATCGCAGGCTGCAGCAGCGTCTACAGGGGAAAATTAATCCGGATGTAGAGCTGTTGCAGGCTGCGATCTTTTTGCTTTTTGAACCCCTGGGCTAGCCTGCTGCCCACTCAAAATCGTATCAGCACGAATAGACAGACGAACTCTTTACACTCAACAAGTCCGGGGGGGTCAGGAATCACTCGCTCCACTCACCGGCCTTGCGCCCGAAAATCAGGGTTTCCAAGGCCTGAATGAAGTCACGTCCCTGCATCCAAAGTTCGTCATGGATAAGGCTCAAGACGTAGCAGCGACCCCGCTCGTCCATCAACAGCGCGCCGTGGCCGTGCTGGACTTCGGCGATGCTCACCAAGGTACTGCCCAGGCGTTGCTGCCACTCAAGGAACTCTTCGCTCCCATGCAGATGTTCAAAGGTGCCGAATTCGACATCACTGGTAGCGCATTCCTCACCTGCGCCGCAGGTGCCCACCCGCAGTCCGGCAAGTTGCCCGAGCAAGGCCGCGGCCGGGTGTTCAGGTGGGACGAAAACCGGCAGCGGTTCGGTGCTGGTAGTGGGCCAGCCTGCGGCGAGAAACAGTGGACGCAGGCTTTCGGGGAGTTCGATCAGCGGGGGCATGTTCAGCATCCGGTCACAATCAGTGTTGGTAACAACAACGTGCGTTTTAAAAAGACGCCCGTTTGGCTATTTCAGCGCTTCGGCCCTCTTGAGTTCGACTCTCCATCAAGAGCTGCTTTTGTGGCTAGCTGTTCGAACGCCCGACTGAAATGGCCAATCCTGTTGATCATCTCGAAAAACCATTGAAAAGACTCCTGCACGAAATCTTCATCGGAAACTCTGTCAGGATACATGACACAAAATAAGGCTCTTATGGCAGCATCTTCGTTATCTTCAATGTCGACATCGCGCCCTTTCGCCTCCAGAAAATCCCAACATTTGACCCTGGCAGCATTCAACTCTTTTTCATTTTCTCCCCCCTCAAACCAGTATATGTGCGCAGCTGTAAACGCGCCATTGACAACAGGGGACACTTCTTCGTCCTGAAGAACCATACCGACGCCCGCGCACATAAACTTCATTATGTTCCGAGTTGCATCAGCCTCAGCTTTACCTTTACTCAACAGATCTGAAAAATTAATCATTTGCTCATGACTAATCATGGTGGACTCCAAGTGTTTCGAAATCATTAACTCCACGACCCTCTTGATTCGCCAGCCGACTAGCTCTTTAAAATTACTGATATACTTTTACACAGCATTCAAAAACTTTCTCGCCGCAAGTCTCACTGTAATCAATAGAGATTTGCGTGGAAAGATCAGTACTAATCAATCTAATCTCGTCGCTTGTGGTTTCGTCAAAATCGAAACTCGCGCATAGAGAAGCAGCGCTTTCGGCCATATATGCCCCGCAGCATTTCCAATCTTCATCTATCAGTAAGTAGTATTTTTTATCTTCGACTACCGACAGGACAAAATTAAATGCATCAGCAGACAACAAATACTCTTTGCGCACGCAAGAGACTTCATGCATCGCCATCAGCCCTGCAATTATATTATCTGTTTCCGCCAAACTTAAAAGCAACAACTCATCAAAAGACCGCCTTAAAAGAGACTCAATCTTTATTTGATATTGGCTCAGCTTTCTTTTTCCTTGAGACTTTCTATAAAGAATTTCTCTTTTATAATGATCTATATTCATTTACAGCACCCTTTTGTGTAAAAGTCCTTTCCTTTACCGTTGCACAACTGGGGGCGACTACGCTTACTCATTCTCGATTTCAAAGGGGAGGTTTTTATTCTTCCACCCAACAACAACAACAACAACAACAACAACAACAACAACACACCAATACCACGCATCAAAGCTAACACACTTATACACTTATGAGGCAATGCATTAAAAAACACGCGCCACCAGCAAAGCATTAAAATGACTCTTTAACTATCAACGAGTCTTTAAAAACAGCAAAGACCCTTACAACAGCCTCACCGCAAGCCGCGTCATGAAACCTACTCTCATAAAAATCAAAAGCAGCTTCCAATCCGCAGTTAGAAAAATGTCTTTTAACTTCTTTAATCTCCTGCGAAGCAAGTCCGCTATGGTTTTTTCTTATCTTCTCCAAAAAACCTACTGCGGCTGGTTTTGGATAAATAAATATATTAGGCACGAGAACACCCTGCTCCCCGTACCCTTCAAAATCTGTAAAAGTAACTGCAAAAAAAATGTCACTGCCTCTCGACGCATCTAACAATCTCAAAGCACTCAAAAGAAACGCAGCAAACCCAGTCAGAAAATCAGAAACCTCGTTGCAGCCCATCTCCTCTTTCAAGCATTTTAAGCGGCTATATCTTGATACAAGCGGAATCTCTTCAAAGCTCTCATAGTTCGCAAAGAAAACACCCATATCATCATACGGCTCTTTGCTAATTATTTTATTATAAAGATCTCTAAATTTCATTCTTAACGCCGCTAACGATTACAGCCTTATGAAATACAAAACCATGCAAAACACTCCAACTATTCCACAGAGAAGCTCTCTTGAAATACTCATCTTCGCCAGTTGGAAACACAACAAAAAAAACTCGACTTATAGTCTTTTTCTTGCTGCCTCGGCAACCATTTCATCTTCATCTTCATCTTCAGCAAGTAGAACCAATAGATCTCTCGGCACCTTCGGATTGCATGCAATTCTATGTCTAACCATTACAGACTTATCAGTAGCCAGTCTCTCGAAAGTGCTTCTATTGATACGTCTCTTCATTGCAACATCCCAACGAACATCAACGTCGTCGCTTAGTGACAGCCTCTCGAGCACATCAATAGATACCGACCCATTCGCAACAACCAACCGTGAAAGATCAGGATACTTTGAGATAACCTCTAGCCAAACTTCCTCTGCCGCAGTCTCATTTATCTTTGCATTTTCTACCTCATCTTTACTTTCCGCATAACACTTAAAATCATCAGCACTGCTAATCATCAGCTAAAACCTCAAGCCTTTCGGCACGTCATGTTTTTCATTGATTTCAAAGGGGACAGACTACTTTTAATCATTGGGCAGGGACTCGTACTCAGAAAGCCTGTTCGTTGGTGTGAGCCTGGTTAAAAATCTCAAACGTAAAACACGCGACGTTGAAGTGAACCTAAACGAAATTCAAAGACTCAGCTGATTACGGCCCCTTTCGGGCCACTGGCAATCAGCGCCGCCCCACAGGCGGTTTTCATACCGTCGAGCGCGATGGGCACGCCATCGACGGTGTAGGTGCTGCTGCCCTCGGCAATCGGGAAAACCCCTTTGCACAACGGGCAACTGACCTTGTGACCGACTCCGGCAATCGGTTTGCCGTTGAGGTCTGTCCGGGAGAAAGCTTCGAGTACCTTGCCACCGTGAGTGGTGGAGTCGCCCAAGCGAATGGCGTCTTTCATGGTGTCACTCCTTTGACCACGGCCTGTCTATTTGCACTGACGCACGATGCAAAACGCTTCCTTGAGCGGCACCTCTTCATCGTCATCACCATCCTCAAGACATCTATAGTTGCTGTCGCCCAACGCCGGAAGCATGGCTTGGTACAGGCTCAATGACTTGAAATTGACCTGAAGCCATAGAACGCTCTCACTTTCATAGATCAATCGAGCGTCATAATCAGCGCTGCTGTTGAGCGACTGATCTTTCAGGTAGAGGTCACCAGGCTGTTGCACGCGAACGCATGCGCCGCTGCCCCCTACTTTCTTCATTACGTTGCTGGCTGATGTGGTGTCGTCGAACACCAGCTTGCATTCATAACTCATTGCAAAAATAAATCCGCCCCCTTTATTTGATTGTTATTTACATCTCAAACATACGCCTTCTCGCGAAAGGGGTTTTTATTGTGAAATTTCGTGTTAACGGTATTGGAGTCCGATTGGATTCGGTTCGAACCAAAGTGTTTGCGAGCTCTGAAAATTCGATTATCTGTTCCGGATGGCCTGAGATTAGTATTGCTCGAGTATCAGAGAGATCTTCACCTAGCATGACGACAGTGCACTTTTTTGAAAATAGCATTGCCGTTATTTTATGAAATAATTTTAATGAGGAGGCCTCAGAGAAATCTGTTCCTGAGGCTCTATACATCTCAGAGATTACACCGAGGATTTCTTTTTTATCACTTTCATTCAGCTCTATCTCTGATAAAAATATTAATGCATTCCACCCTTTGTATGTGGCAGTCAAAAGGGTTTTTATTTCTTCGCTGCTAGAGAGGGCAGAGAGGTCACAGAAATGATGTATCCCCTCAATGTCTAAGTCTAATTCCAAGTGTCTTCTTTTGTTTGCTGCGGCCAAGCCAAGCTTCCCAAACGCTCTTTTATGCTGGCCTAGTTTCTTCGCGATACTGCTACTGGAATCGAGCTCGGCAGCAAGCACCGCATATATATTATGCCGAAAAAAAATGGGAGCCAAGCAATCAAAAATCAATCCATAAGCATAGCCTGTAGCCAGATACCATATCGAGTCGCATGAATTATCAAAGCGAAATCCTGCAGATTTCGAAGCAAGAACGGACCCGGCATCAACTATAGCTTTCATTGTGGACATCCTTTAGACTTTTGATTCTCATATGAATAATGCTCCCCGTTGACGCCGTGCTTGTTAAGGACGACAGATTTATTTAGTGTAAAAGTGATGTAAAAATAAATCCGTCACCTTTATTAATGTAAAAATAAATCCGTCACCTTTATTAAGAATTAAAGAAGCGATCTTCATATTTATTCCTTTAATTTTCAGAGAGCATTGAGCTCTGTTTGGCTCGATTGTTTTTACTGGAACAACTTAATAATGGATTCGGAATACAAATCCGGTACATCTTTTACTGATTTGAGTATGTTTTGACGGACGGTCTGACCTTTAACACTCGGGTCTTGTGCCACATATTCCGGGGGGAAAGCCGGTGCATCTTTATCAGCGCCGGCAGCCAGCAAAGCCTTCGTGCAATCCGGGTTGCTACGAATTGCACTTTCCAGCAATGGAGTGCCAACAGGCCATGCCTGCTGTTGAGGTGCGAAAGTATCAACGGAAGTGCCAGCCTTGTGTAGCAGGGCAATCCGCTGTTCAGCTTGTGGATCCGGTTGATCGTTCAATGCATAGGCGCGCTCGCAAACGTAATGCAGCGGTGTAGAACCCACCTTGCTGACGCCATAGGGATCGGTACCAGCAGCGATCAACAGCTTGATCAATTCCAGATTGTTCGCACCTTTGCCGATCAATGGAGAAAATCCCTGAGGCGTCAGCATCCGGGCATCGGCACCGGCCTGCAGCAGTAACTTTGTCACTTCGACCGACGACAGATTTTCTATGCTCACAGCTGCAATAAGTGGGGTATTGGTTCCGCCTTGAGCAATCACATTGGTGTCGGCGCCCGCTTTGATAAGGCTCTGCACTATGGGCATTGAGTCCTTCATGTCTTCTGGATCACCCATATGCCCCAATATGGATAACAGTATCGTTTCACCATTCTCGCTAATTGGCCGATTGACATCGATAGGAAACTCGAGAAGCCGATCCACCAGAACTGGACTCCTATAATAAGCTGCATGCCATAGAATAATAGCGTCAGGTTTCGCGCCTTCCGCAAGAAGTTTGTTTACGCTATCCAGGTCTTTCTGTTCTTTTGAATAGGCGTATTGAAGCACAGCGGTATCCAATTGCTTATAGGCGTCAACTGACTGCGCTAGCGCTACGTTCGTGCTACAGAAGCAAGCACCTGCGACACATGCAACCCACAGGCGGTTAAAAACAGAATTTAAATTCAGCATATAAAACTCATGATTGGGTAGTTAGCATCTACATTCAGACAATGCTAAAAGAACGACTTCATTCACGCTTCAATTGCCTTAGAACGGACGACGGGAGTCCGTGCCATGGAGATAGGCAATCCATTCACAAAATGTGGACTCAGCTGACAACCGCACCTTTTGGGCCGCTGGCAATCAGCGCGGCACCACAGGCGGTTTTCATGCCTTCGAGCGCGATGGGCGTGCCATCGACGGTGTAGGTGCTACTACCCTCTGCAATCGGGAAAATCCCCTTGCACAACGGGCAGCTAACCTTGTGACCGACCCCGGCAATCGGCTTACCGTTGAGGTCGGTTCGGGAGAAAGCTTCGAGCACCTTGCCACCGTGTGTAGTGGAGTCGCCGAGACGAATTGCGTCTTTCATGTTGTCACTCCTTTGACCAAGTTACTCAGCCATCCAGACGTCTTCGTACCCTTGGGTATCGATGATGAATTTTGCGCCCGTGGGCAAGCACAGATACTTCATAACCAGCGGTAGCACTTCGGGTAAATGTTCAATACAAATCGGCTGGTAAAAATCTATCGCCGTCGAATGCGTGCCGCAGTGAATGAACCAGCTGACATTCCCCCCATTCGGCAATCGAATGCGTGTGCCGTAAATGGGGGCATGTCCTAGCGACCCGGTGGCGATAGCGACCACGTCCTCTGGCGGAAGCACTGACATCCCGTATTTTTCGCATACCGCGTTCTGGACAGCGCTGGGATACCTCTGCTCTTGTTCGCTCACAGCCACTCGTTGCTTATCGATCCGATACCCTTCGATGGTGAATCGGGATCGTCAGTTTTCGAGCCACCGGCTCAACAACCTTTTATCATCATCGTCATCGAGATTTTTGTAGATAGCCTCGCATTCGAACTCATCGAAAAAAGAACAGCGTTGACCGGTCATCAGATACCTCTATTTGGCCAGAATTCTCGCCTAAATGGTGTCCGGTTTCATCAAGCCACTCCTCAATCGATTTTCCTTCGGTCTGCTATAAAGTCTTTGAAGACTTTAATAAAGCCTTGCCTTATATCAGGCAGAATTTTTTTAAGACCCAGAAAATAAAGATAGATTGGTGTTGTATCGCCCGTTCCCTCCTCAATCCAACGATCTTCTGTTCCAAAACAAAAAATTACACAACGTATGAGATTTGCAAAGTTCTCATCTGATTTACGGTGCTGCGCCTCTATCTCCCAGAGTTCTATCGCAAGCTTTTTTCGGAGATCACCATCGTTCTCTATACGCTCTCGCAGAATACCTTCTTCGATATATGGGATCAGCGTCTTTAACTTAGAGTCCGAAATGGTAGCTAGCACACCACCATCAATCAGACTCAGTAAATAACGAGCGTACTGGCGTGTCATTTCGCCGAAAGATACGTTCGCTTCGATTAACGCACCCTCAAGACGATCAAACTCTTTAACTTCAAGGCTATCAATCATCATACTGCTCCATCTTTTACTTTAAGCCTGCTCATAACCCCTGAGCACGAGGGACAAAACGGCATCATTTTACCATCATTTCTTGTAGTGGTTGATGTAGAGCCCTCCATAAGGTCTTTTAACTCATCAACCGTTTGAACATTGTGTTTCTTCGCAATGTTGCTGAGTGCGTCAGCCTCTCCACATTGTCCATGATAGATAGAACGTGGTTCTTTATGATCCTCGTAAAGCTCAGCTACGACGTGGTGGTGAACACCACCTCCTCCTGCGGTTGTGCTTAAACCTACAGCTGGATCCGGAAGCTTCCCCCCTCCAATATCAGTACGAGTTCCTTTATTGTTCGGAGTTATTCCTTTAACTCGAGCCAGCCCGAGGGGATCGACCCACTGTATTGGATTTGGAGCATATGAATAAAAATTCAAACCACCTGCGTAGCGGATAGGATCCTTACTGACAAAACGCCCTATGTTCGGATCATAGTATCGATGTCTGTTGTAATACAGATGTGTCTCATGGTCATGGTATTGCCCTTGGAACCGAATAGGGTTGGTCAATCCTTGCTGCTGCGCTAATACGGAACGCTGCTCCCGAATACCCCCCCAAGCCTTGTACTGGGCACTCCACGCAACCTCACCCTTCTGATCCGTCAGTTCCTGAGGCGTGCCTAGGTGGTCGCACTGATACCACGTCAGCATATCAATCGGCGAGGGCACCGGTGAGTGACTCCACAGCGGATCATCATCCAGGCTGTAGTCGTCGTCAGAGCTCGGCACTCCCATCAAGTTGATAGTGCTGTGCGTCAATGCCTGAGCCACAGGAACAAAGGTGCCTGGTTCGAAGATATAGTGAACAGTGCGCCCAGGCTCGCCATCGGCCTGCGCGGGACTGCTTTCCCACGCAAGGTTGTCGCCATCCCAACCGTAGAGCGTGAAGCCGCAGCCCAGCTCTCGTTGCTTGCGTGCGTGTTCGTTGCGGTTCCACAGGGAGCCGGCTTCAGGACGCTGTTTGTAGTGAGCGCGAGAGTTTTTGTGCAGGCGTCGCCCCAGTGCGTCATAAGCGAAATCGACCGCAAGGCGTGGATCTTCGAAATGCACGAGCCGGTCAAACAAGTCCCACTTCAGATCGCTACGCTGACCGTTGTGCCAGCGCTGGATCTGGTTGCCACGTTCGTCATAGTCGTAGTGAGTGCCGGCATACTCACGAAGCAGGTTATCGAGCAGTTTGCTGCGCGGTGGTGTCAGCTCCAGCGGGCGGCGAACTTCTGTCGCTTTGTCGTCGAGCAGGTTACTCGCCGGGTCGAAGGCGAAGGTTTCTACCCCTTGGCGTGTCACCGCGCTGAGCAGTCGGCCGACGGGATCGTAGCGATAGGCCAGGGGGCCGCGACGGCTGTCGTTGATGTCGGTCAGTTGGCCGGCAGCATCGTATTTGTACTCGCGCCTCAGCAGTGTCGATTTGTCATCGCGACGCCTTAGTAGCTGCTCCTGCAAACGTCCAGCCGGATCCCAGCTTTGGGTTTGCATCAGACGATTGCCTTGATGACGGGCGACTTCGCGGTGCAAGTCGTCGCGCTCGTAGCCGATCAGCTCATGCTCGTCCAGACGCATGCCGAGCAGGTGGCCACTACCATAGGTCAACCAACTGACGCGGTGACCATCTGGGCGAATAGTGGCAACACGCTGATTGAGCACGTCGTACTCGTGCTGCCAGATCGCGACCTTAGATTTTTCCAGACCGAGGTAGTGTTGGTGTTCGCGCAGAAGGTTGCCAGCCGGGTCGTGGAACCATTGCAGGCGGCTGTCGGCGTTGCTGGCCAGCAGCATGTTACCGTTGCCATCGTAGGCGAAGGTCTCGCTTTGTGACTGATCGCCTAAGGTCGCGCGACGCTCGGTCAATCGTCCCATCGGGTCGAAGCTCACCGAGATGACGCGTTTGCCATTGATCGATTGGGCAAGGCGACCCGTTTGAGCATCGTATTGATAGCGCGTGGCGCGGCCGTCGAAGCCGCGTTCCTCCAACAGGCGTCCGACCGGGTCGTAGTGGAAGTGTGCGCGTTGTTCGTTTTCGTTTTCCAGGGCGGTTAACCGTCCGAGGCGGTCCCAGCGATAGCGCAGGGTTTGCTCGGCAGCATCGACACGTTCGGCGATAAAACCGGCCGCGCTGTAGCTCCAGGTGGTACAGCGATCGAGACCGTCGACATGCGTCAACAACCGACCCTCTGCGTCACGATCAAAGCGCTCTTCGGTTTTATCCGGGTGCTTGATCAGTACCAGTTGGCCAGCCTTGTATTCGTATTCGGTGGCGTTACCGGCGGCGTCAGTGAAGCAGATCATCTGCCCCAGTTCGTTGTATTCCCAGGCGCTGGTCTTGCCTGAGCAGTCGACGTACTCGACCAGTTGCCCGGCATCGTTGTAATCCAACGTCTTTTCGTTGCCGTTGGCGTCCTTGATCGCGGTGGGCTGACCGGATTTGTTGTAGGCGTATTCAGTTTTGTTGCCCAGCGGATCGAGCGCTTCGACCAGGTTGCCTTGGTCGTCATAGGCGCGTTGCCACTGACCACCCTCGGCATCACTGATTTTGATCAGCATGTCTTGGTCGTCGTAGGCGTAATGCATCACCGTGTGATCGGCTCGGATGTGTTCGAGCAAGTTGCTGCGTTCATCGTAGCTGTAGCGATCGGTGCTGCCGTCGGCATTGACGCGGCGCACGATGTTCTTGGCCTCGTCGCGGAAGAACCATTCCGAACGCTCATCCGCATAACGGATGCGGTAGGTGTAGCCAAGGATGTCGTAGTAGTGCCAGGTCTCGTTGCCGAGCGCATCGGTGACGTAGGTGAGACGGATGTTTTCGTCCCACTCCAGGCGCGAGTCGAAGCTGCCGTCGTCCGCCCATTCGCGGATGGCTTTGGCCTTGGCGCCCGGACCGTCCCACTGCAGGTTCATGCCACGCCCGGTGCGGTCGGTGTAACGGGTGATCAGGTGATGCTGGAACTGATACGACCATGCTGCGCCGTTCTCGTCCTGCGCCTGAACCAGGTCGCCATAGGCGTCGTATTGGTACGCACAAAGTTGTCGCAACGGTTCGCCGTCAACGATCTGCCAGAGGCCGATGAACCGGCCGTGGTCGTCGATCATTGTGCCGAGGTGAAGGTGGACCTTGCTGGTGTCGTTTTCCTGATAGGTGATCAGGTCGGAGAGCACCGAGTGTTCGCCGTGCCGATGCTCGTAATGCAACATGATCCCGGCGCCGTTGCGCAGCGAAATGTTGCTCAGCACAAAACGCTGGCCACGGCGGACGTAGGTTTCCTTGCGTTCGAAACCACGGCACAGCAATAGCTGATCTTCGCTGGCACGAACCAGGGTGATGTTTTCGATGGCGTCGTAGTGGAACAGGCCGACCTTGGGTAGTGGATAGCTGTGGTCGCGGCCATCGGCGCCGTAGAAGGTCAGGCCATCATCCACGCAGTCGAAACGAGTGGTGAACTCGCTGATCCAGCGAGCGCCGAGTTCGCTCTGATCGTAGGCGTCGAGGCGAGAGTTGTAAGTGCGTGTCCATTCGATCGGGAATGGGCCGGGCAAGCTGAAATCGGTATGTCTGAGGCTTTCCGAACCCAAGGCGAAATTGATGCTGAATGGCGTGGCGCATTCACAGGGGCCTTTCTCTGGATTGGGCGCGCTTTTCGCTGGAGCCTGTTGGCCATTGGAAGCCAACTGCCCGTCAGGTGCCATACGCTTCGCCTGACCGGTTTTCTCCGGGTGGACGGCGGCGTTCTGGCCATGGGCATTGCGCTTGCGCCACAACGTCACGGCGCTGGAAAGAATCAGCAGCAACCAGCCGATGGAGTTCTGAACGGACTCATCGTCCAGCTTGCTCAATTGGGTGCGTAGTTCCGGGCCCATCGCCCGCAGTTTTTTGGTTTCGTCGGAAACGGTTTTTTTGAAGTCATCAGGGACGAGGTTTTGCGCCACGCTGTTGGCCAGGCCTTTGCCTGCTGACTTCAGCGCACTGTTGGCAGCCCCAAAAACATTGCTGAAAGACGCCAGCGGATCATTCTTGAATTGGTCGGCCGCAGCGCTTGCCTGGGCGCTGGCTGCATTCAGATCACCTTTGGCATCCAGATTGCCAAACGCCACCGCTTCGATGCCTTTGGCAATCTCGTTGATAACGTCTTCACCCAGCTTGCCAGCGTCCGCCAAAATACCGGGTAACTTGCCTTTGGCCTGTTCAACAAAGTCATCGAGCGTGCCGATAATCGAGGCGTTCAGGTGACCGACCAGCACCTCGATCACGGAAGTGCTGAGCAACAACTTGCTGCTGGCCCTCATCTCCTGACGCACCAGAAACAGGGTCGGGCGCAGGGTCATGCGCGCCGCTGCCATCGACGGTGGTAAAGGCAATACGCCGATCAGGTTGATGCCAAGGCTGGCCCACGCGAGCAAGTCGCGCTGCTTGGCGTTCGACAGCGTGACGATGTCCCCCAGCGCATCGACCAGCGCCATGATGTTGCCCACCACGGGCAAGAAGCCCGCGTAATTCTTGATTCGATCAAGAGTGACCACGCCATCAGTGGCGGATTGAAGCCAGGCATCAAAGGTAGCCGCACTGCTGGCGACATCCTGAATATCGATGGCATTCAGGGGAACAATGGCAACCTGAGGTTCCCGTTTTACTACAGCAGTTTCAGTGGTCATGACAGCATCTCACCCGCCAGCAGGCCCGGGGTTTTCAAGGAAGTTTTTGGAAGCGTCGGCGCCGGCAGACTCGGCAACTTGCCCGCCTTGCTCGCCGCCCCGAGAAGTCCGGAAGCACTCGGCATTGCCGCACTCGCCAGTTTCGGCAGCCCGGCCGCTCCGCCCTGCATCACGCCCTTCACCTGCTGCGCCGTTTGCACCGCGCCCATCCCTGTCTGTGCCAATTCCTTGCCCTTCTCCAACAGATCCCAGTTCTTGCTCGGCAACGCCTGCGCCACCATGGCCTGCACCTGGCTCGGAATGTCTTCCGCGCCCGGCGGATTCAACGGCCATTCCGGTTTGCCGATGTAGCTGCCTTCACTCCAGGTATCCGCCGGATCCTTGCCGAACAGCACGCGCGCCGGCCCCGGTGCCGCGCCGGCGACGCTGGCGAAACCCTTGCCGTCGAGCTTGCCTTTGATGCTTTTACCCAGCGCATCGATGACTTCGTAATCGCCTTCCTTGATGCCCTGACGCCCGGCGTACTGGTTGAATAATTCCAGATTGCCCTTGCCCGGTTTCGGCGGTTCCGGGAACACGCCCGCCAAGGATTTCGCCCCGGTGTAGGCGAAGTTCGCCGCATGCGCGGTGTACGGGCCGCTGGTGGCGTGGGTGATGCCGCCGGCGTTGTAGGTGGTGGCGCTGCCGCCGCCCTGGATCACCAGTTCGGTCTTGGCGGTGATGGTGATGCGGTCGGCGTTGGCGGTGATGTTGAGTTTGGCCAGCAGGTTGATGCTGTCCTTCAGTGCCTTGACGTCGATGTCGCCGGACGCCGCCACCAGCCGCCAGCCCATGCTCTGCACGAACAGGCGCATGCCGCGACTGGCGCTGGCCAGCAGGCGTTTGCCGATGGAAAAACTGGTGTGCCCGGTGCTGCTCAGCGCCAGGTGTTCGCCGGTGGCGATGTGGCTGGAGCGCGGTGTGGTCAGGGCGATGCCGGCGGGACTGGCGAGTACCAGATGCGGCTCTGTGAATTCGGGGAATTCGTTGGCGGTGAGGTTCGCCGGACCCGAGCCGAGCACGCCTTGGTGCTGCGCGTGCAAGGCCTTGGCCACATCGTCCTGGTCGCCCGCTTCCTGGGCTTGCAGCTCTTTGGCCTGCGTGGCGAAACCGTCCTGCTGATCGCTGGCGGTGGCAAGGCGTTCGGCGGTTTCCGGCAGGTCCTTGTGGTGCTTGGATTCGTTCGGGCGCGGCTCAGTGGTGATCAACAGACCGGCACCGGCACGCACGGCGCCGTGGCGGTCGGTGCGCAGTTCAAAACCTTCGCCGCGTGGCTGCCCACCTGAAGGACGTGGATGGGTCAGGTAACCAAGGTTGATCGCACTGGCGCCGTGGTCACTGCGCAACGCAATGCTGATTTCGCTGGTGGTGTCGTCGATGCGCAGTTCGTTGGCGCGGCTGCCCTTGTATTCCTTGCTCTTGACCGTGGCCAGGGTCTTGAAATCCGGCAGTTTGTACGGCGGCAGGTTGGCGCCGTGGTACAGGCAACCGGTGATCAGCGGCTGGTCGGGATCACCTTCGAGGAAGGTGATCAGCACTTCCATGCCGACCCGCGGAATGTTGATCGAGCCAAAGGTTTCAGCCGCCCAGCTGGAGGCCACGCGCATCCAGCAGGTGGTCTTGTCATCGTGCTGGCCTTCGCGGTCCCAGAAGAACTGCACCTTCACCCGGCCGTACTGGTCGCAGAAGATCTCTTCGCCTTCCGGCCCAGTGACCACGGCGCTTTGCGAACCGAGAACCTTGGGTTTCGGGTGATCCAGCGGCGGACGGTACGGCACGTCCCAGGGGATGGCGCTGAAGCGGTTGCGATAGCCCTGATGGAAATCGTCTTTGTTGTCGGTGGTGTCGCTGGTCACCGACTCTTCCAGCACCTGCGGCTGTTTGCCTTCGTGGAAGATCTCGGTGAGCAGCCAGAGGTCGTTCCACGTCGGGTTGGCGTGGTCGGTCAGGGCCAGAAAGTGCCCGGTGACCAGAATCGGTTGGTCGCTGTTGCCCTCGGCCAGCCGATAGTCGCTGCGGTGGCGTTCGAGGTTGCGGTTGGCCAGGTGCTTGCCGCGCTCGCGATCCACGAATCGGCCCGGGTAATCGTAGTCTTCCAGGTCCGGTTGGGCACTGCTCTTGGCGTCACTTTCCAGTTCGATCTTCGGTTTGACGAAGTCGTAATCGCGCCGCGTGGTGCGGCTGGTGCGGGTGGCCAGACGCAGACCGAAACGCTTGACCACCGGCTTGTCCGCCACCAGCCCGGAGTCCTGCTGATAGGCCACGGGCGCGAGTTTCGGGAACACCGTCTGGTCATCGCCGAAGGTCAGTTTGTGGCCGCTGGACGTGTGCTGGAAGTGGTAGTGAATCCCCTCCTCCTCACACAGGCGCTGGACGAAGTGCAGGTCCGACTCGTCGTACTGCGTGCAGTAGATCCGCTCCGGGTAGATCGCGCTGAGCTGGAAGTGGTAGTCGCTGGCAAGAATGCCGTGTTCTTCCAGCACCTGGCTGATGATTTGCTGCACGGTCATCTGCTGGAAAATGCGCTGGTTGAAACGGTGCGCGAGGTACGAAAGCTGCGGGCGCAGCGAGATCTTGTAACGGGTCAGGCGCTTGCCCGCCTCGCCCTGAGCGATGCTGTAGATCAGCCCGTGAATGCCGGTGCCGCTCGGCGACAGCTGAAGAAACGCCAGTTTGTGCAGCAGACTTTCGAGGTTGATCGAGGCCTTTTCGCTGACCAGCTCCAGCTCGAATTCGAAGGGCGTGTTGAGGGCCTCCCGACCGGTGAACGACAGCACCTGGAAATCGCTGTCCGCGCCATCGATGGTCAGGTTGAAATGAGCCTGGTTGGCCGGTGAGAACATTCCCTTGTCCCTCGTGCTGTGCTGCAGCGCACGCCAGATCGATAAGGATCTGACGCTGAAAATTCTTTGAGTAGTGAAGGTGCCTCGACCGGCGAAACCGGCCGAGACGGTACAACCATCAGCCGCGATTAAACGACTGGAGCACGCCAGTCATCGGAACCCGAAGTACCGGATACTTCGTGGGTCCAGGTGATTTTGCGGTAGGTGAACTGCACTTCTTCCAGGTGGGTGAAGTGCGCGTTGCCTGGATCCTGGCAGTTGTGCATTTTGTTGTTGATGGCGACGATGATCGCGTCTTCCAGTTTGGTGGTGTAGTAGTGCTCTTGGGTGCCTTGCGCCGAAGTGCGGTACCACTGGATAACGATTTCGCTCATGCGCTCGCCGGAGGTCAGTGCTGCTTGCAGCAGAGGCGAAGCCTTGTCGTAGACCTTGGTGATCACAACGGGCTTGTGCACGCGCTGACCGGTTGGCTGACCGGATTGTGGGTCACGCGGGATGATCACGTCGTGGGTGAAAGCCTGAACCATGACCTGGTCTTCGTGGCCTTCCTGGTAGGTGTTGCCAACGGAGTCGGCGGTGAAGGCGCCGGCAGTGATCAGGCCTTGTTTTTCGCCGGTAACCGACATGTACGCTGGTGTTGCCATGGGGTGTGCTCCTTGCTGAATCGTTGGGTGCGCCGATAGGTGATATCACCCAAGAGGCGGCCAATGGCCATCAATTAGCATGCCAACTTTTTCAAACCCTTATAAACCGGGGGCTTGGTAAGTTTTCTTCGCAGATGCGGCGAAAACTCCCACTGAATTCGTCTAAAAGTGCGCAAGAAGTTGCGCAGTACTGCGCAACTTCTTGCGCACTTGGCTGTAGGCCTTGATCGGCAAGGCCTGTAGCGGTTTTTAACCTGGTTTTATTACGAACAACTGCGCAACTTCTTGCGCAGTTCAACCAATCCGGTCAGAGCTCTGGAATCAGGATTCCTGCAACGCCCGTGGCCGTTGACTGCGCTGTTCGGCTGCCGAATCCGGCGCCTGTTGCAACTGGAAGTCGAACTTCAATTCGGCACGACGCCCCGCGGCATCCTCACGAAACTCGACTTCCCCGACCAACCCCTCACGGGTCGCATAGGCGAAGTCATCCCACAGGTATTTGTCCCCCGACAGATTGATCTGCGTCGTCAGGTGTCGATGCCCAGGCGCGGAAATGAAGAAGTGAATATGAGCCGGGCGCTGGCCGTGGCGGCCGAGCAGGTTCAGGCATTCCTGAGTCGGGCCCTGGGGATCGCAGCCATAACCGGAAGGCACGATGCTGCGGGCACGGTAGCGGCCTTCGGCGTCGGTGATGATCCGGCGGCGCAGGTTGTAGTCAGACTGGCTCTGATCGAAGAACGAATAAGTACCCTTGGTGTTGGCATGCCACAGGTCGACCGTGGCGCCGGCCAGCGGCTGGCCCTGCGGATCGAACACCTGGCCTTCGATAAACATCACCGTGGCGACACCCTCTTCGCTGCCGTCGTCCATCCGGCATTCACCTTCGGACAGCGGCGCCCCGGCTACGTACAACGGGCCTTCGATGGTGCGCGGTGTGCCGCCGGTCAAACCGATCTGCGCGTCCTTGGCGTCCTGCAACAGGTCGAGGAAATGCTCAAGCCCGAGGCCGGCCACCAACAGCCCGGCTTCGGAGCGGCCACCCAGACGGTTGAGGTAATCGACGGCTTTCCAGAATTCGTCTTCGCTGATGTCGAGGTCTTCGATGATCCGGGCGGTGTCCTGCAACACCCGCAGGACGATGGTTTTCAAGCGCGAACTGCCGCCATCGTTGGCAAAACCGGCGGCTTCTTCGAAGAACTTCTGCAATTGGGCAGTGTGGGCAATGTTCACGGTCATGATGTTCACCTCATCTTGTTGTTGTGGGGTTGAGTCCGGGCTCAGCGGTCGTCGGTGTGGATCGACGAGGGGTGGCGGCAGAGGCCGTCGATCTCGATCTGCATGTAGGGAAACAGCGGCAACAGCATCAGGGTGTCGTGCAGCGCTTCGACGCTGGGCACGTCGAACACGCTGTAATTGGCGTAGTGCCCGGCGATGCGCCAGAGGTGGCGCCACTGGCCTTCGCGTTGCAGGCGCTGGGCGAGTTCCTTCTCGTCGGCCTTGAGCTTTGTGGCAACGGCCGGGTCCAGGTCGGCGGGCAATTTCACGGTCATTTTTACGTGGAACAGCATGGCGTTCTCCTTGGGGAATCAGTGCCGGCGAAAACGCGCCAGACGCTCTTCATCCAGCGTCAGGCCCAGGCCTGGGGTGCGTGGAATATGCAGGTGAAAGTCGCGGTACTGCGGGCGCTCGGTGACGATGTCTTCGGTCAGCAGCAACGGGCCGAACAGCTCGGTGTCCCACGTCAGTTGCCTGAGTGTGAGGAACGCGTGGGCCGAGGCCAGCGTGCCGATGGAGCCTTCGAGCATGGTGCCGCCGTACAGGGCGATGCCGGCGGCTTCGGCAATTTGCGCGGTGCGTAACACGGCGCGCGGACCGCCGTTCTTGGCGATTTTCAAGGCGAAGACGCTGGCGGCGCCGTCGGCGGCGAGGCTGAACGCGTCTTCCACGCTTTCGATGGATTCGTCGGCCATGATCGGCGCCGGGCTGCGCTGGTTCAGACGAATCTGCCCGGAACGATTGACTCGCGAGATCGGCTGCTCGATCAGGTCGATACCGTTATCGCCCAACACCTGACAGCCACGAATCGCCTGGGACTCGTCCCAGTACTGGTTGACGTCGACCCGCACACTGGCGCGATCACCCAAGGCTTTCTTGATCGCCACCACATGCTTGAGATCCTGCTCCAGCGGGTTGGCGCCGATCTTCAGTTTGAAGATCCGATGCCGTCGCAGATCAAGCATCTGCTCGGCCTCGGCGATGTCGCGGGCGGTGTCGCCACTGGCCAGTGTCCAGGCGACTTCGAGGCTGTCGCGGACCCGTCCGCCGAGCAGTTCGCTCACGGGCAGGCCAAGGCGTTTGCCTTGGGCGTCGAGCAATGCGCTCTCGATCCCGGACTTGGCGAAGGTGTTGCCCTTGGCGATTTTGTCGAGCTTCTGCATGGCGGCGTTGATGTTGCTCGCGTCCATGCCAATCAGCGCCGGCACCAGATGCGCGTCGATGTTGGCCTTGATGCTTTCCGGACTTTCGTAGCCATAGGCCAGGCCGCCGATGGTGGTGGCTTCGCCGATGCCTTCGATGCCGTCGCTGCAGCGCAGGCGCAGGATCACCAGCGTCTGGTTCTGCATCGTGTGCATCGCCAGTTTGTGCGGGCGGAGGGTCGGCAAGTCGACGACGATCGTCGACAGGTTTTCAATCAGGATTCGGTTCATTGAGATGTCCATTCAATAGGTGTCAGCCGAGATCGCCGCCACCGACCGGCAGCGTCACGCCGGTGATGTAGGAGGCATCGTCCGAGGCCAGAAACAGGATCGCGCCGACCTGTTCGTCGAGGGTTCCGTAGCGTTTCATCAGGCTGCTATCGAGGGTTTGCGCGACGATTTCCTGATACCAGGCTTGCTCCTGCGCGGACTGTTCGGCGGTGTTGCGCGGGATGCGCCGGGGAGGTGCTTCAGTGCCGCCGGGCGCGGTGGCGTTGACCCGGATCCCGCGCTCGGCATTCTCAAAAGCCAGGCACGCGGTCAGTGCGTTGATGCCGCCCTTGGCTGCGCCGTACGGAACACGGTTCAGGCTGCGGGTTGCAATCGACGACACGTTGACGATCGCGCCGCGCCCCTGCTTGAGCATGTACGGCAATGCGGCGTGGCAGCACCACAACGTCGGGAACAGCGAGCGGCGCACTTCGGCCTCGATCTGCTCGACGTCGTAGTGCTCGAACGGTTTGGCCCAAATGGTGCCGCCGACGTTGTTGACCAGCACATCCAGGCGCCCGAAAGCATCGATGGCGGCGCTCATCACCCGAGCGCAATCGGCGTATTGCTCAAGGTCGGCGGTCAGCGACAAAACGCCCTCGCCTTGCAGTTCGTGAACCAGTGCGGAGCGGTCGACGGCGACGACGTGTGCGCCCTCTTCCAGCAATCGCTCGCACACCCGGCGACCGATGCCTTGCGCCGCGCCGGTGACCAGCGCGACCTTGTTGGCGAATCTGTTGTTCATGACAACCTCGACATTCAGAAAAAAGACTCAGGCCGCCGCGAACTTCTCGTAGTAGAAATTCGCCGGCGTAATGCCCTGCTCACGGATGTACTGGCTGACCGCCTCGACCATCGGCGGCGGGCCGCACAGGTACACGTCGACATCGCCTTCGTTGAGGTGGCGCGGTTCGATGTGCTGGGTGACATAGCCCTTGAGCGGGTGCTGGCTCTGCGGATTGGCCACGCAGGCGCCGAAGCTGAAATTCGGGATGCGCGCGGCGAAGGCTTCGAGGCGGTCAAGTTCAACCAGATCGAAATCGTTGGTCACGCCGTAGATCAGGTGAACCGGATACTCGCTGCCCTGCTCGACGATTTTCTCCAGCATCGCCGTGAACGGGGCGAGCCCGGTGCCGCCCGCCAACAGCAGCAGCGGCCGCTTGATTTGCCGCAGGTAAAAACTGCCCAGCGGCCCGGCGAGATTCAGGCTGTCGCCGGCCTTGGCCAGCCCGGTCAGGAAGCTGCTCATCAGGCCGCCAGGGACATTGCGGATCAGGAAACTGACCTCCCCGTTCTTCTGCAACGAGCTGAAGGAATAGGCACGGGATTGCTCGCTGCCCGGCACTTGCAGGTTGACGTATTGTCCCGGCAGGAACGCCAGCTTGCTCAGGGACTCACCCTTGATCGACAGCGCGATGGTGCTCTCGGAGAGCTGCCGGACATCGCTGATCGACGCCTGATAACTCGCCTGTTCGGTCTTGCACACCTGCGAGCCGACCGGCACCCGCACCACGCAATCGCTTTCGGCGCGCATCTGGCAGGTCAGCACATAACCCTGGGCCAGTTCGTCTTCACTCAAGGCGTCTTCGATGAAGTTGTCGCCCATGTCGTATCGCCCGGCCTCGGCGAAACATTTGCAGGTGCCGCAGGCGCCGTCGCGGCAGTCCAGCGGGATGTTGATGCCTTGGCGATACGCCGCGTCGGCGACGGTTTCGTGGCCCGAGGCCTCGATGAAACGGGTGACCCCGTCTTCGAAATTCAGTGCGATCTGGTAACTCATGGTGCACCTCGCTCACAGCGTCGAGCCCGGCTCGCCGCCGTCTCGATCAGATGTGATAGATGTCGATGACCTGACGGACGTAATCGTTCTTCAGCACGACTTTCTTGGCCTTGATCAGCGGCTGTTCGCCGCGCAGGTCGAGGGTGTAGAAACTGCTGCCGAAGTAGCTGTCGGTGACCTGATAGCGAAAGCTCAGGGTGTGCCAGTTGAAGCGCACCTGGCATTGCCCTTCGCCTTGCTCGACGATCTCGATGTTGCTCAGGTTGTGCGAGGTGCGCGTATCGGGGATGGTCGCGCTGGAGCGCTCGGTCTTGATCCGGAATACCCGGTCTTCGAGGCCGCCACGGTTGCCGTACCAGATCAGCGAGATTTCGCTTTGCGGGTCTTCGGTCAGGGTGTCGTGATCGTCCCAGGCCGGCATCCAGAAACTGGCGTCGGCAGCGTAGAGCTCCAGCCACTGATCCCACTGGGCGTCGTCCAGATAACGTGCTTCGCGGTAGAGAAAATCGCGCACGGTGTCGTAGAGGTTGCTCATTGCACGGCCTCCACGGGGATCAGGTTTTTATCGCTGGCAACGGCCTTGAGCATGGTTTCCTGCCAGTACTTGTGTTGCAGCACGAACAGGCCTTCGTCTTCGGTACGCATGCCGGACAGCAATGGCTTGAGGTCGATTTCCTCGGCCGCCGCGTCCGCGCCTTCGACCCAATGGGTCGCGCCACGGGACATGTCGTTCCAGCCGCGCCCGGCGCCGTAGCCGGTCTGGCACGAGCGGAATTCTTCGAGGTCATCCGGGGTGGCCATGCCGCTGACGTTGAAGAAGTCTTCGTATTGGCGAATGCGTTTGGCCCGAGCCTCGGCGCTCTCGCCTTTGGGCGCGATGCAATAAATGGTGATCTCGGTCTTGTCGATGGAGATCGGCCGGGCGATGCGGATCTGCGAACTGAACTGATCCATCAGGTACACGTTGGGGTACAGGCACAGGTTGCGCGAGTTCTCGATCATCCAGTCGGCGCGAGCCTGGCCAAAGTCCCGGACCAGTTCATCGCGACGCTCGTACGCCGGACGGTCCTCGGGGTTGGCCCAGCGGGTCCAGAGCAGCAGATGGCCGTGCTCGAACGAGTAGAAACCACCCCCCTTCTTCGCCCAGCTGCCGGCGCTCATGGTCTTGATTTCTTCACCGGCGTCGCGCTGCTGACGCTGGTTCTGAGTGGCGGCGTAGTTCCAGTGCACGGAGCTGACGTGATAGCCGTCGGCGCCATTTTCGGCGGTGAGTTTCCAGTTGCCTTCATAGATGTAAGAGCTGGAACCACGCAGCACTTCAAGGCCTTCGGGGGACTGATCGACGATCATGTCGATGATCCTGGCCGACTCGCCCAGGTGCTCGACGAGAGACTTCACGTCGGCATTCAGGCTGCCGAACAGGAAGCCGCGATAGGATTCGAAACGCGCGACTTTGGTCAGGTCGTGGGAGCCTTCGCAGTTGAAGCCTTCGGGGTAGCCGGCCTCGCTCGGGTCTTTGACCTTGAGCAGTTTGCCGCTGTTGTTGAACGTCCAGCCGTGGAACGGACAGGTGTAGCTGGAACGGTTGCCGGACTTGTGCCGGCACAGCATGGCACCGCGATGGCTGCACGCATTGAGAAAGGCATTGAGTTCACCAGCCTTGTTGCGGGCGATGAAGACGGGTTGGCGGCCCATGGTGGTGGTCAGAAAGTCATTGACGTTGGGGATCTGGCTTTCATGGGCGAGGTAGATCCAGTTGCCTTCGAAGATGTGCGCCATCTCCAGTTCGAACAGCCGCGGATCGGTGAACATCTCCCGCTTGCAGCGGTAGGCACCCTTCTCGGGGTCCTCTTCAAGCATGGCATTGAGGTAGTCGATTCCCAGGGACATGGCCGGGGCCTCCATTGTTATTGTTCAGGCCAGGTCAGATTAGGGAGGCAACGCGGGAGGCAATATCCGAATCCTGCAGAGCGTTATCCGTTTTGTGCAGGACGGTGCGGCAGGTGCTTCAGGTTGTTTCGGGGCGGGAATTTCAGTGACGGCGTTTGAAGGTCACGGACGGCAGTTCGCCGAACTGCTGGCGATAGCTTTCGGAGAAACGCCCGAGGTGCAGGAAGCCGTAGTCCAGTGCCAGCTCGGTGAGGTTGCGCACCGGGCAACTCGGATCGCTGAGGCAGGTATGAATACGTTCCAGCTTGCGCTGGCGGATGTATTGCATCGGGGTCACGCCGAGCTGGCGTTCGAACAGGGCGTACAGGGAACGCGGGCTCAAGTTCGCCTGTGTGGCCAGGTGTTCGGCAGGCAGATCCTGTTTCAGGTTGCGCTCTATATAGTCGAGGATGCGTTCAAAACTGACACTCGGTGAACTCAGGCACTCGCGACTGACGTTGGTGTTCATCAGCGAGATCAGTTTGCTGCCGACGATCTGCGCGTAATGCTCCTGCACCCGCAGCAACGGATCGCTGGCTTCGGCTTCCTGGCAGATCATGCCGAGCAGGTTGGTAAAACCTTCCAGCTCATCGAGCCGGTAATGATTGCGCAGAAACCGGATGCCACCGGCAGGATGCAACCAGCGCTGCTCGTCGCACACCGACTCCAGCACGCTGACCGGCACCTTGAGGATGAATTTCTCGCAATCGTCGGAATAGGTCAGATCGACCGGATCGTCCGGGTTGATCAACAACAATTCGCCCGGCACCAGATGATGCTCGCGCTTGGGCCCGCGCCACAGACAGTTGCCTTGCAGCAGGACTTGCAGGTGATAGACCGTTTCCAGCGCCACCGAAGTGACGCGAACGCTGCCGCCATAGCTGATACGACACAGATCGAGGTCGGCGAGTTTGCGGTGGTTGAGGCTGGCTTGGGGATGGGTAGTCCGGGACAGGCCGATGAAATGCTGGCCGACGTGCTGGTTCACATAGTCGGAGACGGCATACGGGTCAGCGTGGCGAAACACGCTGCTGCGGTCGCTCAGCAGGCGGTTGTCCATGGGCAAGGCACTCGATCTTCTATTTATTGTGTGATCACGGGTGGTTCACCGGTCACAGTACGCCGGAGTGTCGGGGTGGGCAATTGGACGAAGGTTTGGCTGTCCGGTGATCGAACGCTTTCATCGAATCGGGATTGACGGCCCCAAACGAAAAAACCACCCGCGAGCAGGTGGTTTTGATCAGGACAGCAAACGCAGTCATTCAGCGGTCGGCATGCTGCTCCAGCAAGGTGTAGGCTTCGCCGGTAAACCGGTAGCTCTTGTCAGGCTGAAACACGATGACGCCCTCCTCGCACAAACGCTTGAGCACTTCCCTGACGCTGATGAACTGAATGCCGCTGACAAACGCCTGCAGATACCCATGCACCCCGCGCCCGCCAACGGCGCGTCCTTCGCGTGCTGCAACCAGCAAGGCATCGATCACTTTGATCCGGATCAGACTGGTGCGCAGCCCGTAATAATGCAGCAGCTCACGGATATGCTCATTGGTGCTGCGCTCGAAATCGAAGGCCCGCTGCCCCTTCGCCAACGAAAACTGCGATTGCTTGCCAGAGGACGTCGATGCCGGGCTGGTTAACATGCAAATGCTCCTTTTTATGATCAGCCGCTGTGCGTAGCTCTATATAGAAGAAGGCGCACTCAGCAGTGCGCCTCCGATCAGAAGTCGACGGTCGCCGACAACTGCAACGTGCGTGGATAGCCCGGGGAGAACGCGCCGTAGGACGCCACACCCGACCAGTACTCACGATCAAACACGTTCTGTACCGTGGCGCGGAACGTCGTCGGCCGACCTTCGATCTTGGTGGCGTAGCGAGCGCCGGCGTCGATGCGGGTCCAGGATGGAAGCTCCTGGGTGTTGGCCTGATTGACGTATTGGCTGTCGGTGTAGATCGCGCCGCCAGTCAGGGTGAAACCTTCGACCCACGGTGTGTCCCACTCGGCCCAAAGGTTGGCCTGGACATCCGGCACGCCCACCGGTTTGTTGCCACGGTTGGCGGCGGTGGCCGAATCCGTCAGTTCGCCGTCCAGCAAGGTCACGCCACCCATCAGGCGAGTGCCCGGCGCGACTTCACCGAACATGCTCAACTCGACGCCACGGTTACGTTGTTCGGCCTGCACCGAGAACACATTGCCGGCGCCGATTTCGCCGCTCGGTTTCTCGATCTGGAACAGGGCCAGGGTGGTCATGAACGTGCCGTGTTCGTACTTCACGCCGATTTCATGTTGCTTGGACTTGTAGGGGGCGAACGTTTCGCCGGAGTTGGCTGCGGTGCCTGGAGCGATATCACCTTTGCTCAGGCCTTCGACGTAATTGTAGTACAGCGAAACGTCTTCCCATGGTTTGACCACTACGCCTGCTAGCGGTGTGGTCGCACTGTCGTCGTAGCGGGAGCTGACCGAACCCGACGCGTTGTAGTTACGCGACTCGATGTCCTGTCGGCGTACACCGAGGGTCAACTGAATCCGGTCATCCAGAAAGCCGAGGGTATCGGTCAGTGCGACGCCAGACAGTTCCGATTCGGAAATGCGCAGCACTTTCGGCGAGCTGATGTACTGCTTGGGCACGTCTACCGGGTGATAGATGTTCGAGCGGATTTCCGTGCCGTTGTTGATGCCACGGGACAATTCGTCCTGATAACGGGTCGCCATGACCGTGGTCGTGTGGGTGACCGGGCCGGTGGCGAACAGTGCACGCATCCCCACGTCAGCCGTCGAACGGTCGACGTTGAATTTGTAGTAACCGGGGATGTTGCTGGTGTCGCCGGCGTCGTTGAGGATTCTCGGCACCTGGTCGGACATGCGCTTGACGTCGGAGCGACCGCCACCGGCGTGGGCGAACACGGTCAGGTTATCGTTGAGGTCATACTCGCCGCCGAGCAATGCCGACTGTTCCTTGGTGTCCGACCAGCCCCAGTCCTGCGGCAGGTTGGTGCGGCCGTTCGGCGCCGATGGAACCTTCACACCCGGTGCAATGGTGAACGGTCGCGAGGCCGCGTCGAAGCTCTCTTTCTGGCTGATGTAATCCAGGTTCAGGCGCAACCGCTCGCCCTTGTAATCGAGTGCGATGGCGCCGATGTTCAGCGCGCGTTCCTGATCGTTGATCGCGGTGTCGCCGCCCTGGGTACTGCCGTTGAAGCGGATGCCAAACTGGTTCTCGCTGCCGAAACGCCGACTGACGTCCAGATGCCCGCCCACTTGCGAGTCGGAAGCATAAGTGCCGGTGAAGCGGGTCAGGTCTTCGTCCAGTGGCCGCTTGGGCACGATGTTGATCACACCGCCAACGCCGCTGTTGGGGGAAATGCCGTACATCAGCGCGCCCGGCCCTTTGAGCACTTCAACGCGTTCGGCGTATTCGGTGAACACCCGATAGTTGGGCGCGACGCCGTACACACCGTCGTAGGCCAGCTCGCCGAGGTTGCCCTCGCCTATTGCAAATCCGCGAATGAAAAACGAATCGACGATGCCGCCAGTCTGCCCGGTGGAGCGTACCGAAGGGTCGCGTTCCAGCGCATCGGCCACGGTCACCGTTTGCAGATCCGCGAGGGTCTTGGCGGTGTAGCTGGTCACACTGAACGGCGTGTCCATCACGTCCTTGTTGCCCATCATCCCCAGCCTTGCGCCTCGGGCGACCTGGCCTCCGGCGAGCACTTCCGGCAAGGCAGTCGCGCCGTTGTAGCTGCCCGTAACGTTGGTGGTATCCAGCGTCAGCCCTTCCGTGGCGGCGACGTCCTGTTGCTCGGATTGCTTGGGGTCTGCTGCCCAGACAGTGGCGCTTCCTGCGGCCAGAATAGAACTCAGCATGGCGGTGCGAATAGCCAGCGTTAACGCGCGTTCACTGCAAGGTCGACGTGCAACAGACATGACGATGGGGTCCTTCTCGAATGGCTGAAAATGGTAATGACTCCTATTTGCCAGTCGACAATCGAAAAAGTATCAGCGTCGTTGATTATTTTTTTGCGAGCGGATGGCTCGGAAGAGAACGTCCGGAGGATGGGCTGCGAAACCCACCCTCCGACGCCGGTCAGTCGTACAGGCATTGCAGCGGAATGGAGATCACCGGCAGCGCGGGGTCGAACGCGTGCCGGGTGGTCTTGTACGGGAACAGTTCGCCGCGCTCGATGGTGGTGAATATCCGCGCCACTTCGAACGCCTGCCCGGTTTGCCAGTGCCGTACACAGACTCGCGGATCGGCGTAGTCGAGCTGGATGCACGGCACCCGTTTCAACCCCAGCGCCCGCGCCGCGTTGAACCGGTGATTGCCGTCCATCACGATGCCCCGGGAGCGCTCGACGATGATCGGTTCCAGCCAGTGTCCGGCCTGGATGATCGCCTCGCGCAGCCGCTGCACGTTGAGCGGATCGACCTGCTCGGATTGCCGCACGTCGCACAGTGGTCGCAGGGCAATCTGGTAACCATGTCCCATGATTCGTCCCCCGTTTCAGCAGGCATCCGCGTTGGCAACCAGCGCGTACTGGCTGGCCATGTCCCGCAGGCGTTGCGCCTGCTCGATCAGCGGCAGATCGACCATTTCACCGTCGACTTGCACCGCGTGGCTGCCCCCGGCCACGGCGTTGAGGACCCGATCCGCCCACGCCAGTTGGCGGGCGTTGGGCAGGTAGGCTTTCTGCACCGTGGCGATTTGCGAAGGATGGATACACAACTTGGCGCCGAACCCCAGCGACCGGGCGTAACGCGAGTCGCGCTCGACCACTGCCATGTCGCTGATGGCCGGGGTCACGCCATCGATCGGTGCCGGCAGACCGGCTACGCGCGACGCCAGCACGATGCGATTTCGAGCGAACAGAAACGCCTCGGGAATCTGGCTGCAATCGATATCCAGGGAAAAATCCAGCGAACCGAATGCCAGCCGTGCCAAACCGGGAATCGCCGCAATTGCCTCGACCTGATGCAAGCCTTTGGCGGTCTCGATGATGGCGACGATTTGCAGGTCGGGGTTCCACGCCAGCAGGCGCTCGACCACACGGGACAGGCTCTCTGGACATTCGGCCTTGGGCAGGAAAATCCCGGCGCAGCGCTCGGGATAGCGCATGTCACCCAGCCAGGTCATGTCCTGGCGAAACAGCGAACTGCCGACGCTGTTCAGCCGGATGTAACGCTGGCAGGCGGTTTCGGGCGTGCTCTGCTGCCAGGCCCAGATCGATGCCCGGGCCACGGCTTTGCTGTTCGGATGAACGGCATCTTCGAGGTCGAGAATGATCGCATCCGGCCCGGCTTCGACCGCTTTGGAAAAGCGTTCCGGCCGGTTACCGGGAACGAACAGGTAGCTGATGGGAAGCGTGGCGTTGGTGCTGTGACGAACAGTCATCGGGACTCTCCTGAGCGTGCTTCAGTCGTGGGTTTTCAAAAAAATTCGAACACCTGTTACAGGGGGAAAACCAGGTTGCATCCGGGTGTCTTGAATCAACCGCCAACACCTTGAATAACAAGGCGTTGACGGTTTTTAAAATCAACACGCGAGCGCTTACTTGAGCATGCGAATAAGCGGCTTCGCACTCCTCTGTTGTGTGTGTTCATTCAAAAATATTTGAAAACCTTACTTGATAATCATTCCTGTTCGCAATATTGTTCGAGCCGCTGACAGGGTCAAGACTCAAATCAAGACCTGAAATTTTGTTCACGAAAAGTTCGGCGCAATGATGTCATTTACATGTCAGGTAATGGCACTTCAAAAGAGACAAGGCCATCAGTTATTGGCCTTCTCCTTGCCTGCCTGAGCCTTAAGGAGTGGGGTTCTCATGAAACAGCTTTGTGAAAATTTTATGAAAGAAAATACCCCGAGTTTATTTGCTGAGCGGATCTGTCACCCGCCGCCACCTCTTTAAACACTCGTATCTGACGAGCAGCAAGAACACACGACTCGACAAGCATTAGTTGTCGACCTGCACATGGCGATTATCGACGCCAGAGGTTTTCTATGCCTGAATTAATTGCGCCGACAGTTAAAGAAACAATCGAAACCCAATACCAAAAAGTGCTGAAACCGTTACTTGATCCTGTTATCGATAACTTTCTTAAACATTCTCCGAAAGCACTTGCCGAACTTGTTAAACAACACGGATCCCCACTGAACCTGGTGTGGCCGCATGCGTTTGAAGCCAATGCTCAAGCGCTGCAATCGGTGTTGAAACGACACGACGTCGACTACGCGATTTTCTACGGTGCCAAAGCCAACAAGTCACAATGCCTGCTGGCTGCGGCATCGGCGTCGGGCATCGGCACCGATGTATCGAGTCTCTTCGAGCTGCAAGCGGCACTGCGCGCCGGAACCCCGGCGGAACATCTGTGTGCGACCGGGCCGGCCAAAACGGCAGCGTTTCATAGCGCACTGGTGCAAGGCGGATCGCTAATTTGTGTGGACTCACTGGAAGAGTTCGGCCATCTCAAAGCGTTGCTCGACACTTCGCAACCACCGGCCAAAGCCCGGATCCTGCTGCGTTACAGGCCGACAAGTTGCCCGGCGAGCCGATTCGGAATGGGTGCGGATGATTTGTTTCAGTGCCTGCAATACCTGATCGAACAACGTGAGTCGTTCCACTTCGAAGGCTTCCATTTCCACCTCGGCGGTTACGGTTACGAAACCCGGGTACAGGCTTTCCGTGAAGTTTCCGGGTTCTTCGATGCAGCCAGGGAAATGGGCCTCGACCCGGTCATGATCGACATCGGTGGAGGCCTGCCGATGCGATATGTAGACCCACAGGACTACAACAGCTTTTTGCAGAACGACAACAATCCTGGTCATTATCAGAATGGTCGAGTGCCCAACGCTTATTACCCTTATGGCAGCAGTCTGACGGCTTGCCAGTGGCTGGAGTTATTCCTGGAGTCCGATCACTCCCCGGGAAAAACCATCACGAGTTACTTGAAGAGTCAGAATATAAAACTGGCACTGGAGCCTGGCCGAAGTCTGGTTGACCAGGCCGCCATCACCATCTTTCGCGTCACCCGCACAAAACAACTGACCGACAACAAAGTTGTGATTTTCGCCGAAGGCAGCAGTTTCAGCGCATGCGAAACCTGGTTCTCGTCTGAATACCTTGTCGATCCAATCCTGATCACTTCGAAAGAGTCGAAACTTGCTCCAATGCAAGCCTACATTGCCGGGCATAGTTGCCTTGATGACGACGTGATCACTCATCGCCTGATCAACTTCGATACACCACCACAAACCGGCGACTTATTGATCTACGCCAACACTGCCGGTTATCAGATGGACTTGTTGGAAAACGAATTTCATCGCCACCCGTTGCCACAACGACTGAGGGCGACGTGTTGTACGGAAGGTAACTACGCATTCACACCTGACTATTAAGGGAAGACGTCCAGATGATACTGAATAAAGTTTCGGATCTTATTGGCAATACACCAATGTTGGGCATCGATGTTCCGGATACCAACGCCCGGCTTTTATTGAAGATAGAGAAGAACAACCCCGGCGGCAGTATTAAAGACCGTATGGCGCGAAACATGGTATTGGCGGCGCTCAAGTCCGGAAAGTTGAAACCCGGTGGCGTGGTCGTGGAATCGTCTTCCGGCAATACCGGCATCGGCCTGGCCATGGCAGCCGTTGAGTTCGACCTGCATTTCATTGCCGTGGTCGATCACCATGCGGCGCAGGACAAGATCGCGGTGATGAAGGCACTGGGGGCGGAAATCCGTTTTGTTGCTGGCACTTACCGGGAAGACGAAGTGGCCGTGGTCGAGCGTCAACGGCTGGCCGCCGAACTCGCCTCGCAGATCCCCGGCGCGGTGTTCATGAACCAGTCCGACAACGCTGCCAACGCCGGCGGCTACAGCGATTTCGTCCGTGAAACCATTGCCCAGGCCGGTGGCCACATCGGCGCGTACGTTGGTTGCGTCGGCACCGGCGGCTCGATGACCGGCATCGCACGGGGCCTGAAACTGCACAACCCGGACATCGTCACCGTGGCCGTCGAGCCGGCCGGTTCCATCGTCTTCGGCCATCCCGGCTATCCGTATTACCAGTCGGGAACCGGCACCCCTGCCGGCGACACCGTCGGCCTGGTGCTCGACTACAGCTGCATCGACCTGGGCTTGCAAGTCACCGATTCACAGGCCTTCGAAACCGCCCGCTACATCGCGCGCAATCTGGCCCTGCTGGTCGGCGGCTCTACTGGTGGCGCGATTTTCAAGGCGCTGGAGCTGATTCACAAAGGCACGTTGACCGGCAACGTCGTGGTGCCGATTGCCGACGGCGGCGAGAAATACCTGCACACCGTATTCGACGACAACTGGCTGGAAGAACGGGACCTGCTGGACCCGGGCGTCGCACCGCAACTGGATCGCTGGCTGGGCAAGACCCGCTGGCTGGAATCCGACGCCACTCCCCTGCAATTGAGCGTCGCCTGACGCGTCTCCCACACAGGAAAGTCTCTGTATGAAACCGCTGAAAGTCGCCATCTGCGGCGCAGGCCGGACCGGGCATCTGAATGCCATTCTGTTTAAACAGCTGCCCAATGTTCAGGTCTCGATGCTCACCAACAATAAGGAGGTGGTCGACCAGCACCTCGCCAACCTGCCGATGCTGGCGCTGATGCCAGACGGCTCGACACTGAGCGCGCGACCGGACCAGGTCAGCACCGACGCCAGCGTCGTGGTGGCCGACGCCGACATCGTGATCATCACGGTGCCGGCCCATGCCCGACCACAAACCCTGCAAGCCATCGCGCCGCATTTGAGTTCGAGCAAACCGGTGTACGTCGGCGCCATTCCGGGTTTCTGCGGCTTCGACTGGCTGGCGGAAGCCACGTTGGGCGAACGTTCGAACGTGGTGATCTGGGGCATGAAGGATGTGCCGCACACCGCGTTCGATCTGAAGCCGGGCGTGTCGGTGAAGATGGGCGGCGGCAAGAGCCAGTTGTATGTCGCGCTGCACGACCGGGAATCAGCGCAATCACGGCAGCACCTGGAAGAAATCCTCACGACGCTCTATGGCCCCTGCGTGACGATGCTCGACCACTACCTGGAAATCACACTGACACCGGGCAATCCGATCATGCACAGCTCGGTGATTTACGGGTTGATCGGTCCCTACGGCCAGTGGCATCGCAAGATCTTCCCGCAGCGCATGTGCTGGTGGACCGAGTGCCCCGAGCTGGGCGCCTATTTCCTCGAACGCATGGATCAGGAAAGTCAGGAGCTGTGCTCGGTGATCAGCCAGCGCATGGGCATCGACCTGTCTTCGGTCAAATCCCTCAAGCAGGAAATCGTCGAGGCTTACGGGGAGCAGATCCGCGATCAGAGCAGCATGCTGTCGATCCTGCGCACCAACCAGGCCTACAACGACATCCTCGCCCCGATGATTCCAGCCGATGACAACCGCGCCGGCTACGTGATCGAACGTGAAAGCCGCGCCTTCAATGAAGACGTCGCCTACGGCCTGGTGCTGCTGGTGGAAATGGCCCGGCGCTTCGAACTGAAAGTCCCCTACATCGAAGAAGTCCTGCAATGGAGCGTTTCCTACATGCAGGGCCTGCGCGACTCGGCGCTCGACTACTTCCCCAGCCAATGGCCGCGCACGGCGTGAGCGGGTTCAACACTTCATTAATTTCTCGACGAGCAGATAGCTGATATGGATGACTTCAAGACACTCATCGCCTACTCCCGCAAGAACGCCCTGCGACGGATGATCCGTTGCCTGTTTGCCGAAAACATTCTGGATCGCTCGGGCCTGCGCTTCTCCGCAGCCGGCAACGAGGCCACGTACGCGCTGAAAGACGGCCGTTCCCAAGTGTTCTTTTCCAACATCGCCAAGGGCCCGGCGGACACCGTGGTCAACGACGGCGACGTGATCCTGATGACCGATGAAGGCGTACGCCAGGTGATCTACACCCATCAGGACTTGCTGGATGTGCTGCGCGACAGCTTCGATTTCGAGCCGACCGATGAAGGCATCGCCGGGCTCAAGTCGGACATGGAAAACAGCCTGATGAACGACGCCCATGCTCGTCAGCATCGCCAGCAATGGAACGCACGACTGGCTGCCGCCGCCCGGGAACAGGGCCTCGACAGCCTGACCGATTACCTGCGCCAGCACGCCAGCACCAAGGACGCCGCGATCCTCCTCGACCAGTGGGGCTCGCTGGAAGGTCACCCGTATTATCCGACGTGGAAAGCCCGGCCGGGCCTGAGCGACGAAGAAGTCGAGCAACTGTCGCCGGAGTTCAACGCCCAGGTGCCACTGCGCATTGCCGCGTTGCGCGCCGACATGGCGAAAAGCGAAAGCATGCCCCACGTGACGGACTACCACACCTGGTTCGCCAGCAACTTCCCGACTCAATGGGAGCAATGGAAAGCGTCGCTGAACGACAAGGGCCTGGACGAATCCCAGTGGCTGCCACTGCCGATTCACTCATGGCATCTGCAGGCTTACGTGCTGAAAAATTTCGCGGCGGAAATCGCAGAAGGCATCCTCATCATCGACGGCCCGGACATCCAGACCCTGCCGACCATGTCGTACCGCACGATGATGCCGGTACTCAAGGAGAGTGCGCCGCTGATCAAGTTGCCGATTGCCGTGTGGATGACCAGCGAGCTGCGCAGCCTGCAGGCCAAGTCGATCCACATGGGCCCGCGCATCAGCACCGTCATCACGAAGATCCTCGAGGTCGAAAACGGCTTCGACCAGCGACTGGAAATCTTCCCGGAAGAAATCGGCGTGCGCTACAAGAACGCGATCACTCAGGACGACCACCCCGGCCGGCATCTGTCAGTGGTGTTCCGCGCCAGCCAGCAAGCGTTCGAGCGCACCGATGAGTGTCTGCCGATCACCGTGGCTTCTCTGTTCACTCGCTTGCCGGGCAGCGGCCGGCCGTTGTTCACCGAGTTGATCGAGCGCGATGGCGTTCGGGCCAATGCCGCCCAGGTCGAAGACTGGTTCCGTCAGTACGCCAAAGTGGTCACCCATCCGGTGATTGCAATCTACTTGATGTACGGCATCGGGCTTGAGGCGCACCAGCAGAACACGATGGTGCTGTTTTCTCCGGATGGCAAAGCACGTAGTCTGCTGATCCGCGATTTTGGCGATGGCAGGACCTACGCTCCATTGCTGGAAGGACGCGGCTACACCCTGCAACCGCATGTGCAGCCGGGCATTCTGCCAACGGTGTTCGAAGGCGATATCGAGCCGGTGCGCATGTTCGTGCTTGACGCGGCGTTCCTCACGCATCTGCATGAAATGGCCTTGTGGCTGACCAAGGAGTACGCGCTGGACAACAATCGGATGTGGGACATTCTGCGTGAAGAAACCGAGCAGGCTTTTACCGCGGTGCGCGAGCGTGTCGCGCCGGATCTGTGGGAAGTCGAACGCAAGGCCTTCCTCAATGATCCGTGGCCGACCCGTTCGTTGTTGCGCATGCACATGATGCAGTACTCCAACTACCGGATTCAGCACACGCTGACCAATCCGCTCAATGTCGTTCAATAACCGAGGCTGACCCATGACCCATGCAGGTGCCATCGCGGGTTCGCGTGTAAGAGTCCTGATTTATCTTCTGTTCGCGATCCAGCTCATTTCGATGGGCGCGATGGAAATGAGCGGGCCGTTCTGGCCCGTCCACCTGCGTGGGCTGACCTCGTCAGACTCGCTCTTCAGCTTCGCCAGCATCGCCGTGTACGTCGGGCCGATGCTGGGCATTATTCTGACCAGTGCATTCTGGGGCCGTATCGGCGACCGCTACGGCCACAAGTTGATGATGATCCGCGCCCTCGCCGGCCTGTCATTGACCCAGCTTGGGCTGGCCCTGTGCAGTGACATCTGGGTGATCCTGATCCTGCGCTTCCTGCAAGGCGCCTTCGCCGGTTACATCGCCCCGGCCCAGGCCTATGGCGTGAGCATCGAAGCGCCTTCGCGGCGGGCGCGGCTGTTCGCGATCCTGCAGATTTCCACCAACGTCGGCTCGTTGCTCGGTGCGGTGGTCGGCGGCCTGATCCTCGATTACGCGACGTTCTTCTGGATCAACATGATCGCGGCGGTGCTGTGCGCCATCTGCACCGTGGTCGCGGCCGTGACATTGCCGGACGTGCCGCCAGTGAAGAAAGCACCGGTTGCCGATAAAGAAGCTCCGGTCAGCCACAACACCAGCGTCTGGCAAGGCACACCCCTGCTGTCGCTGCTGGGTGTCATGGGCATTTTGCTGCTGGCGCGGATGCTGCCGCAGACGTCGTTCTCGCTGTATGTCAGCTCGGTGTTCGAGGTCAGCAACTCGGTGGTCGGGCTGTGCTACGGCTTACTGGCGCTGGGTTTCATTCTGTCGGCAACCGCGTGGTCGCGTTACTTCGAACACCGTAGCCAGCAGGACACTCTGCAACGCATTACTTATGTCGTCCTCGGCTGTATTGCGCTGACGGCACTCGCCGGCGTCACGCGTAATCCGATCGTATTCGTCGGCGCTTACTTCATCTGGGGCGTATTGCTGGGCGCCACGACGCCGGTACTGATGGCGCTGATCTCCAAGACCGCCGACAGCTCACGCCAGGGCTACGTGTTGGGCATTGCCCAGAGCACCGCACAGTTTGCGTCCATCGCCGGCATCTCGGCCGGTGGGCTGCTCAGCCAGGTCTACGGTTTGCAGTACACCTACCTGTTTGTCTGCCTCGCCTACATCCTCGCGCTGATACCCATCGTTGCGTTGCGCTACCGGCCCATGGTCATGCAACCGAGCCAGATCCCGCCGGGCGACTGATCAAGGAGTTTGCTTTGAACATTGAACAACTGCGCGCCGACACCCCGGGTGTCGAGCAACTGATTCATTTCAACAATGCCGGCGCAGCGCTGATGCCAGACCCGGTGATCGAGGTGATGACCCGTCACCTGCAACTTGAAGCCCGGATCGGCGGTTACGAAGCCGCCGGGCAACAATCCGTTGAAGTGGAAAATGTCTACGAGCACATCGGTCAACTGATCAACGCTCGTCCCGAGGAAATCGCGGTCATTGAAAACGCGACCCGCGCCTGGGACATGGCCTTCTACTCATTGCCGCTGCGGCCCGGCGATGTGGTGCTGACATCAACCACCGAATACGCCGGCAACTACATTCCCTATCTGCAACTCAAGCAGCAGCGCGGGATCGAGATCAGGGTCATTCCCAACGATGAACAGGGCCAGGTGTCATTGCCGGCGCTGCGGGACATGCTCGGCGATGACCGGGTTGCCCTGGTGTCGCTGCCGGTGATCGCCACCAACGGCGGCCCGGTGCAGCCCATCGAACAGATCGGCGCCCTCGCCCGCGCGGCCGGGGTTCTGTTTCTGCTGGATGCCTGTCAGGGCGTCGGGCAGATGCCGATCGATGTGCAGAAAATCGGCTGTCATATGCTCGCTGCCACCAGCCGCAAATACCTTCGCGGCCCTCGGGGCATGGGGTTTCTCTACGTCGAAAAGACCTTGTGCGAAAACCTTGAGCCGGCGTTTCTCGACCTGCACGCGGCTTCATTGCTGACACCGGACACCTTCAGGATTCGTGGAGATGCCAGGCGTTTCGAAAACTGGGAATGCAACGTTGCCGCGAAACTGGGCATGGGTGCGGCGGCCCGGTATGCCCTGATGCAAGGCATCGAGCCGATGTGGCAGCGCATTCAAGGATTGTCAGTTCACCTGCGCAATCGCCTGAACGACGTACCCGGCGTCACGCCGCAGGATCGGGGCGCGGTCAAGTCTGGCATCGTCACCTTCACCTGCGAGGACGCCAGCGCGGCGCAAGTCCAGACATGGCTGGCGCAGCAGGAAAAACGCATCAACGTCACCACCTCGACCTTCCGCTCGACCCTGCTCGACATGCAGCAACGGGACCTGCTGGAAGTCAGCCGCGCATCGTTGCACGCCTACAACACCGAGGCCGAAATCGACGCCATGGTAAACGCGTTGTTGAGAATGCCCCGCGCCTGAAAACGGATGCTGATTCGCGCTTGCGTCGCGGGCTCTTTGTACACTAGCATTGGGAATACTTCTCAATTGCAAAACACTGCAGCCATGAGCGAAACCCTTCCCGCGAACAACGACAACCATCTGCGCGTGATCGAAGCGCTGTACAGCGGTCATCACGGCTGGCTGTACAACACGCTGAAGAAAAAACTGGGTAACGCCATGGATGCGGCGGATCTGGCGCAGGATACCTTCACCCGGATCCTCGCCTCCCAGGTCACGACCATCGAGCAACCACGGGCGTACCTGAGTTGCGTGGCGAAGGGCATCCTCATCAACTGGTATCAGCGCAAGGCACTGGAACGCGCCTACCTCGATGCCCTCGCGCATTTGCCGGCGCCGGAAGTGCCCTCCCCCGAGTTGCGTTTTGTGGTGCTGGAAACCCTGCACGAAATCGACGCGATGCTCGACACCCTGCCGCCGCTGGTCAAACGCGCGTTCCTGCTGTCGCAGATCGGTGGTTTGAAATACGCCGACATCGCCGAGCAGCTGGACGTCTCGCTGATCACCGTCAAGCGCTACATGAAACAGGCTTTCGTGCAGTGCCTGATGCTGGTGGAATAAATGCTCACGCGCCGCAGTGAACCACCGCTCGATCCGAAAATCCTCGAAGAAGCCGCCGAGTGGCTGATGCGTCTGAGTGAAAACGACCTCAGCGAAACCGAGCGCGCGGAATGGGAATACTGGAAAGTCAGCAGTCCCGAGCGCAATCGGGCGTGGGCACGCGCGCAGTTGCTGCAAAGCAAGTTCGGCGGCCTGCCACCGTCGCTGGCGATGTCGGCGCTGGATCGCCCGAGCAACCCGGAACGCCGCGCAGCCCTCGGCAAACTGGCCTTGTTGCTGGCGGCGGTGCCGGCCGGTTGGGGCAGCTGGAAACTGGCGCAATCGCAGCAATGGTCCGCCGATTACCACACCGCCGTGGGCCAGCGCCGCGAACTGACCCTGGCCGATGGCTCGCAAATCACCCTGAACACCGACACGGCCATCGACGTCCTTTTCGACACCCGGCAGCGCCTCATCAATCTGCGCGAAGGCGAAATCCTCGTGCAGACCGCGCCGGACAACGCCGCGCAACCTCGGCCTTTTCTGGTCAGCACCCGGCAGGGCCGGATGCAGGCGCTGGGCACGCGCTTTACCGTTCGTGAATGGCAGCCGCGCACCCAACTCGCGGTCCTCGAAGGCGCCGTCCAGGTCGAATTGGCCGACAGCCCCCAGAGCGCGCCGATCATCGTCAACGCCGGGCAACGTACCGACTTTTCATCGCAGGCTTTTGGCTCACTGAACCCGACCGACCGCAACGTCGGCGCCTGGACCCAAGGCATGCTGATGGCCGACAAGATGCGCCTGGCGGATTTCGTCGTCGAACTGGCGCGCTATCGCCGGGGTTTCGTGCGCTGCGACCCGGCCATTGCCGACTTGCGCATTTCCGGGGCCTTTCCCATCAGCGATACCCAACGTTCGCTGAACATGCTGGCGCAGACCTATCCCGTGCACGTCTCCGGGCACTTGAGCGGTTACTGGGTGACGCTCTCACCCGCCTGAGCAAAAAAATCACCTCGCAGGTGATACTTTTTTTGATCTCGGCTGGCAATGAAAGGAACAACCATTCCATCTCGTCCATAGGGTCACTCCTTCATGCTCGTTGCACGACCCTTGCCTCCGGATCGTCTGCTACTAAAGCCCGTTCTACGCAGTGTGTTGCTCAGCGTTGTGCTGGGCCTGGCCGGTGGCACGTTCGCTCTGGCCGCCGGACCGGCGCAACTGGATGCGGTGACCGTTCGAGCCTACAACATCGCGCCTGGGCCGCTCGGCGTGACCCTGTCGAGTTTTGCTGTGGACGCCGGGATTGCCCTGTCGTTTCAACCATCGATCACCGAAGGCCTCGTCAGCCCGGGATTGTCCGGCAGCTACTCGGTACAGGAAGCGGTAACCCGCCTGCTGGAGGGCAGCGGCCTGGAAATGGTCGCCCGCAGCGACGGCACCTGGACGCTGGTGGTACGCCGGGTCACGTTGTCGGACACCACGATCGAAGGCACCGACAGGCGCAGCGACAGCTTGCCGTCGGTACTGCCGGGCGGTCAGGCCGCTCGCGGCGGACGTCTCGGCATGCTGGGCAACCGCGACGCGATGGACACCCCGTTCAGCGTCAGCAGCTACACCTCGACGCTGATCAAGGACCAGCAGGCTGTCACCGTCGGCGACTTGCTCGAGCGCGACTCTTCGGTGCGCTCCACGGGACAGGCTGGAGGGATTGTCGACTCGTTCTTCATCCGTGGCTTTCCGGTCGGCGAAGGCAACCTCGGTGAACTGGCGTTCGACGGCGTGTACGGCGTGGCCTCCAATTACCGGGTGTTCACCGAATACGCCGAACGCATCGAACTGGTCAAAGGCCCCGGCGCCCTGCTCTACGGCATGTCACCCAACAGCGGTGTCGGCGGCGTGATCAACGTGGTACCCAAACGTTCGCTGGACGAAGACCTGACCCGCTTTACCACCAGTTACGCCTTGAATACCCAGGTCGGCGGTCACGTCGATGTCAGCCGCCGCTTCGGCGAAGAACGCCGGTTCGGGGTGCGAATCAATGGCAGCGTCCAGCAAGGTGAAACGGCCATCGACAAACAATCGCGGGAAGTCGGCATCGGCGCGATTTCCCTCGACTATCAGGGCGACCGACTGCGCACCACCCTGGATCTGATCAACCAGAAAGAGAGCTTTGACGCCGCGTCCCGACCGTTTCTGATCGCTCCCGGCGTGGAGATTCCTTCAGCAGCCAACGGGCGCACCAGCGTCAGCCAGGAATGGGGCTGGTCGGAAACCCGCGATAAATCGGCGTTATTGGGTGGCGAATACGACCTCAACGACAACCTGACGCTGTTCGCCCATGCTGGCGGAGGCCGATCGGATGTCGCGCGCATGTCCGACCAGACACCGACCATCATCAACGAAGCGGGCGACACCTCGTCGATCCCCGGCTATTACAAATTCGAAGTCCAGCGCTACACCGTCGACGCGGGTGCACGCCTGCGTTTCGACACCGGGCCGATCAGTCACAGCGCTGCCCTGCAAGTCACCCGTTACCGCGATAACTTGTCCCGGGGCATTATTTCCGGGCCGGCGATCCTGTCGAACATCTACCACCCGATCGACCGTCCGAAACCCGCGATCGCCAAACCGGATACGCCAAAGGTCTCCGAAAGCGAACTGTCGGGCGTGGCCCTCGCCGACACCCTGTCGGTGCTCGACGAACGCCTTCAAGTCACGCTCGGCGTGCGCCAGCAAAACATCAAATCGGATAACTACAACGCGGCCGGCTTCGTCACCACACATTACGACAAGAGCAAATCCACGCCGCTGTTCGGGGTCGTCGTCAAGCCCTGGGACCATGTCGCGTTCTACTACAACTACGTCGAAGGCCTGAGCAAGGGTGACATCGCGCCGTCCGCCGCCTCCAACGCGGGCGAGATCTTTTCACCTTATGTGTCCCGCCAGCAGGAAGTCGGGGTCAAGCTCGATTACGGCCGTTTCATGTCCACCATCGCCCTGTTTCAACTTGAAAAGCCCAGCGGCGAATTGGCATCCGGGGTGTTCGCGGTCAATGGCGAGCAACGCAACCGTGGCGTCGAACTGAACATGGCCGGCGAGATCGCATCAGGCACGCGCCTGCTCGGTGGCGTGACACTGCTCGACGGCGAACTGACCCGCACCGGCGTTGCCGCCAATCGCGGCAATAAACCGGTCGGTGTTCCCGAGGTGCAAGCCAACCTCTGGGCCGAATGGGACGTCCCGAAAGTCGAAGGCCTGACATTGACCAGCGGCGCCATTTACACCGGCAGCCAATACGTCGATCAGGCCAACACCCAACAACTGGACGCCTGGACCCGCTTCGATGTCGGCGCCCGCTACGCCACGCGCATCGCCGAACGACCGACCACTTTCCGGGCCACCGTGCAGAACGTGTTCGACCGAGAATATTGGTCAGGCGTCGCCTCTTACGGCGCGTTCTCTCAAGGCGCACCTCGGACCCTGTTGCTCTCGGCCACTGTCGATTTCTGAAACGTCCGGCCCGGTGCGGCGCCTGGCGTCGTGGTCCGATCCGGCTTTTGCAAAGGCATACACCATGGTTAACGTTTTTCGCCGCCGCCAGACCTTCGCCGCCCTGCTGTTTGCGGGGCTGCTGGGCCTGTCCTTGTCTTCCTTGATGCCGAGCAGCGCGCAGGCTGCCGAGCCGGATCCGGCCCTGGGCACCGTGACTGATTTGCAGGGCCGCACGGTCAAGGTTCACCTGCCGGTCCGCCGGGTGATCCTGGGTGAAGGTCGGCAGTTGTATCTGGTGGCCGCGCTGGATACGCAGAACCCCATCGAACGCATCGTCGGCTGGCGCAAGGACCTGATCCAGTCGGACCCGGACACTTATAACGCCTACCTGCGCAAATTCCCCGACATTGCCAAGATCCCGACCTTCGGCGGTTTCGAGAGCGGCACCTTCGACATCGAACAGGCGATTTCCCAGAAGCCTGACGTGATCATCCTCAACATCGAAGCCCAACACGCGACCGAGGATGCACGCTACATCGAGAAACTCGACGCCCTGGGCATTCCGGTGGTGTACGTCGACTTTCGCAACAACCCCATGCAGAACACCGAGCCGACCATGCGCCTGTTCGGCAAGTTGTTCGGCAAGGAACAACGCGCGGAGGCCTTCATCGATTTTCGTAACCAGCAGATCCATCGCGTCACCGACGTCATCGAAAAGCGCCACCCTGCCCGTCCCAGCGTGTTCATCGAGCGCATAGGCGGCTACACCGATGACTGCTGCCTGAGTTTCGGCAACGAGAACTTCGGTCTTTTCGTCGACATGGCCGGCGGCAACAACATCGCCCGTCGGATCATTCCGAGCACCTTCGGGCAACTGAATCCTGAGCAAGTGATCGTCGCCAACCCCGACCATGTCGTGGTCACCAGCGCCGACTGGGAAGCCTTTGCGCCGGGCGGTCACTGGGTCGGCGTCGGCCCGGGCGCGGACCTGGCCGAAGCCCGGCGCAAACTGGCCTGGTACACCCAGCGCCCGGCCTATGCCGGCATCAAGGCGCAGAACACTCAGGCGTTTCATGCGATCTGGCACCAGTTCTACAACAGCCCTTACCAGTTCGTGGCCATTCAGCAATTGGCCAAGTGGTTCCACCCGGAACTGTTCGCCGATCTTGATCCGGATGCCGCGTTTCGCGAGTTGCATGAGCGGTTTCTGCCGGTGCCGTATGAGCCGGGCTATTTCGTCAGCCTGCAAAAAACCGAGGCCAAACCATGAGTTCGCTGGGCGAAGCACCGATTGTGCAGAGTGTCACCTACCGTCGGCTGGTGCTGCGTAAACGGCTGATCTTGCTCGGGCTGAGCGTGTTGCTGATCTTCAGCGTGCTGCTCGATCTGGCCCTCGGCCCGGCGCAATACAGCCTTGGTGAAGTACTCAAAGCGTTGTTCTCACCGGACACCGCTTCGGCACAAGTCAGGGTGGTGATGTGGGACATCCGTCTGCCGGTGGCGTTGATGGCGGTCGCTGTCGGCGCGGCGCTGTCGCTGGCCGGTGCGCAGATGCAGACCATCCTCAACAACCCGCTCGCCAGCCCCTTCACCCTCGGCATTTCTGCGGCGGCCGGTTTCGGTGCGGCCCTCGGGCTGGCCTTCGGCGTGGCGCTGTTTCCGCTGGCGGCGCAATACATGGTGCCGCTCAACGCGTTCATCATGGCGATGCTCTCGGCACTGCTGATCCACTTCATGAGCATGCGTCGCGGGGTGACAGCCGAAACCATCGTGCTGCTCGGCATCGCCCTGGTGTTTACCTTCAATGCGCTGCTGGCGCTGGTGCAGTTCTTCGCTACCGAACAAGCCGTGGCGGCCGTGGTGTTCTGGACCATGGGCAGCCTGACCAAAGCCACGTGGCCGAAACTCGGGGTGATCTGCGTGGTGATCCTCATCACTCTGCCGATCTTCGCCAAACGCGCGTGGGCGATGACCGCCCTGCGCCTGGGCGATGACAAGGCCGCCAGCTTCGGCATCAACGTGCGCAGCCTGCGTTTTCAGACGCTGATCATGGTCAGCCTGCTCGCGTCGTTTCCGGTGGCGTTCGTCGGCACGATCGGTTTTATCGGGCTGGTCGGGCCGCACATTGCGCGGATGCTGATTGGCGAGGATCAGCGGTTTTTCCTGCCGGCCTCGTTGCTGACCGGTGCGCTGATCCTGTCCGCCAGTTCGGTGGTCAGCAAGACGCTGATCCCGGGGGCGATATTCCCCATCGGCGTGGTCACGTCACTGATCGGCGTGCCGTTCTTCATTTCTCTGATTCTCAACGGAAAGAAAAACTCATGGTGAAGATCCGGCTCGACAACATCGGCGCCCGCTACGGGCAGCGCGAGATCATTTCCGGTGTCAGCACCGCGATGTTTACCGGCGGCCAGGTCGTGGCGGTGGTCGGGCCCAATGCGGCGGGCAAATCGACGTTGTTCAAACGCATGGCCGGGCTGATCGACGGCCCGGGCGAAGTGATTCTCGAAGGTTCGAAGAAAGGTACCCAAGGCATCAGCTATATGCCCCAGGGCCTGAACGCCAGCGCCCGGTTGACGGTGTATGAATCGGTGCTGCTGGCGCGCAAGCAACTGACGCCCAACTGGTCGGTTCACGACGATGAATTGCAATTGGTGGACGAGATTCTCGATGCGCTCGGGATCACCGAACTGTCGTTCCGCAACCTCGGCGAACTGAGCGGTGGCCAGCAACAGTTGGTGTCAATCGCCCAGACCCTGGTGCGCGAGCCGGAAATCCTGTTGATGGACGAACCCACCAGCGCACTCGACATGCACCGGCAAGTTCAGGTGCTGAACTTCATGAAAGCCCTGGCGCGCCGGCGCGAAGTGATCGTATTCATCGCCATTCACGACCTGAATCAGGCGCTGCGCTTTGCCGATCAGGTGCTGGTGATTGCCGGCGGCACGGCCCATGGCAGCGGGCCGAGCCATGAAGTCATCACCGAGCCGATGCTGCGCACGGTTTACAAGGTCGAGGCACGAATCGAGCAATGCAGCCGCGGGCAGCACCATATTCTGATCGACGATATTGTTTGAGGGTTACCCCGTCAGACTGCAAAGGCAGGGATGCCGAAAGCTATTGGGTGTCGGGTAAAAACGTCAGGCAAGCGAAACCGGTCTTGGTACGCCATTGCTGGATGGCTGAACACTCTCCCGATCGCCGGCCAGGCTCAAATTTCCAGCTCTCGTGTCACCTCTTTATCGGGTGGCAACACAATAAAATCCCGCCATGCCATCAAGGCTTTTTCAAAGGATTCCAGACTGAGAAATTCACAATAATCGTCTTCCATCAGGAAATAGATCTTTACGGAGTCCTTTGAAAACTCTGATCCCCAATCTTCACGACCCCAGCTATCGAATTCGACCTTTGACTCCTTCACCGATTTGATCCGCGCCAGACCCACGTCTATCCACTCCAGCGAGTGTATATGCCCGCAGCCCCCATCATCGGTCAGGATGCAAGACAAAGGGCTCGCACCATCGTCCTTCATGACGTTTGAACTACAGTGCGGAAACAAGTCGTCGAACGCTTCTTCCCAGGAGAATCGCAATTTCATTTTTGGTTCCATGCACCAGAGATAACTGATCGATAGGGTTTGACACTCAAGCACCAGCCTCAGAGCAGACTCCACGACACCCCGACATACATCGCCATGCCCTCGCCCGGCGTTGAGCGTGCGGCATCCAGTCCTTTATCGTCATAGCCCGGCGTAACTGTAGCGGCGTAGTGCTTGTCGGTCAGGTTGCGCATGTCCAGCCAGGTCTGCCAGTCGCCCTTGGGTGCGTTGTAACCGAGGGTCGCGCCGAAGGTGGCGTAAGGGTCGGCGTAGTAGCTGTTGGCGTAATCCACCGCCACTTTCGACACCAGTTGCGTGTTGACGGCGGCGAAGAAGCCCTGCGGGAAGTCGTAGCGCAGTTCGCCCTGGTAGTAATGCATCGGCAAGCCCGGCAAGCGGTTGTCGTCGAAGCGATCGTCGTCGCGATAATGGAAATCGCTGAAGGTGTAGGCCTGACGCAGGCTCAGCTTGCCGCCGTCGTTCGCTGACCACAGATTGCTGTTGAGGCTCGCCTCCACACCTTGGTGCACCGTAAGACTGGCATTGAGTTCATAAGGCGTAGTGGCGTTAGCATCCGGCAATACCGAGAGCAATTCGTGGCGCACCTGGGCGTAATACCAGGCCAGGCTCCATTCGCCGAGTGAGCTGTCGCCACGGCCGCCGAGTTCCAGGGTGGTCGCGGTCTGGTTCTGCAGTTTGACCGGATCACGCTGAGTGCCAGTGGCGGCGCCGCTGCCGGCCGGGAACCGTACGCTGGAGCTGTAGATCAGCGACCACGGATGCGGCGCTTCGACCGAGCGGCTGAGGTTGCCGAACAGTTGCAGGTCTGGCGTCACCTGATAGCGCAGACCCAGGCGTGGCGCGTAGTCCCAGTCACCGAGGCTGGTCTTGCCGCCACCCTCCGGGTAGGTCACGGCACTTTCGCGGCGAGTGTAGATCGCGGCGAGGCCGGTGGTCAGCCACAGGTCGTCGGCGACTTCCAGGTCGTTGCCCACATGCAGAACAGAATCCGAACCCTGATAAGTGAAGTTGCGCATGTGCGTACCCGGCGCATAGCCGGCGGTGTTGCCGGTGGGAATCCGCACCAGCTCGCTCGCACCGTCGTTAGGCAAATGTTTGGTCACCCGCAGGCCAACCGTGCTGTGACTTTCGAGGCCCCAGAGAGTGTCGCGGCGCTTGTAGTCGAACGTGCCGCTGACATCGGTGTACGCGACCTTTAAACGGTTCGGGCCTTCGCGCAGGTCCATCGGGTAGTCGTGATAAACGAGGCCGGTCTGGATGCTCGAATCGTCGTCGATGTAGTACGTGGTCTTGTTGCCGATGAAGGTGCTGCCCGGTTGATCGCGGCTGTCGTTGCGCGTCACGTAGGCCGGGTTGGCCGCCCGTGGATCGTGCTCGATGGCGTGCTTGGTCACCCGCCCGGCTAGGTCGTTGTCGGTCTCGCGGTGACGAATGTAGAAGCGGGTTTCCAGATTCGGATTGAAGCGATAACCGAAGTTGGCAATCACGCCCTGGCTCTTGCTCGCGGTGTGATCCTGATAACCGTCGGAGTGTGCATCGGTCATCGACAGGTAGTAATCGAAGTCGCCCAGCACCTGGCCCGAGCTGACTTGCCGCTGGGCATAACCGTGGCTGCCCATGACGTAGCGCACATTCAACCGAGGCGCGTTGTAGCCGGTGTGGCTGACGTAATCGACTGCACCGCCCAGTGCCAGGGCCCCACGATCGAAACCGTTGGCACCGCGCAACACTTCCACATGGTCGAGCCACAGCGGTTCCAGCAACTCATAGGGCGTACCGCCGGGGCCGGTCAGCGGCAGACCGTCGAGCATCGTGTACAGCCCCGACGCGTGAGCACCAGGAGCCCGATTGATGCCCGAACCACGAATCGAGATTTTCACCCCCTCGTTGCCCGCCGACTGGGCATACACCCCCGGCTGATACGCCAGCACATCCTGATTGCTCGCCACCCGCCCCTGCATCGGGCGGCGCATATCGACCACGTTGGTGCCACCGGGCACCTGTGCCAACCGGGCCTTGGCCTCCTCCAGCGAAAGGTCTTCGCCGCTCTGGTCTTCAGCCCCGATCAGCACCTGCCCCAACTCCATGCCCTGAGACTCGGCTTCCACCGGACAAGCAAGGGCCAGCCCCAGCAATGCAGCGGGCAGTGTTTTGAGCGAGGGCATCGAGAGAACTCCAGACAGACAGAAACGGGCAGTGAGAACTGCGACGTATGAATGAACGAAGTAAACACATGGCGATTTTGTTTTTTGTCAGGTAAACAGGCGGCTGAAATGCTGGATTGTGATTTGAACGAGGGAGATGCAGGGATGGCCGAAGCAGTATTGAAGACGAAACTGGTCAATTTTCTGGCCCCCAGCGGACTCTGGGTTGGCGGGAAGGTGACGGTGACCCACTCCACGATTTTCATGAACGCCAATGCCATGAACCGTATGGTTCAGGACGGGGTTCTGGATATTGAAATCCCCATGGCATCGATTCGAAAGGTCAGCCTGGAATGGGGGTTCATGACCAAGATTGTGTGTCTGGAAACCGACTACGGCTACTTTTACTTCCGTTGTTTCGGGGCGAAAGAGATGGTGTCAATGATTACCAAAATGTACGTGTCGCGGGCCTTGCAACGCACCTAGTGAACGGGACTTGATTCAAATGCCCTTGAGCCCTCGGACCTCTCTGATCGGCATCAAGGGCCCGGGGCCAATATCAGGCAGCGCCCGCGAAGTCAGCGTCCATCGCGGGCCGATCGTAATCGAGAAGATACGCTTGATGGCGGTGATACAGCCTTGAAAGCAGATCCTTGTTGGGCCCGACCACGTCCATTCCTCGGTCGTCGTAAGGGAAAACCATCACTTCGGCCTTCAAATTGAACAGGTAGACCGCGCAGCGTGGATTCGGCGCAATGACGCCAAAGTCCGTGGCCAGTGCGCACCAGAGCAATGCTTGAAGCGACTTTGCGGGCGCCTCGAATGCGAGGTTGATCCAGTACTCGGGTTCGCTTTCGCAGAACCAGTCATCCGGATCAGTGCGTTCACTCCAGATCGAGCGTGCTGCAGGTATCTCGATGCCAGCCGACCGAAGGGCCTGAAGCAACGCTCGATGGGCAAATCGCTGACCGCCGGAGTGAAAGCGCAGACAGGTCACCAGCGTGGGCTCGCCACTGAAAATGTCGGTGCAGATCTCGGTCGATTTTCGCAAGGCCAACAGGAACTGTTCGATCATCCCTCCCGTTTCGGAGAGTTCGAAACGCAGTCCTCCCGGGCAGGAATAAAACAGCGGCCTTGCGAAGGCCTGCTCGGAAAAAATCCGCTCGATTTCAAGATGAAGATTCACTGAAGTCCTTTCCGGTCAATATGGCTCGGGCGGCTATCGCGCCTTATCAATTCTTGCACTTGGCCACCACCACCTGGCAGGTACCGGGTGTCCCGCCGGAGCGGCCGGCGTAGCGCATGCAGTTATCCATGGATTTTTTCTGTGCCTGGCCCAGGGTCGATCCCCAGGCCAGACCACCCTCGCCCATCGTCGGCACCGCTTTGGCATAGCAGCGATCACCGGTGGTCGCGTAGTGAGCCTTGCTTGAGCAGGACGCTGTGAGCGTCAACAGGATCGCGCACAGGCCATACGAGCATCGGCGTACCCAGATTTCGCTCATCTCGTTTCACCTGCAGCAAAGGGGGCTGACGTGTTCAGTCTAGCCGCGATGACTCGCAAGCCGCTCATTGTTCCGTCGCCTGTCGATACTGACGCGGCGTGAATCCGGTCGAGGCCTTGAATTGTCGGGTAAAAGCGCTGTGATCGGTATAGCCGCATTGCAGTGCAACCTCGGTGATCGGCATGTCGGTGTGAAGCAAGCGATGGGCATGTTCCAGTCGTACTTTCTGGATCATCTGCCGTGGCGTCAGGTGGAACACCCGTTTGCAGTAGCGCTCCAGCTGCGCCACCGAGATACCGGCGATCCGGGTCAGTTCACCCAGCGTCACCCGGCGATTGAAATGCGCGCGGATGTGTTCGTCGACAGCGGCCAGACGCTCGAAGGCCGGGTGGGTTTCGCTGGCCGATTGCAGGTCCACCGAAATCCCCGCCAGGCCGATGATCTCGCCGTCGCGGTTGTACAGCGGTCGTTTATGGGTCAGGCACCAGCCTGGTTCGCGACTGCCGTACAGGTGCAATTCCAGCTGATCCTCCAGCACCCACCCTTCTTCCAGCACCCGACGGTCCTGCTCGGTGTAGCCCGGCCCCAGTTGCGCCGGGAATACCTGCACGCTGGTTTTACCGAGCAACGGTTTCAGGTCTTTCAACCCGCATCGCTGCACCAGCGTGCGGTTGGCCATGACATAACGCGCCTCGACATCCTTGATGAAAATCGCTGCATTCGGAATCACATCCAGCATCGGCAACAACGCAGCCACGCCCGCCACCAAGGCTTCGAGGGTCTGGGGGCGATTGCGCTCATCACCCTCGCACAGGATCGCAAATGCGTTCTGCATCGTCAGTTTTTCCTTCGCGGATGGATCGGCTGTACGGCGTTCGCGTGCAGATTGCAGCAACGTCCGCAGCCTGTCGAGGCCTGCTGTCGTTCAGTGCAATTGTGCTGATTTCGTCATCCAGACCTGCGCAAAACATCAATCGTCCGACGCCTGATGAGTTCACTGTTTAGCCGTTCCAGTGACTTCACACCTGCCTATCCAATAACTCACAAGAAGGCGATGCCATGTCAGGCCAAGGCAAGTTCAAAAAACAACTTTCATTGATCGACCTCACCTTTATCGGGCTCGGGGCGATCTTCGGTTCGGGCTGGTTGTTCGCGGCCAGTCACGTCTCCGCGATTGCCGGGCCGGCCGGGATTTTCTCCTGGCTGCTGGGCGGTTTCGCCGTGTTGCTGCTGGGCATCGTCTACTGCGAACTGGGTGCGGCGTTGCCCCGCGCCGGCGGTGTGGTGCGCTATCCGGTCTACAGCCACGGGCCGCTGCTGGGTTACCTGATGGGCTTCATCACGCTGATCGCGTTTTCCAGTCTGGTGGCGATCGAAGTGGTTGCCTCGCGCCAATATGCGGCGGCGTGGTTTCCCGGCCTGACCAAAACCGGCAGCGGTGATCCGACAGTGCTGGGCTGGCTGGTGCAGTTCGGTCTGCTCTGCGTGTTCTTCCTGCTCAATTACCGCAGCGTGAAAACCTTCGCCAAGGCCAACAATCTGGTCAGCGTGTTCAAGTTCATCGTGCCGCTGCTGGTGATTGGTGTGCTGTTCACCTTCTTCAAACCCGAGAATTTCCAGGTTCAAGGCTTCGCCCCCTTCGGGCTCTCGGGCATCGAGATGGCCGTTTCCGCGGGCGGCGTCATCTTCGCCTACCTCGGCCTGACCCCGATCATCTCGGTGGCCAGTGAAGTGAAAAACCCACAGCGCACTATCCCGATTGCGCTGATTCTTTCCGTGCTGCTGTCCACCGCGATCTACGTGTTGCTGCAAACGGCCTTCCTCGGCGGCATCCCTACCGAGCTGCTCGCCAATGGCTGGGCCGGGGTTTCCAAGGAATTTGCCCTGCCGTATCGCGACATTGCCCTGGCGCTCGGTGTGGGCTGGCTGGCCTATCTGGTGGTGGCCGACGCGGTGATCTCGCCCAGCGGCTGCGGCAACATCTACATGAACGCCACGCCACGAGTGATCTACGGCTGGGCGCAGACCGGCACCTTCTTCAAAATCTTCACCCGCATCGATGAGAAGTCCGGCATCCCGCGCCCGGCACTGTGGCTGACCTTCGCCCTGTCAGTGTTCTGGACCCTGCCGTTCCCGTCCTGGGAAGCGCTGATCAACGTGGTGTCCGCCGCACTGGTATTGAGCTACGCCGTGGCCCCGGTCACCGTCGCCGCGCTGCGTCGCAATGCACCCGACATGCCGCGCCCGTTCCGGGTCAAGTGCATGGGTCTGCTGGGGCCGGTGTCGTTCATCATCGCTGCGCTGATCGTCTACTGGTCGGGCTGGGACACCGTGTCCTGGCTGCTCGGCCTGCAGATCCTGATGTTTGTCGTGTACCTGCTGTGTGGTCGTTTCGTGCCGACCCAGCATCTGAGCCTTGCCCATCAAGTGCGCTCATCTGCGTGGCTGATCGCCTTCTACGCCGTGACCATCGTCCTGTCGAAACTCGGCACCTTCGGCGGTCTGGGCATCCTCGCCCACCCTTTCGACACGCTGGTCGTCGCCGCTTTCGCCACCGGCATCTATTACTGGGGCGCCGCCACTGGCGTACCGGCGCATCTGCTGCGCCTGGAGTCCGAAGAGGATGAAAGCGAAGTCACTTCGACGTCCCCGGCCTCCGCTTCCAACCCGCGCGCTGCCGGCGCTTATTGAAATCTCTTGAAGGGACACGTCCATGAAACGAGTACACGTCATTGATTCGCACACCGGCGGCGAACCCACGCGCCTGGTGATGAAGGGTTTCCCCGATCTGCCCGGCAACACCATGGCCGAAAAACGCGACGTCCTGCGCAACCAGCACGACCGCTGGCGCCGGGCCTGCCTGCTGGAGCCTCGCGGTAACGACGTGCTGGTGGGTGCGCTGTATTGCGAACCGGTGTCGCCGGACGCCACCTGCGGCGTGATCTTCTTCAACAACGCCGGCTATCTGGGCATGTGCGGTCACGGCACCATCGGTCTGGTGGCCTCCTTGCAGCACCTGGGGCTTATCGCCCCGGGCGTGCACAAGATCGACACGCCGGTCGGCCCGGTCAGCGCGACGTTGCATGAAGACGGTGCCGTGACCCTGGGCAACGTGCCGGCTTATCGATTGCGCAAACAAGTGGCGGTTGAGGTGCCGGGGTACGGCCGTTTCCTCGGCGATATCGCCTATGGCGGCAACTGGTTTTTCCTGGTGTCGGAGCACGGCCAGACGCTGACGATGGACAACGTCGAAACCCTGACCGACCTCACCTGGAAAATGCTCAAGGCCCTCGAGGTCCAGGGCATTCATGGCGAGGACGGTGCTGTCATCGACCACATCGAACTGTTCGCCGATGACGACCACGCCGACAGCCGCAACTTCGTCATGTGCCCCGGCAAAGCCTACGACCGGTCACCGTGCGGCACCGGCACCAGCGCCAAACTCGCTTGCCTGGCCGCCGACGAAAAACTGGCGCCCGGCGAGCGCTGGGTACAGGCGAGCATCACCGGCAGCCAGTTCGAAGGTCGCTTCGAATGGGAAGGTGAACGCGTGCGCCCGTTCATCACTGGCCGCGCCTATATGACTGCCGACAGCACGCTGCTGATCGACGAAACAGATCCATTCGCGTGGGGCATCTGAGCCGCTGCGCTGCTTTTCCAATCCAATCCGAATGACCGTTCCAAGGAGAACAATAATGAGCGACAACATCTTCACCGGCTGCATGCCCGCCCTGATGACCCCGTGCACCGCCGCACGCAAACCGGATTTCGACGCCTTGGTGGCCAAGGGTCGCGAGCTGATCGATACCGGCATGAGCGCCGTGGTCTATTGCGGTTCCATGGGTGACTGGCCGCTGCTCACCGAGGCCGAGCGTCAGGAAGGCGTGGCGCGCCTGGTGGCTGCCGGGATTCCGACCATTGTCGGTACGGGCGCCATCAACACCCGTGAAGCAGTCTCCCATGCTGCCCATGCCGCAAAAGTCGGTGCTCAGGGTTTGATGGTGATTCCACGGGTACTGTCCCGTGGCGCTTCGCTCGCCGCGCAAAAAGCCCACTTTGCAGCGATTCTGCAGGCCGCGCCGAACTTGCCGTCGGTGATCTACAACAGCCCCTACTACGGCTTCGCGACCCGCGCCGACCTGTTCTTCGAACTGCGCCGCGAGTACCCGAACCTGATCGGCTTCAAGGAATTCGGCGGTGGCGCCGACCTGCGCTACGCCGCCGAGCACATCACCTCCAAGGACGATGACGTGACGCTGATGGTGGGTGTCGACACTCAGGTCGTGCACGGTTTCGTCAACTGCAACGCCACCGGTGCAATCACCGGCATCGGCAACGCCCTGCCTCGCGAAGTGCTGCAACTGGTGGCGCTGAGCAAACAGGCGGCCAAGGGTGACGCCAAGGCACGACGTCAGGCCCGGGAGCTGGAATCGGCGCTGGCGGTGCTGTCGTCCTTCGATGAAGGCACGGATCTGGTGCTGTATTACAAACACCTGATGGTGCTCAACGGCGACAAGGAATACACCCTGCATTTCAACGAGACCGATGCCCTGAGCGACTCGCAGCGTCGCTACGCGGAAGCCCAGTACGCGCTGTTCCGTCACTGGTACGAAAACTGGTCGGCGGAACAGAAATTCGCCTGACCGGCCGCTTCGCTTCAGCCCGCCGCCCACATCCGCGGCGGGCCTTCATTCTTTTCCAGGAACCTGCCATGTCTCTTACGGGCAAACTGCTGATCGGTCAGCAAACTATCTCGGGTGATCGCGAGATCATTCAAGGGATCAACCCGGCCACTGACTCACCGCTGGAGCCCGCTTACGCCGGTGGTTCCGCCGAGCATGTCGAACAAGCCTGCGCACTCGCCTGGGCCGCGTTCGACCGCTATCGCGAGACAGCGCTGGACGCACGCGCTGAATTCATCGAATCCATTGCCAACGAAATCGAAGCCCTCGGCGATGAGTTGATTGAACGCGCCATGGCCGAAACCGGCCTGCCGCGCCCTCGCCTGTTGGGCGAACGCGGGCGTACCTGCCAGCAATTGCGGCTGTTCGCTCGTACTGTACGAGCCGGCGAATGGTTGGATGTGCGCATCGACAGCGCCCAACCACAGCGTCAGCCAATGCCACGTTCGGATCTGCGTCAACGTCAGATTGCGCTGGGGCCGGTGGCGGTGTTCGGCGCGAGCAATTTCCCCCTCGCGTTCTCCGTCGCTGGCGGCGATACCGCTTCGGCACTGGCCGCCGGCTGCCCGGTGATCGTCAAGGCCCACGGCGCTCACCCCGGCACCAGCGAACTGGTCGGCCGCGCCGTGGCTCGGGCCGTCGAGGCGTGCGGTCTGCCTGAGGGCGTGTTCTCGTTGCTGTACGGTTCCGGGCGCGAGGTCGGCATTGCGCTGGTCAGCGATCCACGCATCAAAGCGGTGGGGTTCACCGGTTCGCGCAGTGGGGGCCTCGCGCTGATCAAAGCGGCTCAGGCTCGCCCCGAACCGATTCCGGTGTATGCGGAAATGAGTTCGATCAACCCGGTGCTACTGTTTCCCGCCGCGTTGCACAATCGCCCGCAAGCGCTGGCAGAAGGATTTGTCGCCTCGCTCACGTTGGGCGCCGGGCAGTTCTGCACCAATCCCGGGCTGGTGATCGCCCTCAAGGGGCCAGCGCTGGACACCTTCATTGGCGCCGCCGCCGAGCTCATCCAGCGCAGCCCGGCCCAGACCATGCTCACGCCCGGCATTTTCAATGCTTACGAGTGCAGCGTGAATGCACTGGCGGAAAATCCGCGCGCACGTCTTGCAGTGGTCGGCCAGAGAGGAACAGGTCCGAATCAGGGGCAGGCCCATGTCTTCATCACCGATGCTGCGGACTTTCTTGCCGATCACGCGCTGCAAGCCGAAGCGTTTGGCGCGGCGTCTCTGGTCGTGCAATGCGCTGGCCACGATGAGGTCCGTCAGGTGCTCGAACAGCTGGAAGGTCAACTGACCGCCACGCTGCATCTGAATGACGAGGATCTGGATCAGGCCCGTTCATTGCTGCCGACACTGGAACGCAAGGCCGGACGCCTGCTGGTCAACGGCTGGCCGACCGGTGTGGAAGTGTGCGATGCGATGGTGCATGGCGGGCCGTTCCCGGCCACGTCCGACCCGCGCACCACGTCGGTCGGCACGGCGGCGATCCTGCGATTCCTGCGCCCGGTCTGCTATCAGGACTTCCCCGACGCCTTGCTGCCCTCCGCACTCAAACAGGCCAATCCACTGGCACTGCGACGCCTGCTCGATGGCCAGAGGGAAGCCTGAAACCATGCCGAACATCACCCATGACATCGCCGTGGTCGGCGCCGGCATCATCGGCGTTGCCTGCGCCCTGCGTCTGGCGCGACAGGGTTTGCAGGTGGTCGTGATCGACCCGCAGGAACCCGGTCACGGCGCATCGTTCGGTAACGCCGGACACCTGGCGACCGAGCAGGTTTTTCCGATTGCCGATCTGTCGATCCTCAAGCGCTTGCCGGCCATGCTCATGGACCCGATGGGGCCGCTGCGCCTGGACTGGAAATACCTGCCCTGCGCCCTGCCCTGGTTCACTCGGCTGTTGCTGAATCTGCGCTCGGCGCCGTTCCAGCGCACGGTGGCAGGTCTGCGAGCGCTCAATGAGAGTTCGCTGGAGGCCTGGCACCGGTTGCTCGGCGACATTCAGCGTCCCGAGCTGCTGAAGGTGGAAGGTTCGCTGCTGGTGTTCGAACGGCCCGAGTCACGCCCGGCCATTGAAGCGTTGCAGGCGCGCTTGCGTCAGCAACAGGTTCCGGTCGACCTATGGCAGGCATCTGCGGTGCGTGACAGCGCGCCGCAACTGAGCGAACACCTGCAGGGCGGGTTGTTTTTCCCGAGCACCGGACACTTCATCAATCCGTACCGGGTAGTGTGCGAACTGGTCAGCGCCGCCAAGGCCAGCGGCGTGCAGTTTGTGAAGCAACGGGTCGAGGGCGGGCAACTGGATGCACAGGGCGTTTCGCTCAATACCGGAACCGGCAACTTGAACGCCCGTCGAGTACTGATCGCCTGCGGTGCTCACTCGGCCAGGCTGACGACAGCGCTGACGGGCAAGAAAGTGCCGCTGGACACCGAGCGCGGTTATCACCTGATGCTGCCTCAGGAACACAACCGGCTGCCCTTCCCCGTTACGTCACTGGAACGCAAGTTCATCATGACGCCGATGTCCGAAGGCTTGCGCCTGGCGGGCACCGTCGAATTCGCCGGGCTTGAAGCGCCGCCGACCATGGCACGCGCCTGGCAATTGCATCGGTTGAGCAAGGGGTTGTTCCGTGAGGCGTTGAGTGCCGAGGCGGCCACACCGTGGATGGGGTTCAGGCCCTCGCTACCGGACTCGCTGCCGATCATCGATCAGACAGACGACGGCAAGGTACTGCTCGCGTTCGGGCATCAGCATCTGGGGCTGACGCAGGCGGCGGTGACGGCGGAGCTCGTGTTGCGGATGGTTTCGCCGCTGGCAGCGACTCGGGGTGAGGAACTGCCGAGTGTCGAGCCTTACAGGCTGGATCGTTTCTGAAAACGCGAAAGGCCTGCTTTTGAGGGCAGGCCTTTCGCTTGGCGATAAATTTTCAGGAAGGCATTAGCCAGTGTCGTTCAGTGGTCCATCCGAGAAACACCTTCCCGCCTTCGCGCTTCTGGCGACTCTCAGTCAACGGATGCCCGGATGCTGCTATACGCAACCCGATCATGGCCGGTAAAAACTTTTCCTGAAACTCACTGGATTGAGCCGCAAAATGCATTTCAATGGTCTTGAGTGCACCCTGCAACTGAACCGGATCCAGCATCGACAAATAAAACAACATCTGACGCCAGGCATAGGCCGTATTTTTCAACATGACCAAGCGTGCGTGGTAAAGCCGGATCTGAATTTGTTGGCGACGGCAAACCCATTCGAAGCACGACTGAGCCATTGCACTCAGGCGATCATGCAACACCTCTCTCAGTCCCAGAACACCAAACAGCGTTGCCAGATTCTGTGTTGTCACGATCTGTTGCTGCTCGATAATGGTGCCGTTGGTTGCAGGATGCCGGGTACCGATATCGACATTTGCACGCTGAGCGCACAGTCGGGCCAGCGCATCGTTGTTGTTTGTCGAACGTTGCCAATACGTTTTGGTGCGCCTCGATTTCGGCGGGTCGGGAAGACCTGCCAACTGATCCGTATCGATATCGTAATATCGGGCGTAAAGCGATCCAGTCAACATACGGGCTGATTGCCTGGCGGCCTTCACGAATTTATTCGAGAAAGCGCCCATGAAGATGTCTGCCGCGACCTCCTCCACGATTGGAAGATCCAGCTTCGCCGTTTCAACCAGGGACGAAAATTCCTGAAGCAATTTGTTCGGAATAATCGCTTGTGGAAACGCCGAGAGAGTCAGTGCTGACGCTTCGATCAGGGCCTGTTTGGCGCCTTCGACCGCAGATACGTTCGCTTCATACTCACTTTCAAGCGCAGACACCCACGGAATATCTCCGATTTTCACCTGACGTTGCATATCCAATAGCAACAAAGAGCGTCGACGCCTGAAAGCTCGATACGTAGCGACAGACAATGTCTTCAGCATTGCATCTCGATATCCCGCACTACAGATTTCCGCCGTCATGGCCGGCAGTACTCGCGCCACCGTATCTCCGGATGTAATCACACCCTGGTCAATCAACTCCGCGACGGTTCCCTTGCGACAGCGTTCGAGGCGTCGACGAACCGAGGGGGGAACGGCGTCTCCAACCATTAATGCATGTAGGTTCGCCTCCTCATTGGTGATGGGTTCCAACAGAGGGGAAAAGTCAGAAATACCTTCAGAGTCTGGATAACTCGTCAGACGCGCGGAGACAGCCTTGGCAATCAGATGATGTGCCGACGCGTTCACGTGATGGCGTTGCTTTGCTCGCTTATTGGAGTGTGCTTCGGATTCTGGATGGCCATGCTTGGCCAGAAAGTCATCGACAATCTTCCGGATACGTCCCACTTGACGCCCCGTCAGCGATGCCGGATCAAAGGAGCACTGCTTGAGCAATGCATGCAACTCCACCACCCGGTTCATGGAGTAGCCTGCACTGCGGGGATCAGACTCCAATGTCTTTTCAAACTGTGCGCCAAGCGCAATTGCACGTTCGAACCAACCCTCAGGGTAATACCTGCAAGGCCAGCTTTCCTGATAGGTCAGAAGGAAAAGCGAGATGGCTGCGTCGTAGAGAGGCAAGCTGTTTTCGACAACGTGTTTTTGAACAGCCACACGCGGTTGAGGTGCAAGAGTGGCCAAACGCTGGCTGATATAACCGACATTAAAAACCTCAACTTCAGCCACCGAGAATGCTTGCTTGTCAGTGACTGTCGGAAAGAAACGTAGTCGTTCGAAAAAAGGCGCAATCTGCTCAATCAGCGTTCGTGCTTCCTCGATGCGCTGGTGCTTCAGAAACCAGGCAATTGTCAGCAGTGCAGCCTCTTCCGGCACATCGATTTGATAATTCCCTTTCGCCAGACACTCTTGAAGCGATCCAACGCCTTCATCTGAAAGATGCCAGGTATTTAAATCGAGTCGTTCAAACCCGACGCGAATGCCGGGGATCAATGCAGCCAACCGGCACTCATAAAGCGTTAACTCGCCGCCGGCCAGAAACTTGCCAGTGGCAAAGCCGCCAGTGGCCACCTCCAACGTGACCCATTCGGGCAAATCCGCAAACGGTGTGCGTGAACCGTACAGCGCGCTGCCCTGCACGAGATGCTCGACAACCTGTCGCCAACGCTCGATCCGATCAAGCATTTGTGGGTCAGCGTCGTTTTCTCGTGCCGCGGTCAGCGCTCGAGATAGTTGAGAGTGCGCATAACCGTCATTTATCCCGACAAACGCATCCGATTCACTATCGTGCCTGGACATACTTCCTTGCGACCCTGCGTTGTAATGGGTCCGGGGGCTGGATTCGAACCAGCGCCCACCCGGTTAAGAGCCGAGTGTTCTACCGCTGAACTACCCCGGAACAGAGCGCGCATTGTCGACTGGCAATGAAAAGATGTGAAGCTCAATCTTGGGGATTTTGTTGCAGTTTGGTTCTGATCCTTCATCTTTTGATGAACCGGCGTCATGCTATGCTCAGAACACGTAGACAAGGGTTTTCCAAATGACTAAACCAGCCGCTGACAGTGTTGCAACCGAGGTTCGCAAGCTTGCCAAGGAACATCACGTCACCGCCGACCGTGACAGCATGAGCTGCATGGCGGTGACCATTACGCGCCTGGCGGGTGATGTCGTTGAGCTGGATGGCGTTGAGCAATTACTCGTCAATCTCAAAAGGAAAGGTGTTCTGAACAAATCGGAAATCATGACATTTCAAGGGCGTTATCTTGAGGAAAAGAGGCGGTCCAAAAAGAAGCTGAGCGCATGATGTTCGACCCTTTCGGCGATTTTGACACTAACGGCTATCTTCAAAATTCACTGAAGCTGAAAGATCCCCTCGAGGTAAAAGAATCTGAACATCTCGCTTTCGAAGCGAGTCTCGAAGACGCTCTTTCCTATCTGGCCAAGAGAAAACCCATCGATTACAAATCTGTCCTCAAAACGCACGAAATCCTGTTTTCCGGTTTCTATCCATGGGCCGGAAAGGACAGGAACGAACTCGTACCCCACCTCGCCGTTTTCAAGGGATCAAAAGACGATCCTCGCCACACGGTTTTTGAACGTCCCGACCTCATCAGAAGGTCTGTGGAATACGCCCTTGAACTTGCTGCAAACAAAGAGCGTTTCAGAGAACGTCCGGGAGAAGTAATGGGCCAGCTCGCATCTGCTCACCCTTTTCTGGATGGCAATGGGCGCACGATCCTGCTCATTTACATGGAACTGTGCTACCGCACGAGATTCGCCATTGATTGGTCAAATACGAACAAAGACGACTACCTGCGAGCACTCAGTGATGAGATCCAAAACCCATTCAAAGGCCATCTCGACGACTATCTGAAGCCCTACGTTCTCGATATCTCCAGCCGTGACGAATGGCCGGAAATGATCGGTGGAATAAAGGGTCTGGATGGGCTGGATAAAGAAGGCATTACCTACGAGAACCTCGACAGTCCAGAAGTGCAGCGGCTCTATAAAACGTATAGAACACCGCCCATCGAATGACCTTCACGTTTAGAGGACCGCAGTAGAAACAAAAGGCCTGCTTTTGAGAGCAGGCCTTTCACATTTTTCGCAGTATTCGATCAACCCTGACGAGCCGTCAGCGCCGCGTAGCCATTCATCAAATTGCGGTAGTTCGGAATCCGCTGCGACAGCAGGTTGCCCAGCCCTTCAATGTCGTTGCGCCAGTCGCGGTGCAGCTCACAGGCCACCGAGAACCAGTTCATCATCTGTGCGCCGGCCTGGGTCATGCGGTTCCATGCGGCTTGTTGCACGGTGGTGTTGAAGGTGCCGGAGGCATCGGTCACCACGAACACGTCAAACCCTTCCGCCAGCGCCGACAAGGTCGGGAACGCCACGCACACGTCGGTCACCACACCGGCAATGATGATCTGCTTGCGGCCGGTGGCCTTGATGGCCTTGACGAAGTCTTCGTTGTCCCAGGCGTTGATCTGGCCCGGGCGGGCAATGTAGGGCGCATCCGGGAACATTTCCTTGAGTTCCGGCACCAGCGGGCCGTTCGGGCCTTGCTCGAAACTGGTGGTGAGGATGGTCGGCAACTCAAAGAATTTGGCCAGGTCGGCCAATGCCAGCACGTTGTTCTTGAACTCGTTCGGCGAGAAGTCCTGGACCAGCGAAATCAGACCGGTCTGGTGATCGACCAGCAGAACCACGGCGTCGTCTTTGTTCAGGCGGTTGTAGGTTGCAGTGCTCATGTTGAATCCCTTTTTAGTTGTGGAAGTTCGCTTGCGTTCAAGATGGGCACAGATTAATGACTCGCCTGAAAGCGATAAATCACCTGCAAAGCGTTTAACCGTCAACTCAGAAGAGACAATCAGCGCAAACCGAGGCTCAATCACGCTGCGGTCCCGAACTTCCTGCCGATCCTTGTCATAATGTCCGCCAGCATTACGTTCAGAACGACATTCAAGGAAAAGTTGATGCTCGGACGCAACACGCAAGAGCCAACTGCAAACAAGGCGCAGCACCCCGCCAGCAAAGCCGTGAAGGCCGGCTCGACCTTCCGGCTGACGGTCAGCTTCATGCTGGTTGTGGTCGTGGCGTTTCTGGCGGTCGAGAGCTGGCGGACGTGGCGTGACTATCGTTCGGTCTTTGCGTCTGCGCGCGATTCGGTGACCAACCTGGCCCGCGCCACGGCCCAGCACGCCGAAGACACGATTCGCCAGGTCGATGTGGTCACCGCCGGGCTGGCCGAGCGTGTCGAAGGTGACGGACTGCAGAACCTCGATGTCCCGCGCATTCACAAGCTGCTGGTGCAGCAATCGAAAATCATGCCGCAGTTGCATGGCCTGTTCATCTACGGCCCGGACGGCCATTGGATCGTGACCGACAAAGAGGTCACCCCCGAAACAGCCAACAACGCCGACCGCGATTATTTCCAGTACCACCGCACTCACGAGGATAGGCAAGTGCGCATCGGCCAGGTGGTCGAGAGCCGCTCCACCCATGACCTGATCATTCCCATCTCCCGTCGCTTGAACAACCCTGATGGCTCGTTCGCAGGCGTGCTGCTGGGGACGGTCAAGGTCAGTTATTTCGTCGACTATTACGGCGATTTCCGCATCGATGACAAAGGCGCACTGGTGTTGGCCATGCGTGACGGCACGATTCTGGTTCGCCGTCCTTTCATCGCCTCCGTGGTGGGCAAAAGCCTGGCGAACAGCGAGATCTTCAAGACTTACCTGCCCGCCTCCAACGAAGGCATTGCCCAGATCCGGGCGGTGGTCGATGACACTGAACGGCTTTATGGCTATCGCGCCTTGACCACCTATCCGCTGGTGGTGGAGGCCGGTCTGTCGAAAGATTCCATCACCGCGCCATGGCGTCGGGACTTGCTGAAAAACGGCTTCGTGCTGATTTTTCTGATCCTGGTCCTCGCCGGTTTCGGACTGATCGTGCTGAGCCAGTTGCGCCAGCGGATCGCGATGGAGCGGGAGATCCGTTCCGCCCACCAGGCCATGCGCGACATGGCACTGACCGACAGCCTCACCGGGCTCGGCAACCGCCGGCGCCTGGACAACGCGCTGGCAGACGAGATTCGTCTGGCCCGGCGCCAGGGCTCATCGCTGTCGTTGATCATGCTCGATGTCGACCACTTCAAACGCTACAACGACCGCTATGGTCACGCCGCCGGCGACGACTGCCTGAACGCCGTCGGACGCGCGATCCAGCAAGCGGTCAAACGCCCCGGCGACCTCGCCGTCCGCTACGGTGGCGAAGAGTTCACCGTGCTGCTGCCCAACACCGAGAACGCCGGCGCCATTCAAGTCGCCGAGGACATCCTGCAAGCCATCCGCTCGCTGGAACTGGAACACTCCGGGCATCCCCTCGGGTACGTCACGGCCAGCGCCGGCATTGCGACCCGCCATCCGGTTGACGACACAGTGACGCCGGCCATGCTGCTGCAGTCGGCGGATACCTGCCTGTATCAGGCGAAGCGGCTGGGGCGTAATCGTTGGTGTTCGGCGGATGAGTCGGTGTGATCGATGGCAGCGGGTGACGGCCGGAGGTACAAGCTCGATTCCACGTCAGTTGCCCGTCAGAATCGAAACTGAACCTCAGCCCCTGAACGCACGCATTATTTCTTCAACCACCGGCCTCGCGTATTTCTCACTGGGATCAGTCCCCGGCGGATCCTCGCTGCGGATCCATTCACCCAGATCAAACGCCTGATAGAGCGAGAAGGCGGGCTCAGGCATATCGTCAGTCATGCCGACCTCAACCACGGCATTGATGATTCCGTTCATCACACCATCGCAAAATTCATAGTCCAGCGATCTCTCCAGATAGCTTTCCGCAATCGCTACGGAGAGCTCGTTCAGCAGATCTCGCGGTGTCATTCCGAACTTCGCGCACGTGACGGCAAGATCACTCAGCGTTAATCCATTGACCTCGGCTTCCACCGAAAGCGCCTTGAGTTCGTTGTCCGGTAGCATCCTGGGCATGGGGCTCTTCCGGCCAGACGCGAAGGTCGCGTGCGGCTCACTCATAAAACTTTCCGGCCAACAGAATAGCGGCGCAGCGCTGCCATACGTTCGACACCGCTCCGTCGTTTGAGGTGGATCGGCTGCTTGAATCTGCCCACGCGGCCGCGGCATCGAGAAACGAGTCTACGGATCCGTTTTCCCACTCTGAAGCGCCGGCCCAATCGAGCGTTGAAGGTGACAGCTCTTCCAGTGATCGCTCGTGGGCAAAATCAGCACCCAGCGCCTGGATGAAGCGAATGAACGAGGCTTCATCGCTGACATGTACCAACAATTCATCAAGATCCAAAGGGTCAGACATGAGTTTCCAGGCTTGGTGTTCGGGAGGCGCCATGCTGCGATACAGCAGCATGGACGGTCAACTTCAAACCCGGGCACTCATTCGTAACGCTGCTGGAAACCAGGAATGAATTCCACCCGGTTTCCGATGCCACACACAGCGTTCACTTCACCGCGTCATGGGTGATCAATGTCTTTGGTTCCAGATACGCGCTCATCCCCCACTTGCCCATTTCGCGCCCCAGGCCCGAATGTTTGAAGCCACCAAAAGGGGCGCGCGGTTCGTGGGCCAGGGTGTTGATGAGCACGCGTCCCGAATCGATCTGACGGGCGATATTCACACAACGTTCGGGGTTCTGGCCCAGCACCAGAGCGCTCAGTCCATAATCCGTATCGTTGGCGATACTGATCGCATCGGCGTCGTCCTCGTAAGGGATGATCGTCAGCACCGGGCCGAAAATTTCCTCACGCGCGATACGCATCTGGTTGTTGGCGTCCGTGAAGATCGTGGGTTTGACGAACCATCCGGCCTGCAGGCCTTCCGGACGACCTTCGCCACCCGCCAGCAACCTCGCCCCCTCCTCCTGACCGATACGGATGTAGCGCTGCACCCTTTCCCATTGTTTCTGGCTGACCATCGGGCCGATATCGGTGTCGGCGTTGCGCGGGTCGCCCGATTGAAACTGTGCGACGCCCTCCTTCGCAGCCTGCTCGAACTCTGCGAGCCGTGAACGCGGGACAAGAATGCGCGTGCCCGCGATGCAGGCCTGGCCGCTGTTGAGGAATCCGGCGTGCAGTGCCAACGGCATGACCGCCTGGAAATCCGCGTCATCGAGTACCACGGTGGGCGACTTGCCGCCCAGTTCCAGGGTCACGCGTTTCAAGGTGTCGGCGCCGGTTCTGACCAGATGCTGACCGACTGCGGACGACCCCGTGAATGAGATCTTGGCAACGTCGGGATGGCGGGCGATCTCCTCGCCAACCACATCGCCCCGTCCGTTGACGATATTGAAGACACCCGGTGGCAGTCCCGCTTCGTGCAACGCCCGGATCACGACCTGCGTCTGCAACGCGCTCATCTCGCTGGGCTTGATGACGGCGGTGCAGCCTGCTGCCAGTGCGGTGGCCAGTTTGTTGCAGATGAAGCCGGCATTGCTGTTCCACGGCGTGATCAGACCGGTCACGCCCACGGGCGTCAGAATGACTTTGGCCATACCGGCCTGCTCTTCGAAGTCGAACGCCTCCAGCGCCTCGATCGCTTGTGCAATCACATCCGCCGGATACGTCGCCATCCAGCGCCCGCGAACCGCAGGCGAGCCGTACTCTTCAAGGATGGCTTCCAGCAGTTCTTCCTCTCTGGCCGCCACGGCCTTATGCATGCGTTGCAGGGCGGCAATGCGCTCCTCGCGCGTGGTGCGAGACCAGGCCGGGAATGCAGCCTTGGCGGCGGCGATGGCGCGCCGGGCGTCGAGTGCATCGCCCAGTCGAACCTGACCGATGACTTGCTCGGTGCTCGGGTTATGGAGGTCGAACCATTCCTGACCGTGTGGGAGGACGTACTCGCCGTTGATGTAGATGTGTTCAATGCGCTGCATGGCAACTCCTCGCTGAAAATGACTCGCTTGAAGCGAGCCTCGATGAAGCGAAGTCTAAGAAGAGTTGATTGTTCCGATAAGCTATCCTTTGGCTGATGAAGCATCCCTATTTTCAGGACAATCCATGCACAGAACAGGAATGACCGAGCTGGAAGTGGTGCTGGCCGTTGCCCGACGCAACAGTTTTCGCGGCGCGGCACAGGAACTGGGCATGTCCACCACGGCAGTGAGCAGTGCGGTGGCCGGACTCGAAGCGCGCCTGAAGGTGCGCCTGTTCAATCGCTCCACTCGCAGCGTTGCCCTCACCGACATCGGGCAGCGCTATGTGGAGCGCATCGCCCCCGCCCTGGCGCAGATCAAGAGTGCCGGCGAAGAAGCCAGCGTCGGTCTCGACGAACCCAGCGGCACACTGCGCATCAATGCACCGCACGGCGCGGCCTACCTGCTGCTCGAGCCGCTGCTCGATCAGTACGCTCGGCGCTATCCCGAGGTGCGCATCGACGTCGTCAGCGAGGCAAGCATGGTCGACATCGTCGCCGGGGGCTTCGACGCCGGGATTCGCCTGGCCGAGTCGGTACCGCAAGACATGATTGCGGTGGCGCTGTCAGGCGACATCCGGATGCTCATGTTGGCAACGCCCGAGTACCTCGAACGCCACGGCGTGCCCGAACACCCGCGGGATCTGCTCACCCACCAGAGCATCGGCATGCGCATGGCCCACGGAGGTATCTACCATTGGGAGCTGGAACGCGATGGCGAGAAATTGCAGATGGATCTGCCGACGCGCTTCGTGTTCAACGAATTGCTGGCGATCAAGCAGGCCGTGGTGCTGGGCCTCGGTATCGGCTTCATTTCCGAATGGTTCATCCAGGAAGAACTGGCAAGCGGCGCATTGGTGCCGGTGCTGATGCCGTGGTGTCCGTCGTTTGGCGGATTGAGGCTTTATTACTCGGGCCATCGCTTCGTGCCGGCGCGATTGCGTGCGCTGATTGATCTGGTGCACGAGTTGCGGCCTAATCTGGTTTGATTCGGGCGATGAGTCGACACGGGGCAATACCTGCCTCATTTAACGTAAAAACCGTATCTGGAATGCCTCATGGAAACTCGCCACCTGCGTCGCTTGCTCCAAGGACCCACCCAGTGTGAGTCCGATATCGAATCACTCATCCTCATACTTGAGGCCGCTATCGAGTTGGTGTCGATTCCGGATAACGACTTCTGCTGGTCGTCCTGGGCTGATGAGCTCGATGCGAAAACAGAACTGCAAGCCCTGATTCACACCTTGAAGGCTGGCACCTTGCCGGAGCGGTTGAAGGTCGCCGTGCTGTTCGCACCGACCGGACCGTTGCAGGAACTCGGCATGAGCAGCGGATGGGCGGATACCTGTTTGAGGGTCGCCGGTAAATTTGATGACGTTGAAGCGTTGCTGTGGCGAGGCTGACCAGAGGATTCTCGGACCCATTTTTTGAAATGAATCTGTTCGCCTTTTTGTCCCAACCGACCTTGTGCGATCTCAGGAAGAAGCAGCATTGATAACGGGCGTTAAATTGCAGGTATCTGTCACGGGGAACGAAGCCCGACTGTTCGGTACTCCCTCGGCGTTCAGTACCGTTTCCCGGGCTATCCGCAAATGCAAGGTGGGCACAAGCATCCACCTGCCGCTGGAAAGCAGCCAGTCGCCATTCACGTCATTGGAAATCCGGTGCACCACGGGTTCCGCCGTTGTTGCCGTCATGGACTGCACGCTGCTCATCGCTTATCCGGAAAAACTGCGACGCCGATTGTCTCCGTATTTTGCAATGCCGGCCGAGACTCCATCAGGATCGACTTTCTTCATCAACGCGTCACAAATAGACGTTCTTCATGACCTGGCCGGGGAATCATTGCAAATGATCCTGCAAGTCGTGGGGCCTGATCAGGTTTGAACTTGCGTTGGCATGAGCGTTTTGGGCCTTTGGCAGTCAATTGTCGGCGACGACTTCCGGCCAAAACACACGCTCAATCACAGTGATCGGTTTCCCCGGATGCCTGTGACAGAATCCCCTGATATCCCCCGACTTCAGGGGCATATGAAACAAACCGGCCGCCGACGGCCTTTTCCAGCAAAAGCCGACCACAGCGCTGGCATTCGTAAACGGTTGTTTGTCGGCTGGCATGGATGCTGGATATCCGGTCTTCCAGGGTATCAGCGGCGCTGACCCAAGGCGCGAGTGCTCCATAGGCTTTGGCGATCGCGGCCTTGTCTCCTGACTCCGCAGCCGCCACCAGAGGTGCGATTTCACGACGCAACTCATCCCAGAATGCATCTTCTTCCTGGTCGCGCAGCAAGCTGGCCTTGTAGGGCAAGCTGTCGGTCTGATCGACAATCACATGGCCACACTTGCAACCTATTTTGCTCATTTACAGTTCAATACCTACAGGTTTGATCGGTTGGTTAAACGGGCGGCCTTGGTCATCCAGGCCTCGAAGCACTGGAAACCCAACCACACCTGAATCGAGCGCGATGGCTCCATCAATATCAGTCGCATTGGCTCTTTTCTTGAAAATCCGTGGCTCTAGACTGGTTTCCTTCCCACGACTCGCCTGGAAAGGAAACCATTCTAGTGCACGATTTCGACTGCCAACCCGTTTTATGCGGGAAAACGCTTAGGCTCAAGCCTCTTTCCGAAAGCGATTTTGAAGGACTGTTTCTGGCAGCCTCAGACCCGCACATCTGGGCAGGCCATCCCGCCAGTGACCGCTATGAGCGGCCGGTATTCGAAGCGTACTTCGCCGCGCGGCTAGCCACCGGCAAAACGCTGGCCGTCATTGATATCGACTCGGGGCTGATCGTAGGCATGTCGAGCTATTACACCCCGCCCGACCTGCCGGACAGTATCGCTATCGGGTATACCTTTCTGGTGCGGGCGAAATGGGGTGGCGAGACCAATCGCGAACTGAAGCAGCTGATGGTGGAACACGCCTTCAAGGCGTACGACACTGTCTATCTTCACATCGCACCGTTGAACATCCGCTCGCAGAAAGCCGCCATGAAGATCGGCGCGGTGCACTTGTATGATGCCGAGCTGACGCTGTCCACGACACCGGCCTGGTGCAAGTGTTACGGGCTGACCAGGGCACAATGGGCTACAAGCCAGGCACAAAATCAGAGATGACAGCCCGGCTCCCCCTTCACGCATCAGCGCCAAACGCAGCCCTGGCAAAATCCACGAAGCTTCGCAGCTTGGGCGTCAACCGAGGGTCCGGTGCATACAGAAGATTCATCGGGGAAACCGGGACGTTGTAGTCCGGCAGAAGGTTCACCAGCGTTCCACTTCTCAGCGCATCCTTGACCAGCTCCAACGGCAACAGCACGACCCCCAGCCCAGCCACCGCCGCTGACAGCAACGGGTCGGCCTGATTGATCGTCAATCTGCTTTTAATCGGCACGTCGATGCAACCGTCCGGCCCTTCGAGGCGAATGTGTGAGCGACCGTCCGAATAGGCAAACGCCAGGCATTCATGTTCCTGAAGATCCAGCGGTGTCGTGATGGGTGGACGTCTGGCCAGATAGGCAGGCGCCGCGCACAGCACCATTTGATAAGGCTTCAAAGGCAAAGCCTTCAGACCGCTGTCGGACAGTTCACCGATTCGAAACACGACGTCATACCCGCCCTCCACCAGGTCAACGAGTTCGTTGGACAAGGTCAGGTCCACCGACACCTGCGGATACCTGACCATGTATTCCAGCAGCCGAGGCGACAGCGTGCTGACGCCAAAGGTGACTGGCGCGTTGATTCTGAGCCGGCCGCTGGGTACGCCTCGGGTCATCGCGGCCATTTCTTCCGCGGCGTCCATGTCGGCCAGGATCAGCTTCGCCCGTTGATAGAACGTGCGGCCGAAGTCGGTGAGGCTCTGTTTGCGGGTCGTGCGATTGAGCAGCGAGACACCCAGATGCTGCTCGAGCATCTTGACCTGTTTGCCGACCAGTTGCGGGGACAGATTGAGCTCATCCGCCACTGCGCTGAAGGAGCCAAGCTCCACCGCTTTGACGAAGACGGCCATCAAGGTGAGGCGATCCATTGGAAACCCTGTGTTTCTAGTGTTGCGCTATCGTAGGTCTTTATCTGGCGCAGGCCAAAGCCTAAATTGGCGGCCATGGCAACGACGCGCACGGCTGCAACAGGTGCGATTTCACGCGAATTCAGGCCGCTTACACCGGCCTCATTGATCACAGAAGAGGTAACCATGGCACGCATTGTCAGGATTCATGAATACGGCGACGCAAGCGTTTTGAAACTGGAATCGGTCGATGTGCCGGCTCCGGCATCCGGCGAGGTGCAAATCGAAGTCAAGGCCTTCGGGTTGAATCGGGCCGAGGTCATGTTCCGCAATCACGCCTATCTGCAGGAAGCGCAGTTTCCCAGCCGCCTCGGTTATGAAGCGGCTGGCGTGGTGGTTGCCGTCGGTGCCGGTGTCAGCGAGTTCAAGGTCGGTGATGCGGTCAGCCTGATTCCGCCGCTGGACATCGCCAAATGGGGCACCTACGGCGAGCTGGCCAACGTGCCCGCCGATCTGACGGTCAAACACCCGTCGAACCTGTCCTTTGAACAGGCCGCAGCCTCATGGATGCAATACGTCACCGCGTGGGGCGCGCTGGTCGAACAAGCCAGACTGACGAAGAACGATTTTGTACTGGTCACTGCCGCCTCCAGCAGCGTCGGCCTGGCGGCCTTCCAGATTGCCCGAATGGTGGGCGCGACTTCGATTGCCGTGACCCGCACCCGGGCCAAGAAGCAGGCGTTGCTGGACGCCGGCGCCGCGCACGTCATCGTCAGCGATGAAGAAGATATCGTCGCCGCCGTCATGGCGCTGACCGATGGTCAGGGCGCGCGCGTGGTGTTCGATCCCATCGGCGGCCCGGCTTTCGAACAGCTCACCCAGAGCATGGCCAGGGGCGGCATTCTGCTTGAGTACGGCGCCTTGAGCCCGGAGCCCACGCCGTTCCCGCTGTTCACCGTGCTGGGCAAATGCCTGACGCTCAAGGGCTACCTTTACGCAGAGGTCGTCGCGAACCCTGCGGCTCTGGCCCGAGCCAAGACGTTCATCAGCGACGGTCTCGCTTCGGGCGCGCTGAAGCCGATCATCGCGAAGACTTTCGCCCTCGAGGACATTCAGGAGGCGCATCGCTTTCTTGAAGCCAACCAGCAGGTCGGAAAGATTGTCGTGACTGTTTAAGGATATGATCCGGGAAACCAGGCCTCTATGGACCGATGTCTATGCCCGTTTCCCGGATTCGCCCGTCACCGGCTCCCCTGCTGAAACCCGGCGAGACAGTGGTGTTGTTCGATGGCGTCTGCAAGTTGTGCAATGGCTGGGCGAAATTCCTGATTCGCCATGACCGCCAGCAGCGAGTCCGGCTGGCGGCGGTGCAATCTCCCGAAGGGCAGGCGCTGCTCGCCTGGGCAGATTTACCCCTCGATCAGTTCGACACCATGGCGGTCATCCGCGACCGACACTATTGGGAGCGCTCCGATGCCTTTTTCGAAGTCGTTGCCCTACTGCCCGCCCGCTGGCGTCCATTGCAATGCTTGCGCATTTTCCCGCGCGGGCTTCGGAACTGGGCCTACGATCGTATTGCACTGAATCGTTATCGGCTGTTTGGACAATATGACACCTGTCTTCTGCCTGATCCCGATCATGAGCAACGCTTTCTGAAGGCTTCGCTACAGCAACAGCCCTAACACCTGCACGGGCGTCATCTTCGTCACCATCATCAAGACGATCACGAACATCCCCAGAAAACCGGCCACCCCCATCCAGAACCATTGGCGGTACACCGACCCGTACTCGTCCGCGAGCCCTCCTCCGGTCTCGATTGCACTCGAAGCCATCACATACAGGCGCTTCTGAAGCACCAACACCGGGAGCCAAAGTGATCCTACGCAAAGAAAGATGATCAACGACGTCAGCACCCATTCCGTGGTCAGCGGAAGGCCGGCCAGTTTGATCAGCCCATAGCCCGATGCGATCTGAATGAAGCCTGCCGGGGTGGTGATCCAAGCGTCGAAACGCACGACCATTTTCGCCACATGAGCAATCACTTGAGGATTGGCGGTGCGGCTGGCAGCGATCAGGTAAAGGTAGGAACCCATGCCGAATCCGAACAGGAAAACCGCGGCGATCACATGAATGTATTTGAGGCACAGGTAAAGCATGGTCAGCGCTGCCCGTCGGAGAAACGCACGGACAGGCTCAGGTTTTCAGGGTCGTTGATCGCGGCCATGTATTCGTCGACGGTGATTTCACCGACGCAGGGCCGGGCGCCGGATTCAGGTACATACCCTTGGGCCATTTTGGCGGCCAGGGCCACAGCGGCGCAGCTCGGGATTTCCGGGCCCTTGTCGTTCCACGCCGTCAGCTGAGCGGTCATGGACAGCGGTTGCCCTTCAACCCCGATACCTTGCACGTCAATGTACATTGCACTTTTACCGTCGCCGAGCCGCTCGAACCAGGTGCCCAAACGATGCAGTCGTGCAGCCCAGGGTGCAGGGTCCCGAATCAGCCCCATCTTCTGGGCCTGGGCAAACAGAGCATTGGCGACACCGCCGAGTTTCAACCCCGCTCCAGCCTTGAAGCTCAGTGTCCGGGCACCATAACGACCGGCGAAAATGTCCATGTCCGGAACGTCGACATTGGCCAGCAAGCGGGTGCCCAGATGCGGCATCTTGCGCAACGTCAGATCCTGCCAGCCCGGCACCTCGTGAACCCGGCCATCCTTGAGCTGTTTGATCGGCTTGCCCGCGTAGGCAAGCACACCTTCGACAGTCGACAGTCCCGGCATCTTCGCGGAAGAGGAAATGCCATGTTCGATCGAGTCGATGCGCTGAAAGCGATACCGCTGCTGATCGATGATGGCCGAAGACAGGGTCGGCACCGAACTGCAACCACTGAGAATCGCCACGCCCGCCTCTTTCGCGCGCACATCGAGTACAGCGATACCGTTGACGAAGGTTCGGCAGTCGGACAGGTCGCAATAGTTCACCCCGGCCTCGATGCAGCTTTCGGCAACCGCATAGGACTGCCCCTGAAACGGGCCGCCGGTGTGGACGACCAGCTCAATTCCCATCGAGCCCAACGCAGATTGAAACCCGGGCCCCATGGCATCACCGCACCAACTGGCGCAGGCTTTTCCTGAAGCGGCTTGCAACGCCTCGACCTTGCGCAGCAACTTGTGCGGATCGCGACCCGAGATCGCCAGATCAACATCGGGCATCGACGCCAGATGCCGGCAGACGATGCTGCCGAAGTTTCCATACCCACCGACCACCAACACCTTGAACGCCATTCAACGCTTCCCTAACGATTCGATCGTACAGCCAACTTGCCCGAGACAGGATTCGCGGGAGCTTCCCTGATATCGGCGGGTCAGGCAAGAAATACGATTGAATCCGCTTTGATTGAACATCCGGAACCTGCACAATTGCCGGCTTTTTTTCGACAGGACGTCCCTATGCAACGGATTGTGATTCTGGGTAACGCCGGCAGTGGCAAATCCACCCTCGCCCGCGCCCTCGGCCAGCGCCTGAACCTGCCCGTGGTTCATCTGGATACCTTGTTCTGGGAACCAGACTGGGTCGAGCCCGACGCAGAACAATTCCGCACACGGGTCCGCGAGGCAATCAACGCGGATTCATGGGTGTGTGAAGGCAACTATGCCCGGCGAACCTTCGACCTTCGCCTGCCCCGCGCCGACCTGATTATCTGGCTCGATACGCGACGACTCACCTGCTTCGCCCGCGTGATCCGACGCAGCATCATGAACCGACCTCGCCCGGATCTCGCGGCAGGCTGCAGAGAAAAAATCGACCGGAAATTCCTGACGTTTCTGAAGTTCGTATGGACCTTTGACCGGGGTTACCGCCCGGGTATCGACAACGTGCGCCAGTCAATCGGGCCAGACGTCCCGGTGGTGCATCTGCGTGGCAAACGGCAGGTTTCGACCTTTCTCGACAGGCTTTGCACCACACCTCAAGTCAGCCAGAGGCCGACTCCCGCGCAAAACACTCAACGGTAAAGGCAGCGTTCTAAAAGCGGTCTACGCTCCACCCACCTACACCTCTGGAGTCACCGTGATGATCCGCGCCTTGCTGACCGCTTCCTTGCTGGTGACCCTGAGTGTTCCGGCCCATGCTGACGTAAAACCGTTCCCCGCTTCCTTCCGCACGCAAGACATTGCCGTGGACGGCGCGAAGATCCACACGCGCATCGGCGGCAAAGGCCCGGCCGTGGTGCTGTTGCATGGTTTTGGTGATACCGGGGACATGTGGGTGCCATTGGCGACCGATCTGGCGAAGGATCACACCGTGGTGATCCCTGATCTGCGCGGCATGGGGCTGTCGTCGATTCCCGACGGTGGCTACGACAAGAAGACCCAGGCGGGAGACATCCGCGCCGTGCTCGCCTCGCTGGGCATCGAGCATTCGGTCGTCATCGGTCACGACATCGGCACCATGGTCGCGTTCGCCTATGCCTCGCGGTATCCGCAACAGACCGATCGCCTGGTGGTGATGGATGCGCCTGTTCCGGGCATTGCGCCGTGGAACGACATCGTGCGTTCGCCGATGCTCTGGCACTTCGATTTTGGAGGCCCGGACATGGAGCGACTGGTCGCCGGCCGTGAGCGCATTTACCTGGATCGGTTCTGGAACGAGTTCGCCGGTAACCCGAAAAAAGTCGACGAAGCCACCCGCCAGCATTACGCCAAACTCTACGCCCGCCCCGGCGCGATGCACGCGGCCTTCGCTCAGTTCCGCGCCATTCGCCAGGACGCGGTGGACAACGAAGCGTCGTCAAAGAACAAACTGACGATGCCGGTCCTGGCCGTCGGCGGTGAAAAGTCCTTCGGTAATAACGAAGCCATCGTGATGCGCAACGCCGCCGACAACGTCACCGAAGTGGTGATCGCCGGAGCGGGTCACTGGCTGATGGAAGAAGCGCCGGTGGAAACCACGCAGGCGATTCGCAGCTTTATGACCCGCTGACGCTGGCGATGGACGCTGCCCCTCAGGCAGCCTGCCGGCGCATGGTCAGAATGGCGGCGCCGAAGCCGATGAACGTCGACCCCACTACCCGGCTGACCCAGCGGGAAAACGCCGGACGGGTCAACACGCCTTTGGCCCGGGATGCGAGCGCGGCGTAGAGCGTCAGGGACGTCACCGACAGCGCCATGAAAATCGACGTCAGGATCAGGAACTGCGGCAGCAGCGTCGCGCCCTGGTCGATGAACTGCGGGAACAGCGCGGTGAAAAACATCGTCGCCTTGGGATTGGTCACGGCCGTCAGGAATGCCGACTTGTAGAGTTTCAGGCGCGTGGGCCGGGCTTTCTTCGAATCGTCCTGAGGACTGTCCTGAAGCATCGCGTCCTTTTTGAAGAGTTGCTTGATCCCGAGATAGAACAGATAACCGGCGCCGATGATCTTCACCGCGTTGAACAGCATTTCGGAACTGGCGAGCAACGCCCCGAGCCCGAGCATCGCAGCGGCTGAAAGACAGAACAGGCCACTGGCATTGCCGAGCGACGACCAAATCGCGCTGCGCTGACCATGGGCCAGGCTGTTGTTGATCGCCATCAGCGTCGCGGGGCCTGGGCTGGCGATGGCAATCGCGGCCACCAGGGTAAAAGCCAGAATCGAGTGAGAATCCATTTTCCATGCTCGTGGGAGTGAAAGGCTGCAGGGTACAGGAACCGGTGTGGCGCATCGACCGGTTGAATCGGCAGCATGACCGTCACCGCCATTTGACTCGATCAAACATGAGCTATGGTTTCAGCGACTCGCCGCCATCGGGTGGCGGCCATGAAGTAAGGATGCTTCATGGCGGCGGCGCTCGACGGGCAGTGGACTCCGCCAGCGGCGGTGAAGGTGGATAGAGCGTGCGTCAGGGACGCCTAGCCATCCAGCCTCTTGTTATTGATTTTATCCAGCGCTTGAAGGATGGCGGGTTCACGCTCCTTCAATAGGGCCTGGAAGGTATTCTCGACGGAGTCTTCAGCGTCGAAGATCTTGTCCAGAAAGCTACGGCCCTCAGGCGTGTTGTTCAAAATGTCTTTGCTCTGCGCGGGGTTATCGTGGGCACGAATCGCCGCATTGAGTTCATCCGGCTGCAAGTGAGCCGCCAAGGTATCGATCCGCAGGTTTCTGATCTCGTCGAAGGGAACTTTGTCTTCCACAACCTCGCGGATTTCTTCGTCCATCACCGCCATGTAACGTGGCGAGTAATCTCGCATTACGGCTTCCACCACCTCATCGTAATGTTCCTTGAAGGCGCCACTGATATCGACCAGTTCCCTGGCCTTGTCCTTGCTTCCTCCACAGGCGGTCAGTGACGTTGCAAGCAACAAAACCAACGCTGCCGTTCTCATTCCCATGAGCCTTTATCCTTGTTCAATTTGTAGAAACCGATTGCCTGGCGCAGGTGCGGACGGCTGCGTTCCATGGCAAACCTGCAGAACTGCAGGGGGCGCAATTCTAAACAAAATGGGGACAGATTTATTTTTTGATAATAAATCTGTCCCCATTGAATGCTCTCGCTCTAAACCCACGGCTGCTCGTCATACTCCGGCAATTCGATAGCATCAGCCTTCGGCGAAAGAATCTTCCCGAACAGGCGCTTGAACCCCGGCGCACTCGCCAGCCTCAACACCGCGTGACCAAGGGCGATGCCAAGGCGCGAATGCGGTGAGGCCAGTCTGGGGGCGAATCCGGGCACGCTTTGCGCCTGGGCGACAAAGGGCCGCATCCGTTTTTCATAGGCCGAGAACGCCTGGATGTGGTCGGCATGGCGCCCCAGTTCACCGGCCAGCACGTAGGCGCCGCACAGACCCAGGCTGGTGCCCATGCCACTGATGGGCGATGCGCAATAAGCCGCGTCCCCGACCAGCGCGATGCGCCCCTTGAACCAACGAGGCATTTTGACCTGTCCCACCGCGTCCAGATAAAGGTCGGTGGCCTCCTCCAGCGCAGCCAGCACGCGGGGTGTCTCCCAACCGGCGTCGGCGAATATTTGCCTGAGCAAGGATTTCTGTTCGTCCTGCGCGAGTTTTTCGTACCCGCACGGCGTCTGCTGAAAAGACAAAAACGCGCGGGTGGTGCCCAGATTGTCAGGCCGCAGACAGACACAGCGACCACCTGGAATGTTGTGCCAGCGCATGACCTGGCCATCGTTCGGCTGTCGAGGAACAGTGAAATAGGCCGTATACAGATTGAGCGGACGGCGCTGGACTTCGTTGCCAAACACCTGATTACGCGTCGTCGAGCCGATCCCTTCGGCTACGATCACCAGATCGTAAACCTGCTCGGCACCCTGCTCGAAACGCACATGAACCTGCTCACCATCGTCCTCCATCGCTGCAACGCTGTCGCCGAATCGATAGGTCACTCGATCCTGGCTGTGCTGGATCAATAGCCTGGCGAGCTCGCCCCGCAGGATCTCCAGTTCGGCAATCGGCCCCTCCCCGTCGAACGCATCGACACCCAGAAACGCCTGGGTCCGGTTATCCTGGTCAACGAAGGCGATGCCCTGTTCCTGAGTCGTGTTCGCCCGAATCAAATCTTCCAGACCCATGCGCTGAATCACCACACGCCCGGCGCCCCGCACGTCGATCGTTTGCCCCCCATCGCGAAACGCAGGCGCCCTCTCGACCACCGTAACATCCATGCCCTGTCGGGACAGCCAATAGGCCAAAGCAGGCCCGGCGATGCTTGCGCCGGTCACCAGTATTCTTTTTGGTTTCATCACGCGTCCTGATTTTCAGACGTGGCCACAGGGCTGCCCGGCAGCGTGGTGCTGTAAACCTCGATCACCTGGCCCAGGAATGCTTCAACCACGGCGCGATCCTTGCCGTCGAGTGCTCCGAGGACGGCGCTCAGACCATTAAGCATTGGCGCGATATGCCGATAGGCCTGCGCCACCGACTCCGGAACCGGACACACCAGCACCCGGCGCTTGTCATTGAGTTGCCGCTCGCGGACCACATGCCCGGCCCGTTCCAGTCGATCGATGACCTGCGTGATACCAGCGGTGGTCACTGAAAGGCGCGCCGCAAGTTCGGTCGGCGGCAGAGGTCCGTCGGTGATCAGGTGCTCCAGCGCCGCCACATCCGTCTGATTGATGCCCAGCGCTGTGCCCAGATGGCTGGCAGCCTTGCGCGTCAGGATGGCGATCTGTTGCAACTGCTGGCCGACGACATCACTGGCGATCTGCAGGCTGCGGGGATCTTCGGTCGGATTTGGCGGTGATGAAGGTGACGTCATGTGCAGGATCGGTCCGGGCTGGTCGTGATGAGGACGCGAAACTAGCATATAGCTAACTTGCTTAGCTACCTTTCAAACTCAAGGACAAAAAAGAACCGGTCCATTTTTCAGAAAACAGACCGGTTCCCCTCTTTCACACTGACGCTAAAGAACCTCAGGCGCGCTTCGGCAGCTTCCAGTTCGGGCGGATGAAGTGGCAGGTGTAGCCATTCGGAATACGCTCCAGGTAATCCTGGTGCTCCGGCTCCGCCTCCCAGAACGGCCCGGCCGGATCGATTTCGGTCACCACTCGTCCAGGCCACAGCCGTGAGGCGTCGACATCGGCGGCGGTATCTTCGGCGACGTCGCGTTGCTGTTCGTTGAGGTAATAGATCGCCGAACGATAGCTGGGGCCAAGATCATTGCCCTGACGGTTGGGCGTGGTCGGATCGTGAATCTGAAAGAAGAACTCAAGGATCTGCCGATAACTGATAACGGCAGGATCGAAGACGATTTCGATGGCTTCGGCGTGGTTGCCGTGATTGCGGTAGGTCGCATTCGGCACATCGCCACCGGTGTAACCGACGCGCGTCTGCAGGACACCGGGATAGCGCCGCAGCAGATCCTGCATGCCCCAGAAGCAGCCGCCGGCGAGGATGGCAGTTTCGGTTTGGCTGGTCATGGTCTGTCCTTCCCTTCAGGGATATTGGAGGTAACCATCGTTATGAGGGCGCATTGGCCAATTCCAAGGTTGAGCTGCGCAAATCAAGCAGCATGACCACCCTTTGAAAATGATTACCGCTCTATTCACTCTAACTGGTTGAACGACTGATCCAGTACTAACCTAATCTTTTGAATGAAAAGCAAGGAAAGCCCACAGCAGTGAGAGCGACTATAAGGATATAAAAATGCCACTGGATAGAACGTGCTTCTCTCACGCAAAAGAGTTTGCGAACTTCGACCAAGGCAACTATCTGGGCAGAGGCAACGACGTTGTCGTGCTGACGATGGGAAGTCAGGGAGGTATTGCCCACTCCGAAACAGTGACGCCCGTGTCTGAAGGCATGTGTTGGGCGTATTGCTGCCTGTGGGTGCGGAACATCAAGGCCAACAAACGCTATCTGGTAAAAACCCTCGACAATGTTTCTGCATCAACATTGCAACGGGACATGATGGGCCGTCACGCTACCTCTGACACCAACAACGCGCTGCTTTTGGCATTGGCTGGACAGCAGAGTATCTACGAAGATGTTCCAGGTCTGTTGACGAGCGCCGGCTCTATCCTGACGTGCCTGAACGGCTACGCAACAAACCACGCGAACTTCTTGATGCTGACACTCAAGGGCGGGGCCCAATGGGCGCACGCGGTGGTCTTGAAACTCAATCAAAGTTCAACCGGCGGGTACCTGAACTGGAGTTATCCCTGCGCCATGTTTGATCCCAATATCGGACAAGGGATGTATAACAATCACACCGATATGGCAGCTGACGTGCTTGCACTCAATAAGGCGTACTCCGCAGCCTTTGCCCATCAATCGGTCGTGACCTCGGTCAAGGCACAATTGATTTCGTACAGCAGTGGGATGAATTGATGCCAGGCGAATGGAAACCTACCGGCGGCCGGGACACTTTGGTGGACGTACGGTTGAATACAGGGATATTCAACGGGCGGCCAATCTACATTCACATGACTTCGCTGTTGGGCTATACGGCGATAAACAATGCCAGCCAGATTTCGTGCGCCCCCAACACGGCTCGACGCGGGCAAGCCGCGAAACAGGGGATATACCTGAATCCGTCGACCCAACCATTCAGCCCTGAGGAAGCACATACACTGTTGTTTTTTGACGAGCCGCGTTACGCCCAGAGTGCGACGCACTGTTTCATATTTGCGTTTCGCGATGCCGTCGTGGTCGAAGATTTTCCGATCAGCCAGTACAGTTGGGTCAGGGAAATCATTTATCGCGGCGATATCAATTTTCGCGACATAGACTTGCTCTATCGGGGGCCGAATCAGTTCGTTTCATTAACAAAACAAAACCATCACCGCGGATAGGCTGCCAACTAGACTTCAAACGAGCCACGTCTGAGTTAAAGAGGACAGATCTATTCTAAAAATGAATCTGTCCCCATTAAAAAACTCAGGCAAACGCAGACTCGATGAACGCCTCCAGCGTCTGCTCCTCGAGAATCTCGATAGAGAAATGCCCGAAGCGCTTGGGCAGCCAGATGATGCGTGTCCCGGACGGTGATTGCAGGTTGGCGCGTTCCAGTGGCTGTCCGTTTTCGTCTTCGGGCTGCACGCCGGCGATCACCAGTTCGTCGTAGGCCTTCTCGATGTCCGGGGTCGAATAGCAGTGACGGTAGATCATCCCCTCCCCCGATGAATCCAGCAGCTCCTTTAGGTTGCCCGCCAACGGCTGGACCAGCATGAAACGCTCCTGACCGATCAGCGCTACTGCGTAGCGAACATGCAGGCCACCCCGCTCCCAGACGAGGGTCCGGGAGATTCTCGCTTTCAGGATCTGCGCATAGTAGGCGCAGGCCTCTTCGAGGTTGTTGACCAGCACATCGACGTGACTGAACTTCAGATCCATTGCATCGCTCCTTCTGACAGGCGTCCATCTTAAAAACAAAAAAGCACCCGAAGGTGCTTTTTTGTTGTCATCGCTGTCAGCGAACCGAAGCCGTCACATTGGCCCGGGCCGCGTGCAGTTTCTTGTAGCTGTCGATCAGTCGCAGATGGCGATCGAGGCCTTCAAGTTTCATGCTGGTCGGCGTCAAACCGTAGAAGCGTACGCTGCCGTCCACCGAGCCGATCGCGGCGTCCATCCGTTCGTTGCCGAACATGCGGCGGAAGTTGGCTTCGTAGTCGGCCAGCTCCAGGTCTTCGTCCAGCTGCATCTCCAGCACCCCGTTGACGGCCTGATAGAACAGACCCCGCTCGACGGTGTTGTCGTTGTACTGGAGGAACATCTCTACCGCTTCCTTAGCCTCCTCGATTTGTCCCAGGGCGAGCCAGATCAGCAGTTTCAGTTCCAGGATTGTCAGTTGACCCCACACGGTGTTGTCGTCGAACTCGATGCCGATCAACGTGGTGATGTCGGTGTAGTCATCCAGCTCGCTTTCGACCAGACGCTCGACCAGCGACTGGAGTTCCTCTTCGTTCAGGCGATGCAGATTGAGGATGTCTTCGCGGAAGAACAGCGCCTTGTTGGTGTTGTCCCAGATCAGGTCGTCCACCGGGTAGATTTCCGAGTAGTCCGGCACCAGGATGCGGCAGGCGGTTGCGCCGATGTGCTCGTAGACCGCCATGTACGATTCCTTGCCCATGCCCTTGAGGATGCCGAACAGGGTTTCGGCCTCTTCGACGTTGGAGTTTTCACCTTGGCCGGTGAAGTCCCACTCTACAAACTCGTATTCCGCCTGCGCGCTGAAGAAGCGCCACGACACCACTCCGCTGGAATCGATGAAGTGCTCGACGAAGTTGTTCGGTTCGGTGACCGCCTGACCTTCGAAGGTCGGCTGCGGCAGATCGTTCAGGCCTTCGAAGCTGCGGCCCTGCAGCAATTCGGTCAGGCTGCGTTCCAGCGCGACTTCGAAGCTCGGATGCGCGCCGAACGAAGCGAACACACCGCCAGTACGCGGGTTCATCAGCGTGACGCACATCACCGGGAACTCACCGCCCAGCGATGCATCCTTCACCAGAACCGGGAAGCCTTGTGCTTCCAGGCCTTGAATACCGGCCATGATCGCCGGGTACTTCGCCAACACTTCCTGCGGCACGTCCGGCAATGCAAATTCACCTTCGATGATTTCGCGCTTCACGGCGCGCTCGAAGATTTCCGACAGGCACTGCACCTGGGCTTCGGCCAGGGTGTTGCCGGCGCTCATGCCGTTGCTCAGGTACAGGTTTTCGATCAGGTTCGACGGGAAATACACCACCTCGCCGTCCGACTGACGAACGAACGGCAGGGAAACGATGCCGCGCTCTTCATTGCCGGAGTTGGTGTCGATCAGGTGCGAGCCACGCAGCTCGCCGTCGCGGTTGTAGATTTTCAGGCAGTACGGATCGAGGATCTCGGTCGGCAGCTCGTCATTGCTGCCCGGCTTGAACCAGCGCTCGTCCGGGTAATGCACGAACGGCGCATTGGCGAGGTCCAGACCCCAGAACTGATCGTTGTAGAAGAAGTTGCAGTTCAGGCGCTCGATGAACTCGCCCAGTGCCGACGCCAGCGCCCCCTCTTTGGTCGAGCCCTTGCCGTTGGTGAAGCACATCGGCGAGTGCGCGTCGCGGATGTGCAGCGACCACACGTTGGGCACGATGTTGCGCCACGAGGCGATTTCGATCTTCATGCCGAGGTCGGCGAGGATGCCCGACATGTTGGCGATGGTCTGCTCCAGCGGCAGATCCTTGCCCGGAATGTAAGTGCTCACGCTGGAGTTCGCGCCTGGCATCAGCAGTGCCTGGGCATCGGCGTCGAGGTTTTCCACTTCCTCGATCACGAACTCAGGGCCGGCCTGCACGACTTTCTTGACCGTGCAGCGGTCGATGGAGCGCAGGATGCCCTGGCGGTCCTTGTCGGAGATGTCCGCCGGCAGCTCGACCTGAATCTTGAAGATCTGGTTGTAGCGGTTCTCCGGGTCAACGATGTTGTTCTGCGACAGGCGGATGTTATCGGTCGGGATATTGCGGGTTTCGCAATACAGCTTCACGAAGTAAGCCGCGCACAACGCCGACGAGGCCAGGAAGTAGTCGAACGGACCCGGTGCCGAGCCGTCGCCCTTGTAGCGGATCGGTTGGTCGGCCACCACCGTGAAGTCGTCGAACTTGGCTTCAAGTCGAAGGTTGTCGAGAAAGTTGACCTTGATTTCCATGGGGGACTACCAGAATAGCGAGCTGAACAGAATGGCCGCCATTATCCGGTTTTTGAGCGGGAAGTCTTGTGCTTTGGCGTTTTGGCCGCCGACCGGAGCCCCGCTCAGGTCGAGATATTGCGTTGCGCCATCTCGTCGACGATGGCGTCGATCACACAGCGGGCGGTCGGTGACAGGCTTCTGTTGGGCAGGCTGACGACGCCGATTTCGGAATGCAGCCCGGGTCTGTCCACGACCTGCAGTTCGATCAGGTTACCGATGCGCAGGTCTTCAGCCACTGCGCCGTGGATCACGCCGAGGATGGTATCGGTCGAACAGGCCACCGTTCTGAGCAACGCCACATCGTCGCACTCAAGCGCAAGCGGCAAGGCCTGGCGAGTGGAAATGCCCAGGGTATGCGCAGTCTCTTCCTTCACCACGGCCGGCAGGCGCGTCGTTGCGATGCCGTACTTTTCCAGGTCTCTCATCGTCACCGCGCGCCCGGCCAGCGGGTGTTTCGGCCGGACAAAGAACCCCGCCGAAGCCTGGCCCAGCGAACGGATCAGCAGATCGGTGTCGGCCGAGAAATTGCGAATGTCCGCGACGAAAAACTCGATCGCTTCATCCCGCAAACGGGCTTCAAGAATCTGCCAGTTGTTGATCTCTACCCGCAGGGTGACTTCCGGATACTCCCGACGCAACCGAGGCACCACCTGATGCATCAACATCGCCGCCGGAAACGGCCCGACGCCGAACGCAAGGTTGCCGAGCCGGCCATCACCGTAAAGCGCCAGATCACGTTCCAGCGAGCGTGCATCGAACAGCAGCCGCCGCGCCCGCTCGATCAGGAACTCCCCGGCCGGCGTCGGGCGAACGTCGCCGGTGTCCCGATCGAACAGGCGCTGGCCGGTTTCGCTCTCCAGCGCTTGAATGCTGCGACTCAGGGCCGGTTGGCTGAGGTGCACGCGTTCGGCGGCGCGGCCGAAATGGCGTTCATCGGCCAGCGCCAGAAGATGTGTCAGTCGTTTGAGATCCATGTCGCCGATGCTAGCCACGCATTGGCTGGATGTAAACAATGCATTGGATACATCACCCTCCTCTCCCTACTCTCTGCTGATTGATCATCGGAGAACAACAAGAATGAGATCGACCTGCCACACCCTCATCGCCCTGGCGCTGGTGTCCCTCGCCGGTTGTGACAAACCACCGAGCGTTGCCAGCGGCGAAGCAACACCCGCCACCGCAGCGGTGATCGAAGCCACGATCAAGGGCCTGGACCTCAATGACACCCGGGACATGGAAGATGCCCAACGCGGCTTCATCGCCCGGCCGACCGGGCAGATCCTCGGTTCCGACGGCACCGTGCTGATCGATTTCGATGCATTCAGATTCGTCGAAGGCAAGGCCCCCGCCACGGTCAACCCGAGCCTGTGGCGCCACGCGATGCTCAACGCCCAGATCGGTTTGTTCAAAGTCACCGACGGCATCTACCAGTTGCGCGGTTTCGACATCGCCAACATGACGTTGATCGAAGGGCAAACCGGGTGGATCGTGGTCGACCCGCTGACCTCGAAGGAAACCGCCGCCGCAGCCCTGGCATTCGCCCGCGCACAACTGGGCGACAAGCCCGTGACCGCGATCATTTTCACCCACGACCACGTTGACCATTTCGGCGGCGTGCTGGGCATCACTTCGGTCGCCGAAGTCGCCCAGCGCAACATCCCGGTAGTGGCACCCGCCGGGTTCATGGAGGAAGCAACCAGCGAAAACGTCCTGGCCGGTCCGGCGATGGCGCGCCGTTCGATGTATCAGTTCGGCAAGAACCTGGCGCCGGGCGCGACCGGCATGGTCGACACCGGGTTGGGCAAAAACGTCGCCTACGGCAGCATCGGCATTCTGGCGCCGACGCAAATCATCGATCAGCCGATGCAGGAACTCGTACTCGACGGCGTCAGCTTCGTCTTTCACAACATACCGGGCGCCGAAGCCCCGGCCGAGCTGACCTTCTCGATCCCCGAACGCAAGGCCTACGGCGGTGCGGAATTGCTGGCGCAGACCATGCACAACCTGCTGCCGATTCGCGGCGCCAAGGTTCGCGATGCGCTGCGCTGGTCCGACTACACGCAGATCGCCCTCGACGAACTCGGCGACACCGAGGTCTATTTCGGCCAACACAACTGGCCGATCTGGGGCAACGAGCGGATCCGCGAGTTCATCACCAAACACCGCGACGTCTATAAATACATGCACGATCAGACCGTGCGGCTGATGAACGCGGGCTACACGCCCAACGAAATCGCCGACAAAATCCAATTGCCCGACTCACTGGCGTCGTACTTCGGCACCCGTGGTTATTACGGCGATGTGCGACACAACGTCAAAGCGATCTACCAGATGTATCTGGGCGCCTACGACGGCAACCCGGCGCACTTGAATCCGCTGGTGCCCAAGGAATCCGCCAAACGCTATGTCGAATTGATGGGCGGCCACGCAAAGGTGGTCGAAGCCGCACGCGTGGCCTATGACAAAGGCGAATACCGCTGGGTGGCCGAACTGTTGGATCAGGCCGTTCTCGACGCACCCGACGACAAGGCCGCCAAGGAACTGCTGGCCCAGACCTATGAACAGCTGGGCTACCAATCGGAGTCCGCGACCTGGCGCAACAGCTACCTGACCGCCGCTCAGGAACTGCGCAACGGCCCGCCCACCAAAGGCGTCAGACGTTCGGACTTGATAGAACTGATGAAGCAGACACCCACCGAGCGCTTCCTCGAAGCCATGGCCGCGAGCCTCGACGGGCCGGCCGCCGATGGCAAGAACTGGACCTTCAATCTGCTGCTGACCGATACCCGCGAATCCTTCGTGCTGTGGATCGAGAACGCCGTGCTGCACTACCGAAAAGGCCCGTCGGCAGCGAATGCCAACGCAACGCTGACCGTCACCAAAGACCTGTTCGTGCAACTGCTGGGCGGCACTGCGGGAATCAAGGATGCGCTCACTTCGCAAGACCTGAAGGTCGATGGCAGCACGGTCGATCTGGTGAGATTCCTGGGGCTACTGGAAAAAGCGCCGGGCAACTTTGCAATCGTCGCTCAGGATCGCAATTGATCGACCGGGGCCAGCGCCATTCGATTGTGGAGCAATCGCTCCGCAGTGATTGGAACTGTGCCCCGTTTTTCCGCAGGCACGCGCTGCCTAGCATGGCTCCACTCATTATTGTGGAGCTCTCCCATGCACGATCTACAGGCATTACCCACTACGGCGACGGCCACACAAGAGGTCCCTTCCTCCTGGCGCGACTGGCTCTCGGTGTACTCCGTAGCCCTCGGCGCCTTTGCTTTTGTCACCACGGAATACCTGCCGGTCGGCATCCTGCCGCAGATCGCCGATAGCCTGAACGTCACTGTGGGTGTCGCGGGATTGATGGTCACCGTGCCGGGGATGGTCGCGGCGGTATCGGCGCCCGCAATCATGCTGGGCGCGGGACGCATGAACCGACGGCATCTGTTGTTGCTGCTGACGCTGCTGCTGGTGGCCGCCAACCTGATCTCGGCGCTGGCACCGTCACTGGCGATCATGCTGGTCGGACGTGGACTTGTCGGCATAGCACTGGGCGGATTCTGGGCTGTGGCGATTGCAGTGGCCGGGCGACTGGTCAACACCTCTAACGCGGCGAAGGCCACGGCGCTGATCTTCGCCGGAATCACCCTGGCGACCGTATTCGGCGTGCCATTCGGGACGTTCATCAGCAGCCTGTTTTCATGGCGCATGTCGCTCGCGCTGACGGCGGGGCTTGCACTGCTCGCGCTCGCTGCCCAAGCCCTGACCTTGCCTTCGCTGCCTTCCAGCGAGGGGCTGAAAGTACGCGCGCTGCTGGCTTATGTGTCGCGCGGCAATGCACGTCGCAGCATGCTGTTGCTGGGCACGGTGGTGGCGGCGCATTTCGCGGCGTACACCTACATCGCGCCGTTCCTTGGCCATGAAGCCGGTTTCTCGCCGAGTGCGATTACTGCGATCCTGCTGGGCTTCGGCCTGGTCGGCATGCTGGCGAACTTTGCCATGGCCGGCACCATTACTTCGCACTTGCGTGCTTCCCTGGGCGCGGTGGTGTTGCTGATGGTGATCGTGCAGTTGGCCTTGCCGCACTTGCAGGGGCTGGGCGTGACGCTGGCGGTGTTGCTGTGGGGCGTGGCATACGGGGCGATTCCGCTGGGTGTCAGCAGTTGGATGCAACTGACGTCGCCGACACTGCCGGAAGCGAGTTCGGCGATGCTGGTCACCACATTTCAAGTAGCGATCGCCTCAGGCTCGTTGTTCGGTGGCTTGATGGTCGACCATGCCGGCATCGCTTCGCCGCTGTGGCTGGGCGCCGGGGTCGGTCTGCTCGGGCTGGCCGTGATGCTCAGTTTCGGTCTGAGCAAGTCGCCGATTGCCGAGACCCTGCAACGCTGAGTGTCAGACCTTCAGAATGTTGTCTTTGAAAAAGTCGATCAACACCCGCAACCTCGGTGCCGTCTGCTTCGACGCAGGCCAGAGCATCCACAGGTTGCCGGTGTGGTCGGTGTAGTCCTCCAGCACCACCTTCAGCCGGCCATCGGCCAACGGCTCACGGATTGAAAAGTCCGGCAGACACGCAATCCCTACCCCATCCAGCGCCAGGTACGTCAGCGGGTCCATCGTGGTGCAGGTCAATGCACGCGAAAGGCTCGGCTCGATGTGCGTGTCGCCCACCCGCAGCGGCCAGCGCTCGATCATCCCCGTGGCAGGAAACTTGTGCAGCAGGCACACATGTTTGCTCAGATCGTCCGGGTGCGTCGGCGCGCCGTTGCGCTCCAGGTACGCCGGCGACGCCACCAACTGCAATTGATAGCCACCGAGCTTGCGCGCCATCAGTCGCGAGTCCTGAGGTGCGCCGGTACGGATCACCGCGTCGAAACCCTCCTCGATCACGTCGACCATGCGGTCGGACATGTCCACATCCAGCTCGATGTCCGGGTAGGCGCGCATGAACCCGGCCAGCACCGGCATGATCAGCACGTTCTGGATCGGCACGCTGATGCGCACCTTGCCCCGTGGCGTGGCGGACAACTCCAGCAGCTCCATTTGCGCGGCTTCCACTTCACTGAGGATGCGTTTGCAGCGGTCCAGAAACAGCTCGCCTTCGGTGGTCAGGGTGACGCTGCGGGTGCTGCGGTGAAACAGCCGCACACCGAGGCGTTCCTCCATGCGTGCCACACTCTTGCCGACGGCGGACGATGAGATCTCCAGCAGACGCCCGGCTTCGGTGAAGCTGCGGGTTTCGGCCACCTGAATGAAGGCCGTGATACCGCTGAGGCTGTCCATCATGGCGGGGGTGCTCGGGGGTGGGGAGAGTTCAGGCAGAGTAGATGCGGGCGGGGGATTTGCAAAGAGAAGTCTTGCCAACAAAAACGCCATCGCGGGGGGG